>JBMOHV010000025.1:0-25066 GCA_049317645.1 Bacteroidia bacterium
TTTCCACCCTAAAATCCTGACCCAAAGCATCCGATGCAACCTCAACCGGTTGATCACCCCAAAGAATCATGGCTTTGTTGGAGAACTTATCGTGGTGCATAAGTTTGCGAAATTAAACTCCAACGCGACCATGAGAACCCACCGGACTTTGTCTTTGCCATCCTTTCTCCTTTTGCTCCTCCTAACCCTCGTTTGGGGTGCATGCCGGCCACTTAGCCAGGGCCTTCGGTCGCCTTCGGTCGCCCGAACAACAGGGCCTGCCCGTTCCGAAACCGGAAATGCGGGGCTCCAACCAGCCAAAGACACCTCGGCTGATGCGGCTTGGACCACCCTGTACCGGGCCTCGAGGTCACTGGATGTGCGCCTAATCCACACGCGACTCGAGCTGCGTCCGCTCTTTGAGAGTGCTCAGTTGCGCGGCAAGGCCTGGATCGAAGCTGCGGTGGGCTTTTACCCCGTTCAACAAGTGAAACTGGACGCCCAAGGTTTTGAAATCCATCGTCTTTCGTTCCGTACCCTGGATGCGGATTCTACCCGGAGTCTCCAACCCCTCTACACCTACGATCGCCAAGTGGTCACTCTTAATCTACCCCGTCGCCTCGAACCAGGGACTCGTTTTGAAATCCACATGGAATACACGGCATCCCCGGATTCCTTGAAAGCCGGCCCAGGCTCCGCCGCAATCCAAGGCGAAAAAGGTCTTTATTTCATCCGCCCTGACTCGGTGAACCCCGACAAGCCCTGGCAGGTTTGGACCCAAGGAGAAACCGACCACAATTCTTGCTGGTTCCCCACCATCGATGCACCCAACCAAAAGACCACCCAACACATTGCCCTGACGGTCGATACTTCCATGGTCACTTTGTCGAACGGCCTTATGACTTCTTCACGCCTCAACGCCGATGGAACACGAACCGACGTTTGGGAGCATCGTTTGCCGCATGCCCCTTACCTTGCGATGATTGCGGCTGGTCGTTTTGCGGTGGTCAAAGACCGTTGGCGCACGATTCCGGTACACTACTACGTCGAACCCCGCTACGCCCCGCAGGCCGAGCGCATCTTCCACCGAACCAAGGATATGCTCACTTATTATTCCCAAAAATTAGGGGTGGATTATCCCTGGTCTTCGTATCACCAAATCGCGGTGAGGGATTTCGTGTCGGGGGCGATGGAAAACACCGGGGCCGTGGTCTTTGGACAATGGGCGCAGCGTTCCGATAGGGAATTGGTGGACGGATCGGCCGAAGGAACCGTTGCCCACGAAATGTTCCACCATTGGTTTGGAGACCTGGTTACCTGTGAAAGCTGGAGCAACCTCAGCCTCAACGAGTCTTTCGCTACCTACGGCACCCCGCTTTGGTACGAACACGCTTACGGTCCCGAAGAAGCCGATGCGGCCCTGGAGGGCAACCTGCGGGATTACTTGGCCGAATCCAAACGCAAACAGGTGGACCTCATTCGCTATTACTACGAGAACAACGAAGACATGTTTGACCGGCACAGCTACGCCAAGGGGGGACGTATTCTTCATATGTTACGAAACGAGATTGGGGACCGCGCTTTCTTTGAATCCATCCGCCTTTATCTAACCCGTTTTTCCTATAAATCAGCCGAAATTCATGATTTTCGTTTGATTTGCGAGGAGGTTACCGGAAGGGATTTGCAGATCTTCTTTAACCAGTGGTTTTTGTCCAAGGGCCACCCGATTGTGGACATGAACTACCGGTACGATAGTCTGAATAAACAATGTGTTTTTGAATTTCGCCAAAAACACAGCGCCTTGCCGGGGCGGACTTTTCGCCTGCCCGTTCAATTGGAATTTTATTTCTTTGATTCATCAACGGCCCGCACCGTGATCCTTGATCGAGAGGTTCAGGAGTTCCGTTTCGATTTTCCTCGACCCGTTTGGACGGGGCATAACCTGGGGCGGATTTTGTTGTGTGAATACAACGATGGCCGCACCTTTGATGAATTTGTCCAACAATTTAGGGGTTCACCCTTTTATTACGACCGCAAAAGAGCCTTCGAGGCCCTTGTGCAGAACGCTCAACGCTTTTGGGGGGCCTGGTCCGACCCCAATCGCATGACCGAAGCCGTTACCTACCAAGACCTGATGGCGAGAGCCTTTCGCGATCCTTCGCCGGTCATTCGGGGTCTGGCCGCCGATGCAATTCCGGCCTCTTTGCTAAAACAGGACGCCCTGCTCTATGGTTTGCTCGTACGCACGGCCGAAAAAGACATCCGTTCCCAGGTACGTCAAAAAGCTTTGCTCAAATTAATTGAAACCGCCGATTCAGGGAAAGCGCTACCGCTTGGTTGGTTGGAACAAAAAATAGCCACCGATTCCTCCCTTTTGGTAACGGCGGCGGCCCTGCGCCCCATCGCCAAAACCAATCCCAATCAAGCAGAAGAAATTGCGCAAGGGCTTCAAAACGAAAGCAGTATGGTGGGTGCGCTGTTTGGGTTTTATGCCGATTTTGGTCAAGAAACAACCCTTCAATACCTCGAAAAAAGTCTTATGCAGTTGCGTGATTCCCGTTCGTTGAGGCAATACCCAACGTGGCTCAAGGATTACAACCGGGCGATCCTGCGACTAAACCAAAAAGAAAGGGGGTTGGCTTTTTATGAAAAACTAAAGCTTCACCCTTCGGCCCGAATTCGAACACTGGCCGCAGAAAACCTAAGTGGACTTCGTTAATTCGTTCAAAGGGCGAACCAACAAGCTTTGGTGTATAACATAATAAGCACCGCCGGGTATCCGGCGGCAGCGATAACGCGTTCGGCCTTTGGGTCCCTTTTCAAAAACCATGCCGGCTTTGGTTTCGAAGCGAGCGCCTTGTTCCAGGGTTTCCAGGGTTAGCCAGCCCTCTTCTTGACCCTCAAACTGTCGCAACCATTCCATGAGCTCGGGTTGGGCACAGCCCGAAACCTGCGGTTGTCGCATGGCGCGGCGCAGAGGACCGTGCATCGCTTCGGGAAAATAGCCCCTTCGGATGGCGCCGTGAACTAACCGGGCATAGGCAGCCGCCCATTCCGGACCGTGGGGTCGGACTCGGGGTCCGCTTTCAACCCAGGTCAAAAGATGGGCGTATTCGTGCAAAAAAATCAAAAGAAAACTGAGCGGGCGGAGGTTGGCATTGAGCGTGATAACGTGGCCTTTTTGGCGCCATGGCGGACGATAATCCGCGTATTTGGAGCTTCTTTCCCGAGTGATCACCAGTTCCACGCCATGGACCACCAGCAATTGGGCCACCCATACGGCGGCTTCTTCGCTCATATAAGCCAGCAGGGGCTTAATGAGGGGCGTCAGGCTGCTTCGATTCTTGTAATCCTGCTCCACGACGATCTCAAAGACTCCATTGATAAACCGCCAGGCTGGCCAAATAAGCCAAAGCGCTGAGGTAAAACAACTGAATCAGCGGCCATTTCCAGGAGCGGGTTTCCTGCCTGGTGGCGGCTACGGTACTCATGCACTGAAGGGCAAAGGCATAAAAAACCAACAAAGACCAAACAGTGGCCCGGTTAAACAAGGGCTCCTTGCTCCCTTCCACCGTGTCTTTTTGCATTCGCTCTTTGAGTTGGAGTTGATTCCCATCCTCGTTGGGGTCCCCTTCCAGCCCGTAAATCGTCGCCATGGTTCCTACAAAAACTTCACGTGCCGCAAAAGAGGTCACCAAGGCAATCCCAATTTTCCAATCAAAGCCCAAAGGCCGTATGGCCGGTTCCAACGCCTTTCCCAAAACGCCCGCATAGCTTTTTTCCAAGGCGGGGGGGGGCGCTTTTCCCGTCAGAGTTTCGCTGATTTTGTACCCCGGCCCAAAGCTGGCTAATACCCATAACAACAGAGAAACAATCACAATCACCTTGCCGGCACCTTGCACAAAATTCAAACAATAACGCAATGGAACCTGCCATAAGTTTCGAGAAACAGGCCATTGATAAGCAGGAATTTCCAGCATAAAATACGAAGGCCCTTTTTCGCGAATCCAGAATTTCATGACCAAGGCCGACAACACAGCCGCAACCACCCCCATCAGGTAAAGACCCATCATGGTCAGCCCTTGCAAGCTAAAAATTCCGAGGATATAGCCCTCTGGGACCGCAAATTGAATCAAAAGCGCATAAACCGGCAAGCGCGCACTGCAGCTCATCAGCGGCAGAATCATGATCGTGGACAGGCGTTCCTTCCAAGAAACAATGTTACGAGTGGCTGCTATGGCGGGTACAGCACAGGCAAAACCGCCCAGCATCGGGACAATGGATTTGCCGTTAAGGCCTATTTTTTTGAGGTTGCGGTCCATCAAATAACTAACACGGGCCATGTACCCGCTCTCCTCCAACAAAACCAAAAACAAAAACAGTAAGAAAATCTGAGGCACAAAAACCAAAACACCTCCAATACCAGGCATGAGTCCCTTGGTCACCAAATGACTCAGCGCTGTTGACCGGGGTTCCAAAATTTGACGCAGGTTTTCACCGGCCCATAACATGATATTTTCAATAAAATCCATGGGATAGGAGGCCCAAGCAAATAGGGCCTGAAACATCAAGGCCATCACCGCAACAAAAACAAGGATTCCGCCAACCGGATGCAGCAAAACCAGATCGGGGCCGTTGGGTAGGGCCGCTTTGGCTTTGGTTTCGTGCAGGGGACAGGTTTTGAGGGATTGATTGATGCGGCGGTACCGGTCGATGGTCTCGGCTGAATGACGGGCCCTAACTGCGGCACTAGCCGTGTTTTGGGCTTCCAGGCCCTGCCCAAAGACTTGATTCCAAGACGCCGCCCAGTTGCCAGGTTCGTTGGACGCCGCCCCGTTGCTCGGTTCGTTGGACGCGGTCGGATGACCGGCCTCCGAAAGCCTTTGGTCAAAGGCTTTGGACACCTCTTTCAGCCCCAGCCCTTTGCGAGCATCGCAGACCAAGGCTTTGATATTCATTTCATTCTCAAACCATTGCACCACCCCTTTCATACCCGGGCTGGCCACACGGTCGCATTTATTCAAAACGACTTGCATCTTCAAACCCAATTCTTGAATTTGACTAATAAGTAGCATGCTTCTGTTGAGGTTGGCCGCATCCACAACGACGACAACCAAGGTGGGTAGGCCCTCACTGGCCGCTTGTACCAAAACCTGGCAGGCCACCCATTCATCCTGAGATTGAGGGTAAAGGCTGTACGTGCCAGGCAAATCCACCAAAACCGATTTGCCGACCGTTCGAAGTTCGATTTCGGCCTGAAGGCTTTCGACTGTAACCCCGGGGAAATTGGCGGTTTTGTGGTGTAATCCGGTCAGGGCATTGAAAAGCGTGCTCTTCCCGGAATTCGGGTTACCGGCCAAATAAATTCGAGGCAAACTCATGGTTCCTGAGAATTCCACAAATTGCGCAAGGGGGTATCTCCCCACGATACCCAAACAGCGGCTGCTTCACGGGACCGCAAACCCAGTACGTATTCCATCACCTTGATAGCCAAAGGGTCGCCGCTTGCTGCGCGGTGTACAATTTCTAATTTCTCTCCAGGCAAACATCCCATTTCCATCAATTTGAGAGACAGGTCGCTTTCGTCCAAGCGAACGACCAAAAGCGGAACGCCCATAGGGGCTTGGTCTAAACTTCCTTCACGCTGAGGCATACGATCAACTTAAGATAGAGGTTGGTACGGACGCAGCGTTAACGGCTGTTGGATAGGGGATGGACGGCGAGTTCCACCCAATGGAAGGACAGTTGCATTTTTTGTTACGGCCTTTGCGTCGACTCGAACAGCCTTGGTTGGCCATTAGCCCCCAAAGCAGGAGTACGATCAAAAGAGGGAGGGCCAAAGGCTTCCGATTTAATGGGCGATGAGGTTTAAATAACATTGAATAAACGAATCGGGCGGGGCTTCTGCCTTGTTTTCTATCGGGTCCCAAAAATAACCGCTCTTAACCCCGAATGTACACCCGCTGCACTCTTGGGGACAAACCGGTCAAAATTTCATAGGGAATGGTTCCAGCGGCTTCGGCCCAGGCCCTGACATCGCGGGCATTGCTCCACAGCAAAACCTCGTCCCCCACAGCGGCCCGCACATCGGTCAGATCCACCAAACAAAAATCCATGCTAATACGACCTATCGTCGGTACCGTACAACCATTGATCTCAAAAAATACGCGCCCCAGCCCCAAGGCCCGGGGTAAACCATCCGCGTAACCAACTGGCAAAACCCCCACGATGCCATCACGCGCCATCACGCCCTGATTGCCGTAGCCCAAGGTTTGTCCCTTCGCTAGGCGATGCGTTTGGGCCAACGTGGTTTTGAAACGAGCCAAGGGTTTTAGCCGTTCCTGCAGCCGGGTCGTTGGTTCCAGCCCATACAGACCCAGTCCCAAACGAACCATGTCGCCTTGGTATTCGTTGAATCGAAGAATCCCGGCGGTATTCAAAGCATGCACCCAGGGTCTGTACCTCAATCGCTGCTCAAAAGCATGGACAAATTCCAGCAGGCTTTTCCATTGCCTTGCACTAAAAGCGTCCTGGCCCGGATCCTCCGAAGAGGTAAGGTGGGTGTAAATGCTGCGAACTCGTAATTTTTCTGGGTCTTGAGCCAACAAATCAAGGGCTTCATCCAAATCCTCGGCCCCCAAACCCAGGCGTCGCATCCCGGTATCGATGGGAATATGAAAAAAAGAAGGGGACCTGGGGGACTTGCTCCAACGCCTTATTTCTTCCAAGGAATACAAATCCGGTTCCAAACCGTATTGAATCACCGTATCGGTGGATGTGGGACCGCTGTTCATCACCAGGATCGGCGTTTGGATTCCTCCTCGACGGAGTTCGATTCCTTCGCCGGCCGTCGCGACCGCCAAATAATCGGCACCGGCCTCTTGAAGGACCCTGGCAATTTCAACACTTCCACTGCCATAAGCCCCGGCTTTGACCATCACCATGCTACGAACCCCCGGATGATTGAGGGAACGAAAGATGCCATAGTTGTGCCGAACGGCTTCCAAATCGATTTCCAAAACGGTTTGATGCCCCTGTACCAATAATTTTTGTTCAATGCGTTCAAACCCAAATTTTCGAGCCCCTTTGAGCAAAACACAGGCATGTTCGCTTTGATCCAGGGGCCATTTTAGAAGAAATTCTTCGGTGTCATCAAAAACTTGGACGCTTTGCGTTGGGCTGGATGGCCATACCACCCGTCGCCAATTTTCTCCAACCAAATACAATCGCTTCCAAGGATAGCGATGGAGTATTTGAATAAATGGAAGGAAGGGGTCTTGATAACCGGTACCATGGTTAGAAGACTTTGAAGAATCGGGTTCGGACAAAATGATGAGGCCCTCCGAGTCTCCTACTTGCAAAGCCCATTCGCGCATGGCCAACTGAAAGGAATCGGCATCCAAACTATAACTATCATTTAACAAACGACAAGAGCCGGGTATTTCCTTGATTTCCATGCGCATAGGCAGGGTCTGCAGCATCGCGCAACGGGGAGCCCATTCGTTGTTCCAAAGCCCACCGGCCGCAATCATTAAAACGGCTCCTGTCATGTTTTCCAAAACGGCCTCGCCACGACCGGCCACCTCAAAGCGAAGAGTCCTTTGGCCCTCCGATTGAAGTTCGCACAGCGTGCTGCCGTTTTCTGTAACACTTTTTGTAACAAGTTTCCAAAGAACCCATCGCTCGCGGGCTACGCCCTCCGATTCCAATTCGCGAAACCAATCATCTTCATCCTTGTCATCGGTCCACCAATGAAAAACGGTATTCGAACTTCGCAACACCGTTTCTTTCCATACCGACCTATGCGAGGCATTGGAGTCCAATCGGGCCACCACCCAATCACAGCCTTCAAAAAGTAATAATTTTTCCTGCAGCTTCTGGGCCATTCCGTCAAAGCCCTCCCGGTGAGCCTCCCCAAAATGGGTGAGCAGGCCTCCTTGGGGGACTAAAATTTGAGCCAAGGGGCTCATTTCCCCTTTTTGAGAAATGCCGGCTTCAAAAATCCCCAAATCCTGTCCTGCTTTGAGGCCGAGGACGGACAAGGGTAGACCCAATTGAGAATTAAAGCTTCCCGGGGTTTTGGCAAACGCGACACGGCTTTGAATGAGCTCAGCGATCCATTCTTTGACCTGGGTTTTGCCATTGGAACCTGTAATGGCCCAAACCGGGCCACCCCAGCAGCGCCTATGTTCCGCGGCCAAGCTCTGCAAGGCCTTCAATGGGTCGGGAACCGCTAATACGGCCAGGTTAGGATCCGCGGAAGGCCATTCGTAATGCACCCCCTGGCGGACCAAAAAAACCCGTATTCCGATTCGATAAGCTTCCCCCAAAAAAGCATGACCATCCCGCGTTTTGTTTTCGCCGGCCAAGGCCAAAAAAAGAGCTCCTTCGGGGTTGGTGCAACGGCGTGTATCAAAAACCCATTCTTGCACCTGCCTGTCGTTGGCATGCCCGCGGAGAAGCCATTGCGAACCCTTCACCGTGGAAGCGATGCGTTGCAAATTCCAGGAAAGATCGTCTGTAATATTCATGGGATTGGGTAAAAATACCGAAATTTGAAGTCTTCTGATTCGCGCCAACTTTTGAAAAAACACCTGCCCTCGGATCCGCAAGCGGTTCTCAGCCGTTTGATGGCCCTCTGCTCCCGCAAAGAGTGTTGCGTTTGGCATATCCAGCGCCGTCTGGACCAAACAACCCTTGACCCCGAGCAGAGGCAGGCGATTTTGGAAAAACTTTTGCGGGATCGTTTTGTGGATAACCGCCGTTTTGTGGAGATTTATTGCCGCGATCGCTGTCTGCGCGCCCGTTGGGGTTGGAACAAAATACGTAACGGACTAACTCGATGGGGATTGCGCGACCATTTGGAAGAGGCCCGGCGCTGGTGTCTTGAATTGGATCCTAACCAGTCGGCCCTGAACGAACTGGCGACAGCCAAATGGAATTCGATGATCCTTCCTGGAGAAAGCCTACGATTTCAAGAAAGACAAAAACGCTGCGCCAAACTATCCAGATTCTTGCTTGGCAAAGGCTATGCAGCAGACGATGTTTTTGCCCGTGTTCGTTTTTATTTTGAGCCCACATGAAAACCACCTCGATGACTGGTTTTGGTCGTGCCACCATGGTTGGAACACTCAAAACCTACCGGCTCGAAATCAAAACCCTGAACAGCAAAAGCTTGGATGTCCAATGGCGCTGGGGAGATCCCTGGACCCCTTTGGAGGCCGAAACCCTCAAAACCCTTCAAAAAGAACTGATTCGCGGCAAAGTAACCCTTAGCCTCTACGCTGAAGAATCAAGCCCCAAGGGCGCCGCTCATTCAACGGGCCTGCAATTCCAAGTCTTGGATGAAGTATGGGCCGACTGGCAGCGCTGGCTGGCTTCCAAAAATCAAGACCCCAACAACAACGTTGACCTTGCACAAGCATGGGTTCATTTGGCCACCCGGCATCCTTTGCTTTACAAAAACGCCCTTCAAAATAACACTGATTTGTTTGCGTCCAGTGCAGAGCCCGACCAGGCAACCGTCGCTGCGTTTCGAGAAGCGCTGCAGGAGGCTTTGGCCCTTTGCAAAGAATTTCGCTTTCAAGAGGGTCAGGGGATCGCGTCCGTTGTTTTGGAATACCTTGGAGAAATTCAAGGCATCCTAGACCATATCCGTAGTAACGAATCCAAAAAACCTCACACCGTTCGTCAAAAAATAGAGTCCTTTCTCAACGAATGGAAAAACAACCCAACCCATAGCGGTTCTTTTGCTCCGGATCCTGGTCGGATGGAACAAGAAATTCTCTTTTATCTCGAAAAAAAGGATATTTCTGAAGAAATCGTCCGTTTACAGGCCCATCTACATTTGGCGGAACAAATCCTCAAAAACGACACCGAACAAGGTCGTAAATTGGGTTTTGTCGCCCAAGAAATGGGAAGAGAAATCAACACCATCGGTTCCAAAGCATCGGATTTTGAAATCCAACATCGTGTGGTGATGGCCAAAGAATGGCTTGAAAAAATCAAGGAGCAATCGGCCAATCTTTTGTAGATGTTAAGACCTTTGTTTTTTGTTTTTTCTGCACCCAGCGGTGCGGGCAAAACAACCCTTGTACGATATGTTAAATCTTTTTTTGATGGTTTTGATTTTTCGGTTTCGTATACCAGTCGTGCGCCTCGTCCTCACGAAAAAGACGGGGTTGATTATTTTTTTGTGAGCGAAGAGGATTTTCGTAACAAAATAAAAACGGATTTCTTTGTCGAATGGGAAGAGGTTTACCCTGGTCATTTTTATGGAACTCCCAGGCAGCCTGTTTTGAATTGCCTACGCGACGAAAGATCCCTGCTTTTGGACCTGGATGTTCGTGGTGGTTTGGCTTTCAAAAAAGCTTATCCAGAACGGACGGTATCTTTGTTTGTGAGAGTCTCGGATTTATCAATTTTGGAACAAAGATTGCGCAAGCGCAAAACAGAAAGCGAAGCCAAAATCCAAATGCGTTTAGAAAAAGCCCTTTTGGAGAACGAGCAAGCCGTTTTCTTTGATGCCATCATCCCCAACGACCACCTGGAGGAGGCCCATCAATTTTTGAATCAGTTAATGGAAAGCCATGGTTATCCCGTCCGGAAGTCCTGAAAAACCATCGAAAGGGCTTACCGGGCTTTTTTTTGGTTCCTTTAATCCTGTTCACCAAGGCCACCTCATTTTGGCGGAGTATTTTGCTTCATTGCCGCCCATGAACGAGGTCTGGTTGGTGCTTTCCCCCCAGAACCCTCTCAAAATCGGCGATTCAATGCTTGATTTTGAAACCAGGGCGGAATGGATTGAAACCTGCATTCGGGATAACCCCCGGCTAAAGCTTTGTACGGTAGAGAAGGATTTTCCTTTGCCTTCCTATACGTTTAGGACCCTGGACCATCTTGATAAACAATACCCTGAACGCCGTTTTGTTCTTCTCTTGGGGGAGGATCAACTACTTAATTTCCAAAAATGGAAGGATTACCAAGTAATCCTGGATCGATGGACTATTTGGGTTTACCCCCGGCATTTTGAAGGAACGATGCCTGATTCCGTTATTCCCCATGAATTAGTCGATGCTCCCAAAATCGAAATTTCATCTACCGTTGTGCGGCGGCGTTTGACCCAAGGCCTTTCGGTCCGCTATTTGGTACCGGATGCTATATGGAAAACATGTGTAAATCACCCTTTTTGGCGTGGATAAATCGTGTATAACCCTCCCGGCTTCGGGTTGAAATTTTTTTGGTTTTCTTTTGTCCACCTAGGGCCCTGTACTTGTTCTATGTGGATAAGCATAAGTTTTGACCTACCCAGTATACACTTTTGAACAAATTCACGAGGAAACGCCTTTATTTATGTTTTAAAGCCTACAAGTTGGGGTTTTGCGGTGGAAAAAACCGTGTATAACCAAAGAATAAGTGATTATCCACTTTTCCACAGCACTAAAGTATAGAAATAAAAAAAATACTTTTTTTATATTATTAAACTTGTTCAAATCCATGGGGTAACGCTTCCTTAATTTTGGATTCTCAGGAATGGAAAATCAAAACAGCATTTTTACCAGGGTCAATGGGTGGGCCTCTCAATCCGGAGCGGTTAACCTCGGTCAGGGTTTTCCGGACCATGCCCCTCCTGCCTTGCTGCTTGATGCAGTTAAAGAAGCTTTGCAGGAAAATTACTACCAATACGTTCCATCCTTTGGATTGTTGGGTCTCCGAAACCAAATATCAGCCATTTGGAAGGAGGATTTTGGTGTGAATTTGAATCCTGAGACCCAAATTACTGTAACGGCTGGCGCAACGCAAGCCTTGCATGACGCCATTTCATCCCTTGTTCAAGCGGGGGATGAGGTTTTGCTTCTTGATCCGGCTTACGATTCCTATGCTCCTATTGTCCTTCAGGCAGGTGCGATTCCTGTACGGATACCCATGGAATTTTCGTTGTTACAAGGTTTTTATTTGAACTGGGATCGTATTCGGGATGCCTTTGGTTCAAAAACCAAATTATGGATCATCAATAACCCTCATAATCCTACCGGATATTGTCTTAACCCCTCCGATTACAAGGAAATTGATCAAATAATGAATCAGAATCCAGGATTGCATTTGTTGGGTGATGAAGTGTATGCCTACCTGGTTTTTGAAGATAAATTTCGAAGTTTTTTGGATTTTGGTGATTGGAAAGAACGTGTTTTGGTCGTTCATTCCTTTGGTAAAACCTATCATTGCACGGGATGGAAATTAGGTTACGCTGCCGGTTCTTCTACATGGAACCAAAAACTAAGAAGTCGCCACGAGTACAATGTTTTTTGTGTTAATTCTTTGATGCAAAGAACGTTTGAAATTTTTTTACCCAAGGACACCATTCGTAGCAGTATCGCAGATTTTTATTTGGAACAAAGGAATTTTTTGTTATCTCTCCTGGAAGGAAAGCCTTTTGGTTACATACCTGTTCAAGGTACTTATTTTCAATGGATTGATGGATCTTTTTTGAATAAAGAAATATCGGATGTAGAGCTTGCAAAGGAATGGGCATTGAATGCAGGTTGTGCTATGATACCCTTTTCTCCATTTATGGAAAATTACCCTTCGGACCGTCCTTTGTTGATGCGCTTGTGCTTCGCCAAAAGCAAAGAAAAAATGAACAAAGGGATGAATAATTTATTTCAATATCTTGGAATCTAAGACTTTGCGTATCCATTTGGTTCAGAATGCTGCGGTGTGGAACGACCCGCATGCCAGTCTTCTTGAACTTGATTCCTTGTTATCAACGAAAAAAACAGAGGAATCCAGAGGAGGAATTATGGTTTTGCCCGAAATGTTTGCCCAAGGTTTTGTTACGGATTTGGACATCACTAATTCGAAGGAGTATATCCTTAAAAATCAAGAACGAACCCTTGATTGGATGAAAAAAACCGCACAACAATACGATGTTGTTGTGGTCGGTTCACTACCCGTGTTGGAGGAAGGTTTTTTGTACAATCGAATGGTTGCAGTTCATGGAAATGCCGATCCCAACCAATTCTACGACAAAAAGCATCTTTTTTCTCTAGCAGGTGAACATATTCATTTTCGTTCTGGCTCGCAAAGGAGCGCTTGGGAACTTAATGGTTGGTCTATGATGCCTAGCATTTGTTACGATTTACGTTTCCCCGTTTGGCTTAGAAATCAAAAGGGCTATCAAGTGATTCTTTGCGTAGCTAATTGGCCCAAGAGCCGATCGCTTGCATGGCGTTCTTTGTTGGTTGCAAGGGCCATTGAGAACCAGGCTTATGTCGTTGGTGTTAATCGGGTCGGAACGGACGGTACAGGGACGGTTTACGAGGGATCTTCGATGGTGGTTGGACCCGATGGATCAATTTTAGCCCAAATGGGAGACCAACAGGGCCTTTGCAGCGTTGTATTAGATAACCATGCATTAGCGGTTTTTCGACGGGCTTATCCTTTTTTGGCAGACGCCGACTCTTTTTCGATTCATCCCCCCTCAAACTCATGAGCGAAGGTTCTCAATTGAATATTTTAGCACAACGACTGAAAGGTCGGCTTGAATTAAGTGAGCAAGCTAGAGAATGGACGGCTTTGATCCAGCACCTTGAGCGGTTTCTTGGAAAAAAACCCGACATGAATGCCCTTCTTTTTTTGGTAGGGGTGAATGTTTTGGGTCAGGGTCCTCGGGAATTTACGAAAGAAGAAAAGCAAGACCTTATGCATATTGCGATTTGTGAGCTTCTATCCTTTGTTGAATATTTTGAGTATAGCGGAAGGGATCCTCATGGTTGGCCTCATTACAACCCTCTTCGTAAGCCTTCGGTTGGAGGTCTTTCAGAGCAGGAATCCCTATTGCGGGCCTGTGCTGTTCAGTATTTTCGGGAGAACGATGAAGATTTTGAAAGGGTCCTCCTGGAGCTCGATTCGATGCAAGGAAAAGATTAAATTTGTAACCATGATTTATACAATGATTTCTAACACCGTTTTTTGGTCTGCTATGTCCCTATTCTTTTTGGGTCAACTCCCTCACCGTTCCTTGGCTGAATCACTAGGGGGTTCACAACCCAAAGGCACAACCAAAAACACCGAGGCCCTTGTTTTTTTGGAGACAACGGAAGGTCGTATGGTTCTAAAACTCAGCAACGAAACACCTTTGCATCGGGACAATTTTCTCAAACTTGTTCGCGAGGGGTTTTACGATCAGGTTTTGTTTCATCGAGTTATCAAAGACTTCATGATTCAGGGGGGTGATCCCGAGTCACGCGATGCCAAAGAAGGTCAAATGTTGGGGAATGGGGGTCCGGGATACACCGTTCCTGCTGAATTTGTTGATTCCTTCATTCATTGCAAAGGCGCATTGGCGGCAGCCCGTCTGGGTGACGGCATGAATCCACGCAAAGAGTCCAGTGGCTCACAGTTTTATATTGTTCAAGGTCGTACTTGGAAAGATGCCGATTTATCCTCCATGGAGGCCCGTTCGGGTCGCAAGTACAACGAAGAACAAAAAGAAATCTACCGAACCCTGGGTGGTACCCCGCATTTGGATGGCGGGTACACGGTTTTTGGTCAACTCATTGAAGGAATGGATGTTTTGGATAAAATTGCCAAATCCGCCACGGGAGGCGCCGATCGCCCCATCAACGATGTACGTATTCTGAAGGCGGGCCTGGTCAAATGAAGCTGATTACCTACAATGTCAACGGGATTCGTGCGGCCGAAACCAAGGGTTTAAGCGCTTGGCTCATCGCCCAGAATCCTGATGTCATCGGCTTGCAGGAAATCAAGGCTTTTGAAAATCAGTTTGATTGGACTCCTTTTTTAACAGCCGGTTACCGGGTTTATGCGGAGTCAGCTCTCAAACCTGGTTATAGCGGGGTTGCTGTTTTGAGTCGTCGGGAGCCCAATGCGGTTGTTCGGGGTTGTGGTCAAGATTGGATTGATAGCGAAGGAAGAATTCTTCGTGTGGATTACGACGATTTTTCCTTTATGACGGTTTATATGCCATCCGGCTCATCGGGGGACGAAAGGCAGACCTACAAGATGCGTTTTTTGGATTTTTTTGGCCCCTATGCCGAGAGCCTATCGGCTATCTTACCCGGATTGGTGATAGCCGGTGATTATAACATATGTCACCAAGCAATGGACATCCACGACCCGGTCAGCAATGCTCAATCTTCTGGTTTTTTACCCGAGGAGAGGGCCTGGTTTGGTTCTTTTTTGGAAAGAGGGTTTTGTGATACCTATCGAACCCTGCATCCAGAAACCGTGGGCTATTCGTGGTGGTCGTACCGGCAAGGCGCAAGAGCCAAAAACAAAGGATGGCGGATCGATTACCAGTGCATTAGCCTTTCCTTGAAAGATTCTTTGCAGGAGGCCGTTTTGCATCCTGACGCTGTCCATTCGGATCATTGCCCGGTTTCTCTGGTCTTGTTCGAAGGGAAAGGTTCTTCATGAATACCCTCAACGATATCAACAAGCGCCTGGATGAAACCATCAGGCGTTATTATCGATGGCGTATCGTTCGTGGATTGTTGATATGGGCGATTGTGCTCTTTGTGCCCTGGATGCTTATGGCAATGGGCGCCTTTTATACCTGGATCGGCAGCGGGATGCGCCTCTTGCTCCTGGTGCTGTATGTTTTGTTGAACCTAACCGTCTTGGGCTTGTGGGTATTGGTTCCTTGGTTGCGCCTCAACGGAGGGTTACCCCGTATGACACGGCGCGAAGCCGCTCTTCGAATTGGGGCCCATTTTCCAGAAATACAGGACAAACTCCTTAATACGGTTGAGCTTCAGGATTTAGCCGTGGGCTCGGGATCATTGGACCTGGTGGGGGCCAGCCTCGAACAACGAAACGGGTGGTTGAAGCCTTTTTCTTTTGGTGCGATCGTTCCTTGGTCCAAACTGAAGCCCTATGCTTGGGCTGTTGTTCCATTGGTGGTTTTGTGGGTGGTTTTGTGGGTTTGGGTTCCGTCGGTGATGTCGGTGGGGACCGAGCGTATTTTGAGATACGACGTTGGTTACACATTGCCCGCGCCTTTTGATTTTGATGCAAAAGGAACACCCCTGAGGATAGAGGCGGGTTCGGATTGGGATGTTCAGCTCCAAACCAAGGGCCATGAATTACCCAAAGAGGCCTTTGTTCACTGGAACGGTCATGCTTACAAGATGCGGCGCCTTTCAGTGGGCCGTTTTGCTTTCAAAGTACCCAACGTTCGCCGTTCCTCTTCTTTTTGGTTTAGCGCATCGGGGTTTAGGTCCAGCGAAGAGAACCTCGCGGTTTTCCACAACCCCACCCTTTTGCAACTAGAGTTGCACATTGAATACCCTGCACATACCGGCAAAGCAGCGGAGCGCTTGTTAAACAGCGGGGACGTTCAGATTCCGCGGGGGACGGCGCTTCGGTTTGTGATGGATAGCAAGCACGCATCGGGCTTTGGTTTGGTTCCTTCGGGGGAATCCCCCCTTCTGCGCGCTGCGGAGGTCCAAGGAAACGGTACCGGACAGCGACACGCTCTTCGTTGGCTTCCAGGCCAAAGCGGACCGTACGGGTTGGTTTTGTACAGCGACCAGGGCCAAAGCCCGGACACCTTGTCCTTTGGTGTTGAATTGGTGGAGGATGCACCGCCTGGTTTGGAGGTGGAGGTTGTTTCCGCGGAACCAAATCCAGAAAACAAGTCCTCTCAAAGCCAACTATTGGCCGCGGAGCCCCCTTTTCTAAGTGGAAGGGCCTGGGATGACTACGGTCTGAGGGCCTTGCGATTTATTTTTTGGGTAAAACCCGCCGGTCAAAACGAGTTTGAATCCCAAATCAGGACGAAGGACTTACCCTGGGAGGGCGGCATGGCTGAAAAACAATTTGGCTTTTTATTGGATCCTTCCGTCTTGGGTTTGGGCCCCGGAGACGGCGTACGTTACGGGGTGGAAGTAGAGGATAACGATCAACCCGGGGGCTTCAAGCGTACCCGTTCCGCGTTGTTTGAATGGCGCGTAGCATCGGAGCTCGAAAAAGAGCAGGCATTGGAAACCCTGTCCCGCGAAACGGCTACCGGGTTCCAAAAGGCAGATAAGGACATGCAAGAGGCCCAAAAACAAGCCCGAAAACTATCCGACCGCCTCAAACAACAAAAAGAATGGGGCTTCGAAGACAGAAAAGACCTGGAGAAATTGAGAAACGAGCAAAGGCAGGCCATTGAAGAGGTCGAGGAGCTTCAGAAAAAATTAGAGTTACAACAACAAAACCAGACCCCCGAAACGCCCACCCAAATCCTTGAAAAACAGGAGAAAATAAAGGAGATGGCCGAGCGATTGCTCAACGAAGAAATGAAAGAAATGCTACGTAATATCGAAAAAATGTTACGAGAAGAAGCAAACAAACCGGAGATCCAAAAGCAGCTGGAGAAATTAGAAAGAGATCAGAGCAAGGTGAGCAAAGAACTGGATCGTATGTTGCAGTTTTTCAAGGAATTAGAGGTAGAAGACCGGATCGAAAAGGCGATGAAGAAACTGGAGGAAATGGCACGAAAACAAGAAGACCTGGCCACCCAAACAAAGCAAGCAGACCAAGATCTTAACAAAGCCGCCGAAGAGCAGGAAGCCTTGCGCAAGGAAACCGAATCTTTGCTCAAAGAATGGGAAAAGACCAAAGAAAAAAACAAGGAATTGGAGCGCCCCAAAGACCTGGATGGTTTAGAAGAGCAGGGCGATGAGGTGACCAAGGACCAAGAAGAAGCCGAAAATCAAGCCAAAAATCAACAAAACCGTAGCAAAGCCGCTCAAAAACAACAAAAAGCCGCCGCTGGGATGCGCCAAATGAGCAGTCGAATGCAGGAACAACTCGCTCAGCAGGAAATGGAAGAATTGGAAGAAGACCTGAGGGCGATGCGCAGGTTGCTAGGTCGGGTATTGAAATTTTCCTTTGACCAAGAGCATATCATGGAAAGACTCAAGGACCAAACAGGCTATTCACAGGTCTTTGTTCAATTATCCCGAGAGCAATTTGGTTTGCGGGAACAAATGGATCCGATTAAAGACAGCCTAGAGGCTCTTTCTCGAAGGGTTTGGCAAATTCAAGCCCCGGTCCAAAAAGAAATCAAGGAATTGGAAGAGCAATACAAGGCTACACTGGAAAGGATGTCCCAAAGAGACATTGGTGGCGCTAAAGGCCGTCAACAATACACCATGACGGCTGCCAATAACTTGGCCAACCTCTTGTCGGAGCTCTTGCAGCAAGCGACCGAACAAAAAGCAAGTCAAATGCCAGGGAATCAACAATGCAAGAAGCCCAAACCGGGCGGCTCGGGCATGTCTAGGCTCCGCAGTATGCAAAAGAAACTCAGCGATCAAATGCAGGAGCAACAAGGCAAAAGCAAAGGGCCGGGTAAGGGAGAATCCAAATCAGGTCAAAAACCAAACCGCGGGGAGGGAGGAAAAGAATTTGCACAAATGGTCGCTCAGCAAGAGGCTATTCGGCGCGAAATGGAGAAGATTCTGAAAGAAATGAACAAAGAGGGAGGGCAGCAACCGGGACGGCAAGCGGTTGAAGATGCCGTGAAACAAATGCAGCAGAGCGAAAAAGAACTAGTCAATAAACAAATGACGAGTGAAAGCTTGCAGCGTCAGCAGCAAATTTTAAGCAGGATGTTGGAGGCCGAAAAAGCCGAACAGGAAAGAGAAATGGAACAGAGCCGTTCTTCCGAAAGCGCCCGACAGCAGGCGTCCGATGCTTACAAAGCAAACCTAGAAAAGACTTTACAGGCCAAAAAACAAGTACAGGGCGTTTACAAGCCCGCCGGTCCGGACCTTAACGCCTTTTACAGGGAGCGCAATTTGCGTTATCAAACCAAACTCCGCCAAAGTCCCCCCAAACCATGATCCGCTTTGTTTCGGCGGATGGGACTTCTCTGCCGCGTCAACGGCGGATGCTTCGCCTTTGGCTGGAAACGATTGCAAGCCATCATGGGGCCCAAATCGATCATCTTTCCTACGCTTTTGGGTCTTCCGACTGGATGGCCGATCTCAACCATCGCTATCTGGCCCATGAGGGGGATACCGATATTTTGACTTTTGATTATTCAGAACCCGGAAGTCATCCCTCCATAATGGGTCCCGGATCGCTTCGATTGATTAACGGGGAGTGCTGTATTAGCCCCGGCATGGTTCGAGAACAGGCGCTTTTTTGGAAGACCACCTTTGAAGATGAAATGCACCGGGTTTTGGTCCATGGCTTGTTTCATCTATTGGGTTTTGATGACAAGACTCCGCCCCAGAAAAAACAAATGCGATCTCTGGAAGAAAAAGCCCTGGCTTTGAGGTAGCGTTAAACGGGTTGTTCCACGTGGAACATCTTTAGAAGAATATTTGCTTTAGCCACAAGGGCGTAGAGAGCAGGGGTGGATAAGGCTATTTTTGCGTCGCCATTCAAGGCGTTCTACGTGGAACATTGGGATTACGATATCATAGTGGTTGGTGCAGGCCATGCGGGTTGCGAGGCTGCCGCGGCGGCGGCCCATTTGGGCTCTTCGGTGCTCTTGGTAACCATGAATATGCAGACCATTGCCCAAATGTCTTGCAATCCAGCCATGGGCGGGGTTGCCAAGGGACAAATCCTCCGAGAAATTGATGCTTTGGGAGGCTTGTCGGGCCTGGTATCGGATTATTCAGCTTTGCAATTCCGAATGCTGAACCGGTCCAAGGGGCCGGCCATGTGGAGCCCCCGAACCCAAAACGACCGATTTATGTTTGCGGCGAATTGGCGCTATCGATTGGAGCAAATACCCAACCTTCGATTCCGTCAGGATTCCGTTAAACAGCTCCTATTGAACAAGGGCAAAGTAGAGGGGGTGGTTACAGGCTTGGGTTTGGCGATTCGGGCCCCAAGGGTTGTTTTGACAACCGGTACTTTTTTGAATGGATTGATTCATGTGGGTGAAAAGCAATTGGGCGGAGGAAGGGCGGGAGAATCGGCCTCCTACGGCATTACAGAGCAATTGCAGGCCGAGGGGCTGGGAAGTGGTCGAATGAAAACAGGCACTCCTCCAAGGGTGGACGGGCGTAGCTTGAATTACGCGTTGATGGAAGAGCAGAAAGGGGATGAAAGGCCCGGGAAATTCTCATTTCGTCGTGAAAGCAAGGCCCTGGAACAGCAAATGAGTTGTTGGATTACCTACACCGATCCAAGGGTCCATGAAATTTTGCAAGAAGGGTTTGAGCAGTCTCCCATGTTTACGGGCCGTATCCAAGGAATTGGGCCTCGTTATTGCCCCAGCATCGAAGACAAAATCAATCGGTTTGCTGAAAGGGATCGCCACCAACTCTTCATTGAGCCCGAAGGATGGCATACGGTCGAGGTTTATGTGAATGGTTTTTCGACGTCCCTTCCAGAGGAGGTTCAGACCAAGGCCCTTCGGCAGGTCAAGGGATTTGAAGAGGCCCGAATATTCCGACCCGGTTATGCCATCGAATACGATTATTTTTATCCGACCCAATTACACTTGTCGCTGGAGTCCAAGGCCTTGGCAGGTTTGTATTTGGCGGGACAGATTAACGGAACCACCGGTTACGAGGAAGCGGCGGGTCAGGGCCTTCTGGCAGGAATCAACGCCCATCAATCACTGCGTGGCGAGCAGCCTTTGGTATTAAGTCGATCCGAAGCCTATATCGGGGTTCTAGTAGACGACCTTGTCAACAAGGGCACCGAGGAGCCTTACCGGATGTTTACATCCCGAGCTGAATATCGTATTATGTTACGGCAGGACAACGCCGATTTGCGTCTTAGCGAAAAGGGCTATCAATTAGGGCTTTTGCCAGAGACCACTTACCGGGATTTTGAGAAAAGAGTGGTACAAATGAAGGAGATCGAAAAGAAAATACATTCGTATTCTATTGATAGTGAGTCATTTAATAACCATTTTGTCGCAAGGGGTGAGGCGGCGATTCGACAAAAAACCCGAATCGATCAATTATTGTTACGGCCGGGTATAGGAATTGAGATCTTATCCGCTGCGGATTCTCAACTGCAAGCCTTGCTCAATGAATACGAGGAACAAAATTTACAAAGCGTTGAAATTCAGCTAAAATACGCGTCATATTTGGCAAGGGAAGAGGCCTGGGCCCGGAGCATGGATGATTTGGAACAAGTACGCATGCGCCCTGATTTTCCTTACAGCGACGTCAAGGGTCTTTCGTTGGAGGCCGTTGAAAAACTTCAAAAGGTTCGCCCCGCCAATTTGGGTCAAGCCTATCGAATCAGTGGTATTAATCCGGCCGACCTGAGTGTTTTAATGGTTTA
Organism: Bacteroidia bacterium; assembly: GCA_049317645.1. Lineage (GTDB taxonomy): Bacteria > Bacteroidota > Bacteroidia > UBA7662 > UBA7662 > SYHX01. The sequence goes on from JBMOHV010000025.1 coordinate 21,253, forward strand.
TTTGAACAAAAAAGGCTGATTCAAGGGCTTTTTGGCCGATTTTTGCGGAACACAATCCTAAGTAAATTTGGAACAACTCTGGTCTTGCCCGCTTTGCCAAAGCTCAAAGCTTTATTCTTATTTGAAGGTAAAGGACTTTAGTGCCAGCGGAGAAATATTTAACATTACTCAATGCAAGGACTGTGGCTTGCGTTTTACCAACCCTCGGCCGCTGCCCGAAGACATGGAGCGCTATTACCGTTTCGAGAATTATATATCCCATACCGACGACGAAGCGACCGGTTGGACCAATCAACTTTATCGGAGGGCGCGGCAGTGGACCCTCCGTCAAAAGCGTTCCTGGGTGGAGGGTTTTGTCCCCCAAAAAGGCAGACTCTTGGACATAGGTTGCGGTACCGGGGATTTTGCGGGGACCATGAAAAAAGCGGGGTGGACGGTGGATGCGGTGGAACCCGACAGCGTTGCCAAAGCAAGGGCCGAGTCCAAGCACGGGCTTTCGGTTCATCCGGAGTCCTGGCTAGAGGAACCGCAAGAACCCTACGATGTGGTAACCCTATGGCATGTATTGGAGCATGTAAGGGACCTGGGAGGTCGTATTGACCAATTTACACGCCTGGTCCGCAAAGGGGGCTATCTCTTTATTGCCGTGCCTAACAGTGAATCCTTGGACGCCAATTACTACAAGGAGCATTGGGCCGCCTGGGACGTGCCCCGACACCTTTTTCATTTCAAGAGCACGGTGCTCCGTTTTCGGATTGAACAGGCCGGTTTTGGCTGTGTAGATGAGCGAAACCTTCCTTTGGATCCGTTTTATATTTCCATGCTAAGTGAAAAATACAAGCGTGGTAAAGACAGCCCCCTACGGGGTCTTTTTAAGGGTTTGGGCTTTTGGTGGAGAACCATCAAAAAAGACCGGGGAGCCAGCAGCAAGCTTTACGTTTTTCGAAAAGGTTAGCGTTTTGAAGACGGCTATCAGGCGTTGGATGGGCGGTGCAGTTCTGCTGTTCTTGCTTAACGCCTGTGCGAATATTATTCCACCGGATGGGGGCGCCAAGGACTTGATCGCGCCGAGTCTGTTAAGGGTTGAGCCCCAAGACCAAAGCGTGGCCCAGAGGCCGGAACGCTTGGTTTTTGAATTCGACGAATACATTCAAGTCAAAGACCCGAACTTGGTTCGCTGGGGTTTGTTTCCCAAGGGCCGCTACGAGGTGAAGGCACGTCTGAAGCGGCTTGTGGTGGTCTTGGATCCCGATTCTCTGGAGAGCGATGCGACCTACAGTCTGGATTTGGGGGGGGTGGTGTCGGATCTTACCGAGGGCAATGCCTTGGGGTCCCTTACCTATGCATTTTCGACGGGGCCGTATCTGGACTCTCTGCAGATGGAGGGACGTCTGCGGGATGCCAGCACTGGATGGCCGGTCAAAAACCTGATGGTGGGACTTTATACAGACACAATAGCCTTTAGCTTGCCATTTCGATGGACCTTGGCCGATGATTCGGGTCGTTTTGTGTTTAGAAATCTCCCGACACGACGCTACCGTTTGGTCGCCTTTGAGGATGCCGATCGGGACAAGATTTTTGGGATTGATCAACCCAAGGCCTTTACGGATTGGGTGGATCCCTTGAAGGATACGCTTCTGTTGTTACCGTTGTTTGCTCAGGACGAAGACGGGGCCACCCGCTTTCGTTCAGTGGATTGGTCCGCGGATGGGTCTCTAGCCCTTGTTTTTTACGGAAATCCTTCCCCTGTTCGGGTTCGGGGTATTCGAGAAGACGGCTTGATGGTGGAGGGTTTGCAAAGTCGGGTATCGGGAGACACGCTTTGGGTCTCTTCACCGCCGGTCGGAGCCCAGGCGTCTTTGTTTGATTCGGCGACCCTGGCCACTTTTGACCTACGACTTGTTTTTCCGAATCGGGAGGATACGCTTTTGACGGGTTTAAAGCCGCCTTCTGAACAGAAATTGCCCTCCGAAAAAACCAAAATCACCTTGTCGGGTCCATCGGTGGTATCGTGGGGATTGTCGGCGCGTTCAGCGGAGCGTCGAATGGTTTGGGACCGGCCGGTGCATCTACAGGAAGGGGCTACGTTGGCTTGCTGGCAGAATTCAAAGGGCGAAGAAAGAGCTGTGGTTTGGAAGAGGGATGCCGAGGGCCGGACTCCCTACGGGTCGGGTGGCCGGGAATGGTTTGCGTTGGCTCCTGGATTGGAGACCAAAAACGAAGGAATCGTCCCTGACAAAGTTCAGCAAGATTGGCGATTGCGATTGGATAGCGGCGCATTTGTGGATGGCTACGGGCGCCAAAGCAGGGCTTTCCAAGGGCTGTTGGGGCCCGAAGGCGAGCGTTCAACCTTGGTTTTGGGTTTTGATAGCGCCGTAACAGCACCGGACAGGTCGGGGGACTGGGTTTTGAGGGTCTTCAATGCCAACGATCAGGAAGTGGAAAGGGTTGTTTACCAAAGCAAGGACGACCTGAAGGGGTTGCATGCCGTGGAGGGATTGCTCCCGGGATTATACAAGGTTTCGCTTTTGGAAGACCGCAATGGAAACGGGCGTTGGGATTCCGGGCGATACCGCGATGGACGCCAACCGGAAGCAGTGCGTTGGATTAGCCGAAGCATGGAGCTCAAACCCGGCTGGACGACCGAACTTCGTTGGCGCTAAACTCTTTACCCAATGATTGATCCATCGACGACTACGAATCCATGACCAACCCTTCCAAAATCGATATTCGAAGCCTTCGTTTGGAGGAGCTGACCGCTAGGTTGGGCGAATGGGGCGAACCCGCCTACCGGGCACGGCAGGTCTACGAATGGCTTTGGAACAAGGGTGCGACGCAAATAAGCGATATGACCAATTTGTCGCTGGCTTTGCGGAATCGTATCGATGAGCATTTTGAAATCAGGAACGTCAAGGTTCAACATTCTCAATTTAGCAAAGACGGAACGATCAAAAACGCGTTGACCCTGCACGACGGTTTGGTGGTTGAATCGGTGATGATTCCAACGCCAACGCGCATCACCGCCTGTGTTTCGTCGCAAGTGGGTTGCAGCCTGGGATGTACGTTTTGTGCGACAGCCCGCATGAGGCGAATGCGGAATTTGAATCCCGATGAGATTTATGATCAGGTGGTTGCGATCCAAAAGCAGGCCCAGGAAACCTTGGGGCGCCCTTTAACCAATATTGTTTTTATGGGTATGGGCGAGCCGCTTTTGAATTACCGTAACACCATGGAGGCCATTGAGAAAATCACATCTCCTCAAGGACTGGGTCTTTCTCCTCGGCGAATCACGGTAAGTACGGCGGGTGTTGCCAAAATGATTCGGCAAATGGCCGACGAGAAGGTTCGTTTCAAATTGGCCCTATCGCTTCATTCTGCGATTGACGCCAAGCGCAGTCGGCTCATGCCGATTAACGAGACCAATACCTTGGCTGATTTGGAGGGGGCTTTGGATTATTGGTATCATCAAACCCGTAGCCGGGTTACCTTGGAATACGTGGTTTGGGAGGGGGTCAACGACGGGGAAGAAGATGTGCGGGCCCTGGTTCGTTTTGCACGGAAATTTCCTAGCAAGGTGAATTTAATTGAATACAACAGCGTGGGGGAAGATAGCCTACGACAGGCTCATCCTTCGGCGATTGCGGCCTATACCGAGGCCTTGGAGGCCGCGGGAATCACCTGTAGTTTTCGACGTAGCCGAGGGCGGGATATCGATGCCGCCTGCGGGCAGTTGGCCAACAAAGGCGAAAGCAGTGCGGCGGCTCAGTGATTTGAGCAGTGCGGCGGCTAAACGATGATACGATTGGGATTAGCT
>JBMOHV010000026.1:0-24002 GCA_049317645.1 Bacteroidia bacterium
TGTTGGACGCTTAAAGAATGTTGGACGCCTAAAGAGTATGTTATGAAAATTATTGACCATATCCAAGAAGCCAACGGCCGCACGTTGTTTTCTTTTGAAATTCTGCCCCCTCTCAAAGGGCAGGATATTCATGAAATCTACAACGGCATCGCCCCCCTGATGGAGTTCAAGCCTCCCTTTATTGATGTCACCTACCACCGGGAGGAATTTCTTCTCAAGCCCTTGGCAGACGGGACCTTTCGCCGCATTACCACCCGCAAACGTCCGGGCACGGTGGCGATTTGTGCGGCCATCATGAATCGCTTCAAAGTGGATGCGGTCCCTCATCTTATTTGCGGGGGATTCAGCAAGGAAGAGACCGAAAACGCCTTGATTGATTTGCATTTTTTGGGGATCGATAATGTCTTGGTTTTGAGGGGTGATAACCTCAAACACGAAACCTCCTTTGTGCCTCAGCCGGATGGGAACCAAAACGCGTTGGAATTGTTGCAACAAGTGGATCGAATGAACCAGGGACGGTACATGGACGATGAATTGGTCAATGCGACAGCCACCAATTTTTGCATTGGGGTGGCCGGTTATCCCGAGAAGCACCACGATGCCCCCAACCTCAAGGCGGATATTCGCTGGCTCAAACAAAAGGTCAAGGCGGGGGCTAAGTTCATTACCACCCAAATGTTTTTTGATAACAAGGCCTATTTTGATTTTGTAGCCACCTGCCGCAAAGAGGGTATTGATATCCCCATTATTCCAGGTATCAAGCCCTTGGCAACGCTCAAGCAAATCACCTTGCTGCCCAAGATCTTTCATATTGATATCCCGGAGGCTTTGGCCGATGCCGTGGAACAAGCGCCCAACGAGCAGGCCGTTCGCCAAATCGGTATTGAGTGGGCCATTGAGCAGTGCCGGGAACTCAAAGCAGCGGGTGTTCCGGTCCTGCATTTTTATACGATGGGCAAAAGCCAAGCCACCAAGCGCATTGCAGAAGCGGTTTTTTAGGGTGTTTTGGGCCCTTTTTCTGGGGTCCATGGGGCTATCGTGGAACGCGATGGCTCAGGGTGGGTCCATGGGGGCTGACAACAGTGAATTGCAGGCGGTCTATGCAACACAGGCCCCCCGTTTGGACGGTCGTTTGGATGATCCGGTTTGGCAACAAGCGCAGCGCATTTCGCATTTTACCCAAAGGGAATTGCAAGTGGGGGTGCATGCGACCGAGCGCACCGAAGTGGCGGTGGCCTACGATGATCACAAGTTGTACGTGGCCGTTTGGTGTTACGATCGGAACCCCCAGGCCCTCATTGCCCGGGAATTGCGTCGCGATTTTGATTATACCTTGGACGATAATTTCATTGTAGTGGTGGACCCGTACAGGGACCGTAGGAATGGGATCATGTTGGTAACCAATCCAGTAGGCGCTAGGGCTGATTTGCAGATTTTTAATAACGGGGCGTCTACCAATGCTTTTTGGAACGGGGTTTGGGATGTCAAGACCACGGTGAACAGCGAAGGTTGGTTTGCTGAATTTGAAATACCCCTTTATACCTTCAAATACCGGGTGGGTCTGGAAGAACAAGAATGGGGCATCAATTTTGAGCGTAACATTCGACACAAGCGTGAGCAGGTTCGATGGAAAGGCTGGGCCAGGGATCACCGAATTGAGCAAATGAACCTGGCGGGGGCCTTGCGCGGTCTGCAGCGTTTATCCCAAAAACAAATGGTAGAGATCAAACCCTACGGTTTGGCGGGGGGTGAATTCAAACCAGGTCAGCGGAGGCCGGTGGGCAACGGGGGCGGTGATATCAATTATTTGTTAAACCCATCTTACCGGCTCAACTTGACGGTTAACACCGATTTTGCGCAGGTTGAATCCGATCAACAACAGATCAACCTAACGCGGTTTCCTCTTTTTTTTCCGGAACTCCGGGAATTTTTCCTGGAAGGGGATGATTATTTCAATTTTGGTTTTGGGGGCAACCGCATTATTCCCTTCTATACCCGACGGATGGGTTTGGATGACCAACGGGAATCGGTTCCAATTTTGGCCGGAGCCCGGCTTTTGGGCAAAGAAGACCATCGAACGCTGGGCTTCATGTCCCTTCAAACGGCAGCCACCGAGAACCAAGCCTCTACCAATTATACCACCGCTTCTTGGCGTCAGGATGTTGGCAACCAGAGTGTTATCGGGGCTATGACCACCAACCGAATCACCGGAGAGCGTTGGCATAGTACCAACGGGATCAACGGCCGATACAGCACTTCCAGCCTTGGGGGTTCCAAAAACTTGGATCTGGGCGGGGCCATCCTGCACACCTACGATACCGACAAGGGTTGGGATGCCGGTGCCATGGCCTACCGTTTTTTTGTGCATTATCCCAACGATCGTTGGACAGTTTTTGCATCGGCCCAGCGTGGCGCTGAGTCTTTTGAGCCCGAAGTGGGGTTGATGTTACGTCGGAGTTTTCGGGAGCAGTTTATCGATGTGGGCTACAGGCCTCGACCCAGACAGGCCAACCATTGGGTTCGTCAATACGATTTTCGACCGGTTCAAATCACGCATACCCAATACGACGATAACGGGGCGATTCAATCGTTCAATTACAGCGTACAGCTCTTGGGATTGGATACCAAAAGCGGAGAGTCGTTGAACTTGAGTCACGGTTTGGTTGCTGAAGGTTTGAGGGCCCCTTTTGTACTGGCCCCCGGTCTGGTGATCCCGCAGGGTCTGTATTGGTGGAGGCAATCCAGTGCCCGCCTGCGCACGTTCAGGGGGCGGAAAATGGCGTTGGACAGTCGTTGGGCTTGGGGAGAATTTTACGACGGTCGCAGTGTCCAAACCCAAACCGAAATCCTTTGGCGCAGCAGCCGTTATGTGGGTTTTAATCTGCGCTTTGAGCACAACCGAATCCAGTTGCCGGCGGGTTCTTTGGAAACCAATCTACTGGGAACGCGTATCACCTATGCGTTGAATCCACAGGTTTTTGGATCCCTTCTGGGTCAATGGAATTCCAGCCAAGACGAGTTGAATTTGAATTTTCGCCTGCAGGTGATCCCGGCCATCGGCAAAGATTTTTTCTTGATTATCAATCAGATTTACAGCACCCAACAGGAGGCCTGGTTGCCGACGCGGGGAACGATTTTGGGAAAATTAATATGGCGCTTTGTGGTTTAGGCGGCTTTGAGGGCTGATTTAAAGGCCTTTGGATAAGCGGGGTTGCTCTTGGAGGATGCGGGTATACAGGTGGGCGGCATCGGTTGAATAATACAGATCGCAGGTTTGGTTGCTGGGTCCGGAACCGGGCCGACGTTGAATACGCAGGAGGGGTTTTTCGTTGTTACGGATAAACAATTTGACTTTGGCGCCGGATTTGGTTTTGAAATAGCCTTTGGCCGAATAACCATCTGCAAAGCCGTTGATTTTCATGCGAATGGGGGGGATTTCAGCGACCGTATCCACCGAAGCTATTTGTTCCCAGGGTAGGTCGGTACTATACATCCCCTCAATGCGCAGGCCTTGTTGGGTCACCGAGAGCGTTGAGGGGCGGTCCCCCGCCCACATCAAGACCGAAACCAGTATCAGGACGCCTATCAGAAGCCCCGGTGCCAAATTGCGAAGACCGCGAGGAGAGGGCAGTCGGTCTCGGTAGGTCCAGGTGAACCAAGTCATTCCTCCAAGCGTCCAGTACAAGGTGACGGGGGCGGACCAACGACGGTAGCGGTCCATGTTCGCCTCGGAAAGATCGATGAATCCGTTGTGAACCAAGGCACCAACAAGGCCTCCAAGGAGCAGGCCCCCAGCCAATCCGTCAAAAAATCGCCGATGAAGCCTCAAATACCCTTGAAGATCAAAGGCTGTTTGTTCTTCAGCCGACATCGAGTTGTACCCGTTCAGCCAGGTTCCTGCGTTGGCAGGGGTTATCAGTCGTCCCAGGGCCCCAAAGACGATGGCCAAAAAAAAGGGGAGGAAGAGGAGTTCCATCGCGCTCTTAAATTTACACCAAGATGCAAAAACTTGGAACAAGGCTGGCCCGGTATTGGAATCTGGGATGGATGGTAGTTTGGGGCCTTGGGGCCTTGGGGTTCGGTTCGGTTCTGGCCCAACCAAACGGCCCAAGGGATGCATGGGTTGAGACCACCCTGCGTCAACTCACGCTCCGCCAAAAGATAGGTCAACTCATCATGGTTCCTGTTTTTGCCCAAGCGGATACGGCCGATGCCCAGGTTTTGGGCCTGCTTAGTGAATACGAAGTCGGTGGGCTTATTTGGATGAAAGGCAAGAGCGGCAAGCTCCTTTCTTTGTTACAACACTACAAAAAAGCAACGAAACACCCTCTATGGATGGCGATGGATGCCGAATGGGGGGCGGCGATGCGTTTGGACGATCGGCCTCGTTTCCCGTATGCTATGACCATGGGGGCTTGCCAGGACACGGACTTGGTTGAAGCTTTGGCCGAGGCGATGGGGAGGGAATTGAAGGAATTGGGAATGCATATCAGTTTTGGCCCGGTGGCCGATGTGAATAGCAATCCTTTTAACCCGGTGATTGGGTTTCGTTCCTTTGGGTCGGAACCCTGCGATGTCCTCTCGATGGCTTTGGCCTATGCGCGGGGTTTGGAGAAGGCCGGCGTTATGTCTTGTGCCAAGCATTTTCCGGGACACGGGGATACCGAATTGGACTCGCACCATGATTTGCCTGTCTTGAACAAGAGCAGGGAGCAATTGGATAGCCTGGAGCTCAGCACCTTTCGAGGCCTTTTGGGATTGCCCTCCATGATGTCGGCTCATTTGATCGTGCACGCCTTGGATAGCGGGCTGGACCTGCCGGTGAGTTTGAATCCTGCGGCCTTGGAGGGGCTTCTTCGACGCCAATGGGGTTATGAGGGCGTGATATTTAGCGATGCGCTGAACATGAAAGGAGCGAGCCAATGTTACCCTCCCGGCGAATTGGAGTGGAAGGCCTTGCAGGCCGGTAACGATGTCCTGCTCTATGTGACCGATGTACCCAAGGCGGTCCAGCGCATTGAACAAGCGCTCCTCGCCGGTGAATGGACCGAGGCGGCACTCAACCAAAAAGTCCGTCGAATTCTAAGCGCCAAATACCGGTATGTTATAAACGGCCCCGAATCGTCCAACGGTCCCGGGAAAAGCAACGCAGCAAACCGCGTTCTCCCGCCTTCTTTGCTCCAAAATCGTTGCTTTAACAAAGCATTGACGGTATGGAATCCAGCAGGCTCGATCCTGCCCGAACTGAGGCCCGATGGCCCAAGGCTTTACCTGGCCCTGGGCGGGGATTCTCCCCGCGATGCCTACAATCGCTTCGGAATCTATGCCCAGGCTGATTTTTTGCATTGGCCATGGAAGGGGGCCGCGGAACCGCAATTTGGTCCTGTCCATGGGGATGGCATGTCCTTGGATTCGATCCTTTGTGCCTACCCCGAATGGGTGGTGGCCTGGCACGTGCCCAGTCAGCGATGGTCCACAGGATTGGGCATGGACAGCCTTCGTTTGCAGCGCTGGAAGGGTTTGATGGACAAGGCCAGGGCCAACGGGGTTCGGATGGTGCATTTGTTGTTTGGAAATCCCTTGGCTTTTACCCGCATGCAGGTCAAGGAGACGATTCTTTGTGCCTACGAAGATCGGCCCGAAGCCTATACCGCCGCCGTTCAGGCCTTGTTTGGTGCCTCCGATGCGCCGGGGCTTTTGCCGCTACGTTGGCCGGCCACACATTATGACCTGGCGCAAACCGAGAAACAGGACCCCGTCCTGCGATGGCAGCCCCGTATTCAAAACGAAAGTCTTCAGGGTCAGACGGTTCTATCATCGCGCTGCACGGCCATGGCCGATTCCTTGGTGGAGGCGGCCCGGAGGCAAGGTGCCTTTCCGGGGGCTCAACTGCTGGTTGCCCAGGGCGAACGAATTTTGATGGCCAAAGCTTACGGTAGCACCGACACATCGGGTCTGGTTCCGGTGGATATGGGTCATGTTTACGATTTGGCCTCGTTGACCAAGGTTCTCTCCACGGCTCTGGCCGCCATGCATTTGCACACCCTTCGTCCTTTGCCCTTGCAGTCGACCATGGGCAGCCTTCTCCCCGAACTCAAAAAACATCCCTTGGGCAGTCGCAAATTGGCGGTCGTTCTAACGCACCAGGCGGGGCTGGCTTCGCATATCCCCTTTCAGAAGTTGCTGGGATCGGATACCAACCTGGCCCGCGTTTGGTCTCAACTCCAACAGAACCCTGCTTTGTTACGGGATTCCCTGGAGAGAAGGATTTTGGCCCTGCCCGTAAAGTCCGAGGGGAATTATCGGTACAGCGATTTGGGTTTGTTATGGGTTGAAAAGTGGCTTCAAAAAGAATACATGGCTCGTTACGGGATGGATTACCGTTCCTATTTGACCCAAGCGTGGTACGAACCCTGCGGTGCAAATCGTTTGGGATATGTTCCCACTCGCCGGCTGCCTTTGCATCGCCTGGTCCCCACCGAGGTGGATACCCTTTGGCGCAAATCCACCGTGCATGGGCAGGTCCACGATCCCATGGCCGATTTGATGGGCGGGGTGGCTCCCCATGCCGGGCTTTTTGGGACTGCATCGGATGTGGCTCGGGTGATGATGCCTCTGGTCACCGGGTATTTTCCGGGTTCGGCCAAGGTGGATCCATCCACCGTGAGCCGTTTCACCACGGCGTATTTTGCCGGCAACCGCCGAGGCTTGCTTTGGGACAAACCCCTGGCCGGCTCCACCCAGGCCGCGGCTCCACGCAGTTATGGTCACAGCGGTTTTACGGGAACCTATGTTTGGACCGATCCCGAAACGGGTTTGATTCTGGTCTTTTTGTCCAACCGCATTCACCCCAACGCCGAACCCAATCTCTTGGCTCGATCCAATCTGCGAACCGATCTGTGGGATCTTTTTTACAAAGAGGTCAAGGCTTCCGGGAATCCCCCGTCCCGTATCCCCTAAACCTCGAGGGAAAGAGAACCTTTTGGGTTTTGAATTGTCCTATACCTAATCATTGTCCATGAATCAACCCATGCGAATCGGAATGGTCTGTTACCCCACCTACGGGGGAAGCGGGGTCGTCGCCACAGAATTGGGCAAGGCCTTGGCTGATCGGGGGCACCAAGTACATTTTGTCTCCAATTCATTGCCCGCTCGGCTGGATGTCTTTCGGGAAAATCTTTATTTTCACGAGGTGAGCATGGTTCATTACCCGCTCTTTGAACATTCACCCTATGTTTTGGCCCTCACGGGTAAGTTGGTGGAGGTGGTCCGTGAACAAAAGCTGGACCTTTTGCATGTTCATTACGCTATACCGCATGCGACGGCGGCTCATTTGGCCCGCGAGATCTTGGCAGGGCAAGGAATACGGGTCAAGGTCATCACGACGCTGCACGGGACCGATATCACCTTGGTGGGAAAGGACCCCAATTATGCACCGGTGGTCAGTTTTGCGATCCAGCAATCCGACGCGGTGACCGCTGTTTCGGACTTTTTGAGGGACGAAACCCATCGCTACTTTGATTGCCGCAAAAAAGTGATCACCATTCCCAATTTTGTGGATTTGCATCGCTTCACCCCTTCGGTTCGACCCGGTTTGAGGGAGCGATTTTGCCCAGAGGGGCACCGTCTTTTGATCCACATATCCAATTTTAGGAGGGTCAAGCGCATTGACCGTGTGGTGGAATGGTTTCATCGAATTTCCGACCAGGTTCCATCCAGTCTTCTTATGGTCGGGGACGGTCCGGAATTACCTCGAGCGGAGCAAAGCGTCCGGGAAGGAGGCCTTTCCGGAAAAGTGCATTTTATCGGTCGTCAAGATCCGGTTGAGAGTTTGCTGGGTGTTTCGGATTTGTTGTTGCTGCCCTCCGAAACCGAGAGTTTTGGATTGGCGGCCCTGGAGGCCCTGGCATGCGGGGTTCCCGTCATGTCCAGCGATGCCGGCGGATTGCCCGAATTGATTGAGGACGGTCGTGGGGGGATTCTGGTTTCCGAAAACGGACAGGCCCAAGGAATCGAAAGGGCCGTGGCCTTGTTGTCGGACCCTTCCAAGTTGGATCAATTTCGTCAAGCATCCATTCGGCGCGCTTCGAATTATTCCTTGGAACGGATTCTGCCCTTGTACGAAGCATTGTACCGCCAGGTTTTGGAGGAGGACAACCGGTGAGCCCCCGTACCCCCATTCCCCCCGATTCCACCGTGGTCAAGGCCGTTGATTTGGTCAAGGACTACGGTCCGTTTCGGGCCGTTGACGGGCTGAATTTTGAATTGAAAGCGGGCGGTGTGATGGGTTTTTTGGGACCCAACGGGGCGGGCAAAAGCACGACGCTCCGGATGTTGGTTGATTTGATTCGCCCCAGCAGGGGTCAACTTTCTTTGTTTGGACTCCCATACCACACGCATCGTCAGGCCATCCTTGCACGGATTGGATGCCTCATCGAAAAACCGGATTTTTATAAATACCTCAGCGCCCTTCACAACCTCGAATTGCTCGCCAGGGCCTCCGGGGTCAAGGACTATCGCAAGCGTTCCTTGGAATTGATGGATTTTGTGGGACTGAGCGGTCGGGAGAATGACAAGGTCTCTTCTTTTTCGCACGGGATGCGGCAACGCTTGGGCTTGGCCCAATGCCTCTTGCATGATCCGGATTTGGTGGTCCTTGACGAGCCCGGTACCGGTTTGGACCCCCAGGGCCTGGTGGATATGCGGGAAATGATTCAGAATCTTCACCAGGAACAAGGCAAGACGATCTTGCTATCCTCCCATCATTTGTCCGAAGTCGAGGCGGTGGCCACCGATTTGGTGGTGGTGGATCGAGGACGTTGTGTGGTTCAGGGTTCGGCCAAAGCGTTGTTATCCCAAAGTGAGCGTCAAATTCGCATCACCGTTGGACGGGCTGACGAGGCTTTGGCTTTGTTGAATGCCGGCCCCTGGGCAGGTCGCGGTCGATTGAACGATCGCGGTGAATTGACAGGGGCCTTGGGGCGTGAAGAGGTGCCTTCGGCGGTTCAATTCCTGACCCAAAACGGTTTTGAGGTGTATGCGATCGAATCCCGTCAAAAACTTGAAGACTATTATATGAATCTTTTGAACCATCACCCAACCGAAAGCTGATGTGGTGGACCGCTCTGCGCAACGAAAGCGTCAAAATCATGGCCAAGCCCCGATCCTATCTGGGGTTTTTGGCGATTACCCTGCTGGTGGGGGTCATACTTTTGGCCCTGGCCCTGGATGGGAAGTCTTATATAGAATTTGTTACCTCCTCTTTGCAGCAAAGCCTCACGGTGGAGGGCAGCATGCTGAACGGTTATTTGGTGGGCTTTATCATTTTGCAAATGCTGGTGGTTCACCTTCCCTTGTTGGTGGCTTTGGTAACGGGTGATTTGGTATCGGGCGAAGCGGCCATGGGCACGCTGCGTAATTTGTTAACCAGGCCCTTGTCGCGGAGTGGGCTGCTGCTCAGCAAGTACGGAGCCGCGGCCGTTTATACCTTGGTTTTGTTGTTATGGCTTGGCATCATGGCTGTCATGGTTTCGCCTTGGATTTTTGGAGTGGGGGACTTGGCGGTGCTGAGCAACGAAGGATTGCAAATTCTACCCGCCGAAGAGGTGCTCCCCCGATTTTTTCAAGCCTTTGGGGTGGCCTTCGCCGCTTTGTACACCGTGGCCTGCTTGTCGGTGACCCTTTCTTGTTTCGCTGATAATTCCATCGGCCCTATTGTGGGGACCATGGCCATCATCATGGTATTTACCCTGGTGGGTACGCTGGATGTGGCGCTTTTTGATCAAATAAGGCCTTTTTTGTTTACCACGCACATGGCGGCCTGGCGGTCTTTGTTTTTGGACCCGGTTCCTTGGGGGGATATTCTCTTTTCGATGGTCCTGTTGGGTGCTCACTGGGTTTTGTTGATTGGCGTGGGTCTGTGGACCTTTGAACGCAAAGACATCCTCACCTAATCGTATTCCCTGATTTAAAATCTCCCCACATGCATGGTTCTTTCCGGTTGGTTTTTGTAGGCCTCGTTTGCTTGGGTTGGGGCGGTTCCATGCCGCTTGCCCATGCTCAGAAAAGCGCGACCGCTGCCACGGGGTCGAACAGCGCCGAAGCCCTGGTGGATCGCCTGGTTCAACGCAGCCTCTCCCTTCGGGATTTGGCGGCCGAGGTTCAGGTTCAGGCCGATGTTCCTCGGGTCAAAATCAGACCCTTGTCCGCCACCATGCACTACCTGGCCCCGGATCGTTTTCACTTGCAAAGCCCTCGCCTGGCCTTGCTGCCTCGGCAGAATCCCATGGAACTTTTTGAGTTCCTCAAAAAACCGGACGGTTACCGCAGCTTGTTGATGGGGGAGGACCAAGTGGGTCGTCAAAGCGCCGTTCTCCTTTCCTTGTTGCCAACCGGAACCGGTCAGGATTGGCAACTGATTCGACTCTGGTTGCAACCATCTACAGCCCGCATTCTTCAGGCCGAAATCACGCGTCGCAGCCTGGGTACGGTCCAAATGCAGTATTTCTACCGCACTGCCATCCCGCCCGCTGATCCGGCCGGTTTAGATTTGCCGGATAGCCTCCTCTTTGAAATGGATGCCAGCAGCCTCAAGCTCCCCAAAGCCCTGACCGCCGACCTGCACAGGGGCAGTCCCAAGGAGGGTCCAAAAGCAGCCCAACGCCCATTGCAGGCTCCGGATGGAAAAGCCCGGGTGGCCATGGGGTTTCGATGGATTTCCAAAAATCAAGGGGCCGCGGCTCGCTTTTTCAAGACCCAAAAGGCCGGCTAATTGCTTAATTTGCGTGGGTTTTGCGACGGCTTATTGGAGGTCGCAACCTGTGCAATTTTGTTACCTATGAACCAACCACTGAGCGAACAAGAGCTCTTGCGTCGTGCCTCCCTGGAATCCCTTCGGGGGTTGGGAATCGAGCCTTATCCTTCCGCTTCCTTTAAGAGGACCCACCGGACCGCCCAAGTCCTCAGCGATTTTCGCGACGATGATGCGGGATCCTGGCAAGAGGTTTCCCTGGCCGGTCGCTTGATGAGCCGGCGTATCATGGGCAAAGCCTCCTTTGCCGAATTGCAGGACGCCAGCGGTCGCCTTCAACTCTACATCAGCCGCGACGAAATCTGTCCCGGAGAGAACAAAGACGGTTACAACGAGGTCTTCAAGAAGCACTGCGATATTGGGGATTGGGTTGGGGTCAAGGGCTATGTTTTTCGAACCCAGGTGGGCGAAATCACGCTCCATGTTAGGAGCTTTGTTTTCTTGGCCAAGGCTTTGCGCCCCTTGCCTGTTGTCAAAAGAGATGACGAAGGTCGGGTTTACGACGGTTTCACCGATCCCGAACAACGTTACCGCATGCGCTATGTGGATTTGGTTGTGAATCCGGAAGTCCGAAATATTTTTGTGTTACGATCACGAATGATCGAAACCATGCGGCGCTTTTTTAACCGGCATGGTTATTTGGAGGTTGAAACCCCTGTGCTTCAGCCCCTCTACGGTGGAGCCTTGGCCCGGCCTTTCAAAACCCACCACAATACGTTGGACATGCCCTTGTACCTAAGGATTGCCAACGAGCTTTACCTCAAGCGATTAATTGTCGGTGGTTTCGAGGGTGTTTACGAATTTGCGCGGGATTTTCGCAACGAGGGCATGAGTCGCTTTCACAACCCGGAGTTCACCATGTTGGAGCTCTATGTGGCCTTCGAGGATTATCAATGGATGATGTCCCAAACCGAAAAGCTCCTCGAAGAGTTGGCATTGGAATTGCACGGCACAACGGTCCTGCAGGTCGGCGATCACCGCATTGATTTCAAGGCGCCGTTCCATCGCGTGACCCTTTACGATGCGATTTCGGAGAAAGCGGGGGTCCGCGTTGATGATTTGGATGAAGCCGCTTTGCGTGAATTGGCCAACGGCCTAAAAATTGAAACCGATCCTTCGATGGGAAGGGCCAAAATCCTGGATACGCTCTTTGGGGAATTGGTGGAGCCAACCTTGGTACAGCCCACCTTTGTGATGGATTACCCGGTTGAAATGTCACCCTTGGCCAAAGCCCATCGCAGCCGACCCGGATTGGTGGAGCGATTCGAGCTTATTTGCAATAGCAAAGAAATCGCCAATGCGTTTTCGGAACTCAACGATCCCTTGGATCAGCGGGCCCGCTTCGAGGCTCAATTGGATTTGGGCAAGCGAGGGGATCCGGAGGCCATGGTTTTGGACGAAGATTTTTTGAGAGCCTTGGAATTTGGAATGCCACCCACCGCCGGTATTGGAATTGGCATCGACCGATTGGCGATGATCATGACCAATGCACCGAGTATTCAGGAGGTCCTTTTGTTTCCGCAGATGCGGCCCGAGAAAAACGAAGGTTGATGCTGGAGTCTCCTCCTGCTGTTTTGCCCCTACGTTACCCTCAGCTGTGGAAGGATTATGCCTTGTTGGACAGCGGGAACGGCCTCAAATGGGAGCGATTTGGAGACCGTGTTTTGCAAAGGCCCGAACCGCAGGCGTTGTGGGCACCTGTTGAATCCCAAGCCGCCTTACGCAAATCAACCCATTGGCGTTTTGAAGCCGGGGGAAGTCGCAACGGGCAATGGTTGGGAAGCGGGCCGGGTACGGCCGGGGATCGTTGGTCCTTGTCTTACCAAAGCCCTGCGCTGAAACTCCGGTTTCAATTGGCCATGACGGCTTTCAAGCATGTGGGTTTGTTTCCAGAGCAGGCCGATAATTGGGAGTTTATCGCCGGGGTCCTCAAAAATTGGACGGGTGGTCCCCGCGTTTTGAATCTCTTTGCCTATACAGGTGGGGCCAGTTTGGCTGCCGCCGCTTCGGGGGCCCAGGTCTATCATTTGGATTCCGTCCGACAGGTCGTGGACTGGGCCCGCCGCAACGCAGACCTATCGGGTTTGGATGGCTTGCATTGGGTGGTCGAAGATGCCCGAAAATTTGTTCAGCGCGAAATCAAGCGGGGGCATTTATACGATGCAGTCTTGATGGACCCCCCGGCGTATGGCATTGGAAGTTCAGGTGAACGATGGAAGTTGGAGGATCAATTGCACGAACTTTTGGAAGAGGTTCGCCAAATCTTGGTGCCCGAGCGGCATGCGATGTTGGTCAATGCCTACTCCCTGGGTTTGTCGCCCCTCATTCTTCGTTCGTTGTTAGGACGTTGGTACAAGAACCAAGAGATGGAATGCGGGGAAACGGCCTTGCAGGATCGCCATGGCCGTTTTTTGCCGTTGGGAGTCTATGCCCGTGTTGTACGGGGCGAGGTCTGGCGCAGTCTGGAAGTGTCTAACACCATGCGATTGGTATGATTCTGGTTTTTGATACCGAAACGACCGGCTTACCTCGCAATTACAAAGCCCCGATCAGCGACTCGGCCAATTGGCCCCGGGCCGTTCAAGTGGGTTGGCAATTGCTCGATGATCAGGGTCAATGCATGGCGGCCCAATCCCTGGTGGTGTACCCTGATGGATTTGATATTCCCTTCAACGCGGCCAAGGTTCATCGAATCACGACCGAAAGGGCCAGGGCCGAAGGGCAGCCATTGGAAACCGTCTTGGATATTTTTGAGGCGGATTTGCAAAAAGCAACGGTCGTTGCTGGCCATAACATTGAATTTGATTTACTGATCATTCGTGCCGAATGGCACCGTTTGGGACGAAGCGATCGCTTCGAAGGCTTGCATGTATTGGATACCAAGGAGGTTTCCACGGCTTTTTGTGCATTGCCCGGGGGCCGGGGTGGGCAATACAAATGGCCCTCGCTGACCGAACTTTATTGGAAGCTTTTTGGCACCGGATTTCAGGAGGCCCACGATGCAGGTGCCGATGTGGCGGCGACGGTGGATTGTTTGTTGGCCCTCGTCCAAAGGCAGGTGATCCATGCAAGCCATTTGGGATTGGATGGGTCCGCCTACGATGAATTCAGAAGGAGTCTGCAACAAAAAGGGACAGCCCCCACATCGGCGATCAACGGTGCCGGACAGGCCGCAACCCCTGGGAGCCTTTCTACAACCGGTTCATCCAAGGCCCTTCCCAACGATGTGGTCGCAAAGGGCGGTGTCGGACCCGAAGCGTCCGTTACCAGGTTTGTTCACTTGCATTGCCATTCCCAATTTTCGTTGGGGATCCCAGGGTGCAGCACGGTTTACGATTTGGTGGACCATGCCGTGGCCCAGGGAAGTGGGGCCATTGCCCTGACGGATCACTCCACCCTCTACGGAGCTTTTTTGTTTTTTCAATACGCCCACGCCAAAGGGATCAAACCCATTTTGGGCTTGGACCTGCAGGTTTGCAAAGACCACCGCGATCACAGCCGCAAGGATAACGGAACGCCCCAACTCCTTTTGGCCCGCAACCAAAGGGGTTACCAAAACCTGGTCAAATTGGGATCGCTATCGTACACCGAAGGCTATTATTATGTTCCCCGCGTTAGCCGGGAATTGGTCTTTGCATACAGCGAGGGCTTGGTGGCTACCTCCGGCTCCATGGATGCCGAAATCCCTTGGACCTTGCTCAATCACGGGGTAGCCCAGGCCGAGGAGGCCCTGCGGGCCTGGAAAGAGGTCTTTGGGGAGCATTTTTATTTGGAGGTCCAAGACCACGGCCTGGAGGAAGAGCAATTTGTTCGGGCCCAATACGAAAAATGGTCGGTTCAATACAATATCCCAATCATTGTTACCAACAATACGTATTACAACCGCGCCCAAGACGCCGACCTGCACGATACCTATCTCTGTGTCGTGCCCTTGGAATACAAGGATACCCCCATCGGGCAGGGTCGTGGTTACCGCTTTGGCATGCGGGGTGAGGGTTACCATTTGTGGGAACCCGCCGAAGCCGCAACCAGGATGGGGCAATACCCGGAATGGTTGGCCAATACCTTGGCTTTGGCCGATTCCATGGAGTCCTATACCCTCCAAAGGGATGTCTTACTCCCGCGCTTTGAGATTCCACCTGGATTTGGGGACGAAAACCAATACCTACGCCACTTGACCCTCGAAGGAGCCATCAAGCGCTACGGATCCCTGAGCCCCGAATTGCTGGAACGGATTGACTTTGAATTGCAGACCATTGCCCACACAGGTTATCCCGGGTATTTTTTGATTGTACAGGACTTTACATCGGCGGCTCGATCCATGGGCGTGACCGTAGGGCCGGGCCGGGGTTCGGCTGCTGGGTCGGTGGTCGCCTATTGCACCGCGATCACCGATGTGGATCCCATTCGTTACGATTTGCTCTTTGAGAGGTTCCTGAACCCGGACCGCGTTAGCATGCCCGATATTGATATTGACTTTGATGACCGCGGTCGCGAAAAAGTCATGCGCTATGTAATGGAAAAATACGGTCGGAACCAAGTCGCGCAGATTGCCACTTACCATAGCATGGCAGCCAAATCGGCCATTCGTAGCATCGGTCGTGTGATGGGTCTGCAGCCCTTGGAAACCGATACCCTGGCCAAACTTTTTCCGGAGGACCTGAACCGGGCCGAGTACTTCAAGAAGGCCCCTCTCCGCAAACTATTGCTGAACCCCGAACAAGGGCTCAAGCATCTGGATCAATTGAGTTCCGATGATCAGCGCAAAGCCCGTTTGATGGTTGATATGTTGCGCAAAGGCGGAAGGGAGGCCCGCGTTTTGGAGCAATCCGCTTTGCTGGAAGGTTCTTTTAAGAATTCGGGAACCCACGCCTGCGGTGTTGTCATAACACCCGGTGATTTAACCGATTATGTTCCGGTCAAGAACACCCCGGATGCTCAGATTGCCTTGGTCACCCAATTCGATAACGAGGTGGCCGAAGCAGCCGGATTGCTCAAAATGGACTTTTTGGGTCTCAATACCTTGACCATCATCAACGATGCCGTTGAATTGGTGCGCGATGTGCAGCTTGATTTTCCTGCTCCGGAGGATTTCCCCTTGGAGGATGCCCTGACCTACGCTCTTTTTCAAAAAGGAGAAACCGTCGGGATCTTCCAATACGAATCCCCCGGAATGCAGAAATACCTCAAGGAACTCAAGCCGGACAAATTCGAGGACCTTATCGCCATGAATGCCTTGTACCGTCCGGGACCCTTGGCCTACATTCCCAATTTCATCAACCGCAAACACGGCAAAGAGGCCATTGTTTACGACCTGGAGGACATGAAGGAACTTTTGGGCGAGACGTACGGAATCACGGTTTACCAAGAACAGGTGATGCTCCTTAGTCAAAAGTTGGCCGGATTTTCCAAAGGCAAGGCGGATGAATTGCGCAAGGCCATGGGCAAAAAAATCCCCGAAAAGCTCGCCAAGCTCAAGCCCCAGTTTTTGGAGGGTTGCAAAGAAAGAGGGCACGACGAAGGGGTTGCTTCCAAAATCTGGAAGGATTGGGAAGCCTTCGCTGAATACGCTTTTAACAAATCCCATTCAACGTGTTACGCAGTGGTGGCCTTTCGAACGGCCTACCTCAAAGCGCATTACCCCGCCCAGTTTATGGCCGCGGTTTTGTCCAACCACATGTCGGATATTACCAAAGTGGCTTTCTTCCTGGAAGAATGCCGGCGGATGGGTTTGCAGGTTTTGGGCCCGGATATCAACGAATCATCGTTTCGCTTCTCGGTCAATGCCGCAGGCCAGATCCGTTTTGGATTGGGCGCCGTCAAGGGGGTGGGGGAGGGAGCCGTGGAGAGTATGGTGGGACAGCGCAAAGAAGGGGGGAATTATGACAGCCTTTTTGATTTTTGTAAGCGGATTGATTTAAGGCAGGCCAACAAAAAAACATTGGAAGCCCTGGCCTTGTCCGGAGCGTTGGATCGCCTAAGCGGGGTGAACGGCAACCGTCGTTTGCTGCTGGATGCCGAGGCCGGTGGGGGCAACAACCTCTTGGAAAAAGCCATGCGATTTGGTCAACAATTCAGGGAATTAACCATGCAATCCCAAACCTCTTTGTTCGGGGCGGCCGGGATGGTCGACATCAACGAACCCGAAATTTCGCAAGTGGAGCCGTGGCCATCCTTGGAGGTTCTTCGCCGCGAAAAGGAAGTCGTTGGGCTCTACATCACGGCCCATCCTTTGGATAGTTACGCCCTTGAAATCAAACATTTGGGTCTAAGCCCCCTCCTGCATTTGGAGGAGCGACCCGAACAGGATCTTCAGATGGCCGTGATGGTGACGGATGTTCAGTATTTCCGCGATTCCAAAAACCAAGAGGTCTTGGCTTTTGCGGTGGAGGACAAGGACAGCACCCGAAAATTCAGACTTCGCGGCGACCAAGCTATGAAATTCAAGCATCTTGTGGAGGCGGGGACCGCCCTCTTGATCTCGGGGCGTTGGGAATATTTCCAAGGCAAAGACGGGCAGCAAGCCGGGTTCTTTCGTTTTTCCAATTTGGAACTTTTGTCCGAACTCCGCGACAAAAGATTCAAAAGCCTGACGATTCGTCTGCACCTGGATCAATTAGCGCCCGAATTTAACCAGCGCCTCAGCGAGACCCTGTTGGCGCATCCCGGCAAGCTGGGGGTCAAGGTCGAATTGTGGGTTCCCGAAGACCAGCGCTCGGTGGGCCTGCGTTCCGAACGGCTGAAGGTGGCCCCGGACCCCGGACTTTTTGAGGTTCTGGATGTTCTGGAAGTGGGCTACAGCCTGGCCTAGGCCGTAACTTTGGAATGGTTTTTGTTGGAGCTTCCTACAAATCCCATTAAACCATTAAATTTTAGAACATGGCACTCGAATTCACCGATTCCAATTTCCAAGAAACCGTCCTGAACTCCACGCAACCTGTGCTCGTTGATTTCTGGGCCGAATGGTGCGGACCCTGCCGCATGGTGGGGCCGGTGGTCGAGGAAATCGCCCGCGATATGGAAGGCAAGGCCGTGGTAGGCAAGCTGGATGTGGACAGCAACCCCAACATCGCCACCCGCTACGGAATCCGCAGCATCCCCACCCTTTTGGTTTTCAAAAACGGCGAGGTGGTGGAGAAGCAGGTCGGTGTGGTCCCCAAGCAAAACTTGGTAGCCTTGTTGAACGCCCACATGGGTTGAGCCGGTGTTGGGCCTGAAATTGCCCACCGATCCCCGTTGGGCGGAGGTTGCAGAGATATCCATCGAAGAGATTTTGGTGGACCACGCTTTTTGTGAACAAAAGGCGGCCTCCTCCTGCATCTCCCTTGTTGTTCAATACCCTGATTATCCTCGTTTGGTTCGGGAACTGGCCCCGGTGGTCACCGAAGAATGGGGTCATTTTCGAACCGTGGTCGAAGAGATGGACCGCCGTAACATCGCCCTGGGACCTCAACGCAGCGATGAATACGTCGTAGCGATTTTGGCTTTTCAACCGCGGGGTTTGGATCGCAAGGCCCGGCTTCTCGAAAAACTATTGTGTTGCGCTTTGATCGAAGCCCGATCCTGCGAGCGTTTTAGGCTCTTGTCCTTGCATTGCAGCGATGAAGACCTTCGGCGTTTTTACCATGCCTTCATGGTGAGCGAGGCCGGGCATTACCGTCTCTTTATGGACCTGGCCGAGGCGTATTTTCCCAAGGAACAAGTGCGAAAGCGTTGGGACGAATACCTGGAATACGAGGCCGGGGTGATGCTTCGGTTTCGACCCCGAACGGGTCGTATTCACTAACGGTCCTTTTTGGAATTCCAAACCAATCCAATGGCGCACGATCTCCTTTACGACGGCCGCAAGCCTGTGCATCGGGACCAACGTTACACCGAACTCAGGAGGGATTGGGAAGCCTTGCAGGATGAAGGTGCGGGATGGTTGGCCAATGCCTCCAATTTGGTGGCCCTGTTGCACAGGGGTCTGGGTTTTTGGTGGACCGGCTTTTATTTGTTGCGACCCAACGATGGCACCCTGGTCCTTGGACCTTTTCAGGGTCCGGTGGCCTGCACCTTGATACCCCGAGGAAAGGGTGTTTGTGGGGCCTGCGTAGAGCGTAGCGAACCGATTTTGGTCCCGGATGTCGATCAGTTTCCGGGTCATATCGCCTGCAGCAGTCAGAGTCGCTCCGAGTTGGTTCTTCCGCTTTATGCCGGCCCCCAATTGGTGGGGGTCTTGGATTTGGATAGTTTGGACTTGGATGATTTTGGGCCGGAGGACATCCAGGCCTTGCAGCCTTTCTTGGCGAGCCTCCAACGTCATTGGACGGGATTCTGAGAAGGAGGGGGCGGATCGAAGCTCCTTGGCTGCTGGCTCCCAGCCCCTAACCCAAACCTTTTCCCAGCACAAATCGCACATTGCGCTGCATGTTTTGCAAGCCGGTTCTGGCCAATGGGCTGTTCTGGTATTTGTTACGAAATTCCTCTTCGGTCATGGTTAGCCATTCCCCGGCCGTGGGTTGCTGTGGGTGCAGAGGGTCCAGACGGGGTTCTTGATGCGGGACCGAAAATCGGTTCCAGGGGCAGACCTCTTGGCAGATATCGCAGCCAAAGGCCCAGCCTTCGCTTTGGCCCTCAAAAGCGGCCGGTATCTGGTTCTTGAGTTCGATGGTCAGGTACGAGATGCAGCGGCTGGCGTCCAAACGGTAAGGCTCCAAGGCCCCGGTAGGACAGGCCTCCACACAACGGTTGCATTCTCCGCAGTGGTCCCTCACCGGATGATCGTAGTCGAAGTCCAGATCGCAAAGGATTTCGGCCAAGAAGAAAAAACTCCCTGCTTTTTTTTGTAACAAATTGGTATTCTTGCCCATCCAGCCAGCACCGGCCAAGGCTGCCCAGGATTTTTCCAGGATAGGGGCCGAATCGGTGAAAACCCGAACACTGAATTCACCAAATTCTTCACGCATTCGTTGAACCAGCAGTCGCATCTTGTCCTTGAGAACACGATGGTAATCTTCGCCCTGGGCATACATCGCGACTTTGGGGATGCTGGCAAGAGGATCTCGGGTCTGGTCCGATCGATCCGAATCGCTGGAGATTGGTTCGCTAGGCTGGTAGTAATTGTGAAGAAGAACCACCACAGATCGACAATCGGCCAGCAGGCGACGGGGGTCCAGTCTTTCCTCAAAGTACCGTTCCATGTAGGACATTTCCCCGTGCTTGCCTTCGGTCAGCCACGCCTCCAATCGATCGCTTTCTTCGTCAAGCCTGCGGGCACGGGCGACCTTGCAATCCAGGAATCCCAATTCCAGGGCAAGGGTCTGGAGGCGTTGGCGGCGTTGGCTGGCGGCAAGGTTCATGCGTGGAACAGAGCCCTAAATTACAGCCCTTGTCCTTGGCTGTTTCGTTAGTTTTGTAAGGTGGACAAAGATCAACCCTGGTTGTTGGAGGTAGCGGTGCCGCTGGGCGTCGATGGCCTCTACACCTATTCGATGCCCCCAGAATGGGGCTCCGGTCAGGGGGCAACTACCGACCTGGTGGGCTGCAGGGTCCGGGTTCCTTTCGGCAAGCGCAAGCAATACGTGGGGTTGGTGATGGAGGTCCACCAAAATCAGCCGTCCTATCCCATCAAAGAGGCCCTGGAGAGGCTGGACAGCCGGCCCATATGGGGTCGCCACGGTCAGGATCTTTGGGGATGGATGCTGCGGTATTACCTCTGTTCACCCGGCGCGTTGATGGGCCTGGCCTTGCCAGCTCTTTTGAGGGTCGGTAGTGAAAGCGTCTTGGTGGCCATGGATTTGGTCGAAGAAGAGGGGTCGGATCGCTGGCAGGATTTGCATCCTTTGTCCAAGCAGCTGTGGGAGCGCCTGCGGCAAGGTCCGGGGATGAGCCTGGAAGCCGTTCAACGGTGGATGGTGCCGCACAACCCCTCGCCTTGGATTCAAGAACTTATGGAGGCCGGCTTGATTGGCACTTTGGAAAACTTTTCAAAAATTTATCGCCCCAAAAGCGAAGCGTGGGTCGCCAAAGGCCCGCGTTGGCTGGCCGAAGGGGCCGCGATCATGCTTGAATTGGAACGCTCCCCCCGTCAATTGGAATTTGTTATGGCCATGCATGCGGTCGCAGCGGGTTCCGATCAGGTCTCCCTATCGGCCGTTTTATCCAAACTCAAGCTGACACGGACCCCGACCGCCGTCCTTCAAAGCCTGGTCGAAAAGGGCTTGTTGCTCCGTTCGACGCGGTGGGTCCCCAGGGTTCGGCTCAAGGCGGGCCTTCAACAACCTCTGGTACTTAATCCGGTCCAAGCAGACGCCTCCCTCAAGGCGCGACACGCGTTGACTCTCGTTCAAAACGTCTTGTTGCACGGCGTAACCGGGAGCGGTAAAACCCATGTTTACCTTGATTTGTTACGGGAGGTTTTGGACCGAGGCGAACAAGTGCTTTTCCTCTTGCCGGAAATTGCGCTCACCCACCAACTGGTACAGCGTGTGGCTGAATATGTCGGTGTGGAGGTGGGTGTTTATCACTCGCGGTATTCCGACCACGAAAGGGTGGAATTATGGAATTTGGTTCGGGATGGAGGGGTTTCGTTGATCTTGGCGCCTCGCTCCGGGGTCTTCCTTCCCTTTGCGCGCTTGGGCATGATCATCGTAGACGAAGAACACGACCCTTCCTACAAACAGCAGGATCGAAGCCCGGCCTACCAGGCCCGGGATGTCGCCTTGTGGTTGGGTTCCGTATGGAAAATTCCGGTTGTATTGGGTTCAGCCACACCGTCCGCCGAATCCTGGCAAGCTGCCCAAAGCGGCCGTTTGGCCAAGGTCGATTTGCCTCTGCGGTTCGCTGACCAAAAGATGCCGGAATGGGTCTGGGTTGATATGGTTCGCGAGAAACAAAGCGGCCGTGTGCAGGGCGAATTTTCGTCGACTTTGTTGGAGGCGATGCGGGACGAAATCTCGGCGGGGCGCCAAGTCCTGTTGTTCAAAAACCGAAGGGGGTACGCTCCTTCCTTGCATTGCGAAGACTGTGCTTGGACGGCCCGATGCAACCAATGCGATTTGGCCTTGGTCTATCACAAAAGCGAACATCGATTGCGTTGCCATGGTTGTGGTCAGGTTTTTGCCTCCCCTCCGGGTTGCAGTTCTTGTGGGAGTACGCGCCTTGTTTACAAAGGTTATGGAACCCAAAAGATCGAGGAGTCGCTGGCGCTGTTGTTACCAGAGGTCCGCGTGGCTCGCTTGGACCAGGACGCCGTCCGATCCAAAAACCTATACAGCAGGACCTTGGATGCCTTTCAGCGAGGCGATATTCAGGTTTTGGTTGGTACGCAAATGATCAGCAAAGGCCTTGATTTTCCGGGCGTCAATTTGGTCGGCGTCTTGGATGCGGACCAAGGTTTGTTCCGTTCGCAATTCAGAGCCCAGGAGCGTAGTTATCAGCTCTTGGCGCAGTTGGCAGGGCGTTCGGGTCGGCACCAGGGCCAAGGCAGGATACTGCTCCAAACGCGTATGCCTCATCACCCCTTGTTCGGTTGGTTGGAACGCGATGCGTATGCCGCCTTTATGGACCAGGAACTCCTGTACCGATCCCAGTTTGGCTACCCTCCCTATGTACGACTTTTGCGTATAGGACTAAGCCATCCACATCAAGCCATGGTCGAAGAAGCGGCAGCCGAATTGGCAGGGGTCTGGCGGCCGGTTTTGGGTTCTCGGCTTTTGGGTCCGGCCCCACCGTTGACCGCCTTGCTGCGCAACGAACATCGCTTGGAGTTTTGGATCAAAAGCGAAAAAAACAGGGAAATCAGGCAGCGCTTGGCCGAATGGATACCGGCGGAACTGAGGCGCTTGCTTAGTATGCGCAAGTATCTTCATCTCAAGGTCTTTGTAGATGTTGACCCCGAATAATTTGTTGATATCAATCTTTTTAATTTGCCTATGAAATCGCAATTCCGCCGCCTCTTCGCCTATTTCGTTAACGGCCTTCTCTTGTTGGCCCCGGTGGGCCTGACCGTTTACGTAACATTCACTTTGTTCAATTGGCTGGACGGATGGATTGTTACCCCTGTTCCAGGACTGGGTTTGTTGATCTTGGTTTCGGGGATTACCGTCTTTGGTTATGTGGGCTCCATGTTCCTTTTTAGACCACTTTGGGGACTTGTCGAAAGCCTGTTGCAAAAGGCCCCGCTGATTAACCTGGTCTATAATTCGCTCAAAGATTTGGTGGACGCCTTTGTGGGGGACAAGAAAAAGTTTAACAAGGCCGTTTTGGTCGATTTGGGAAATGGTTGTCTCAAGCCCGGTTTTGTAACCGCTGAGTCACTGGCCATCGATTCTATGCTGGATGGGCCATCAGGAGCGGAGGGAGATGCATGGGTGGCGGTTTATTTTCCTCATTCCTACAATTTTTCGGGCAATGTCTATGTGGTCCGCCGTTCCCAAACCCGGAGCATCGACGCGCCCTCGGCCGATTTTATGAAATTTATCGTTTCGGGTGGGGTTATGCCGATCAAAAGCGCGCATGAATAAGTGGTTGGCGCGCATGATCTTGCGCATGGCTGGCTGGCGTTTGGGGCCCTTTCCGACTCATCTTCGCCGAGCGGTGCTGGTGGTTGGACCCCATACCAGTACCTGGGATTTTCCGGTCGCTTTGTTGGCCCGTATCGCTTTGGGTATCCATGTGAAATTTGTTGGAAAGGCCGAATTATTCAAGCCGCCGTTTGGTTTTTTGTTTCGGTATTGGGGTGGTATACCGGTTCGACGGGTTGTCAAGGAAGACACCGTATCGGTAATCACCCGTTGTTTTGCCGAATACGATGATTTCCTATTTGGAATATCCCCCGAAGGATCCCGCAGTTTTGTTCCCAAACTCCGCACCGGATTTTATTATATAGCCACTGGGGCCGGCGTTCCCATTGTCTTGGTGGGAATGGATTTCCACAAAAAAACCATCGAAGCAGGCCCTCTAATTCCACCCGGGTTGGGTGAGCGAGAAACCCTTTCGATGGTTGTTGATTATTTCAGCAAGGTTCGGGGACTACATCCCGAGAAGGGCATAGGCCCCGAACACTTACCGAAATAGAATCATCCGGTTGGCCGGATTACTTCTTCATCGATGCCTTCACGGCATCGTACCCAACCGGCGTGTTTTTGCCGATAACAGGGGTGCGAGGCTTGCTGGCCTTTTTGGCAACAGCTTTCTTAGGAGCAGCGGC
>JBMOHV010000027.1:0-23576 GCA_049317645.1 Bacteroidia bacterium
TCACCCGCATTGACCATCCTTGTATCCATTCACGACCTAAACCTACCCCATGTCACTTTCGATCCTTCCCACCCTGCGCGGTTCGCTTCGTCCCTCCCCCCTATCCCTAACGGCCCTTGTGATGGTCGCCCTTTTGGGTTTTCTGGGAACAGCTTCGGCCCAAGTCATTCTCTTTGTGTCCCAACCCGGATCCATTGCTGGTTCCTACATTTTTGGTCCCGGGGACGCCACCCAAGGCTGGGGTTATAGCTACGACACCGTTCAAGTCCAGGCTCCGTTGGTTCGCGGCACCTCTTCCAATGCCGGGGGTGATACCCTGGCCTGCGATACCACCCTCATCAATGCTTCGGCGGTCGCTGGCAAAATCTGCGTACTCTACCGGGGATCCTGTGAATTCGGGGTCAAAGCCTTGGCCGCCCAAAGGGCCGGCGCCATCGGTTGTATCATTATCAACCACAGTGCCGGGGTTCTCAACATGGGCCCGGGCGGTGCAGGTGGTTTGGTCACCATTCCCGTCATGCTTGTTTCCAACTCGGACGGCGCCCTGATCCGTCAGCGCATGGACAGCGGAGATTCTGTTATTGTTTTCATGGGTAACAAAACCGGATACTTCCTCAACGACATCGGAATTGGTAACGGATCCGTCATTCGTCCGACCGAATTCAGCATCCCTGCCAACCAAGCCCTGAATGCCGGTGAATACCTATTTCGTTTGGGTGCCGCCGTCAAAAACTATGGCCAAAACGCCCAAACCAACCTCAGCCTGAATGTCAAAATCGACTTCACCAACCCAGCCGGTGTGACCAACACGGTTTACAACCAAAACGCGACTCTGGCCACCTTGGCCAGCGATTCAACCGATACACTGCGGACCCCAAACTTTGATCCTTCCGCCTTTGGGGCAGGTCGTTATAACATCGCCTACACCATCAACATGCCCGCCGGGACCACCGATCAATTTCCAGCTGATAATATTGTAAACCAAGGCTTTGTCATCAATTCCAATATCATCTCCAAGGTCCGTTTGGATTCTCTTGGAAATATGCTGTATTCCGGAGGTATCCGTCCATCGGATGCGACGGCCGGTCCTTATGATTTTGGTATCTGGTATTATGCCAACAAAGGGTCTCGCCTCAAAGTCGATTCCATTCGTTTCTCCTTTGTTACCAATCCAGGCAGCAACCTCTTCAACGAATCGATCTTGGGCAAAGTCAGCCAGTGGCTGGACCTGAACCAAGATGGCCTGGTGGATGCAGGTGAAATTGTGGACCTGGCGGATGGTATCTATACCTACACCGATACATCGGGAAGCGATTCTCAACGCTCGATTCTGATAACTGATATCATTAACAATACCCCGGGGGTAATTCTGGCCGATTCCAGCGTTTACCTTTTCTCCGCCTATTACGCTGGCTCTCAGACCACGGTATTCACAAACGTAGATCCGCAGGTTGACTATACCCTGACCCGGACTATCTACCAGCAGTACATTAGCCCGGTCTTCAGCGGTACCTGGAATCCCAACGGATTTGGCGCCAACCGGGTTCCGGCCGTTTCGGCTGTCACCAGCAGTGCCACCGCATCGGTTCGGGAAAACATTCAGAACACCTTGGAAGTAAGGGCCTTCCCTAACCCTGTTTCGGATCGCCTCCATCTCATGGTTCGCAACGATGGTCCTATTGGAATTCTCCACTACAGCATCAGCGATCTCTCCGGTCGGCGCGTAGCGAACGGTATCGAAACGCCCGAAGGAGCAGGTTCGACCCTCACCCTGGGTGTGGCTTCGTTGGAGCCCGGTATTTATCACTTGCACCTCAGCAACGGCAAGCTCGCCCGCACCCTGCGCTTTATCAAGCGCTAATCTCGACGCCCCCCAAGGCGTTGCTGTACTGCGATTCGATCAAAGAAAGCAAGTCACGGACCTCATCGGGGTCCATGCTTTGGACCAATTGACTGCGGAATTCTTTGATATGATCAAAGCCCTTGAAGTAGGGGGCGTAATGCCTTCTCATCTCAAGCAGTCCCAGTTTGGGGCCTTTCCAAACCAGCGAACGTTCCAAGTGTTCGCGACAGGCTGCTAGCCGTTCGGCAACGGTGGGGGGATCCAAGGTTTGTCCGGTTTGGAGATAATGCTTGATTTCCCTAAAAATCCAGGGGTGACCGATCGCGGCCCTTCCAATCATCAAACCGTCCACCCCGTATCGCTCGCGGTACAACGCCGCTTTGGCAGGACTGTTGATATCCCCGTTTCCAAAAACCGGAATGCGCATGCGTTGATTGGCTTTGACCTCGCCAATGAGGGTCCAATCGGCTTCGCCTTTGTACATCTGAACCCGGGTGCGGCCGTGGATAGCAATCGCCGCCACCCCGATATCTTGCAGGGCTTCGGCCAGGTAAACAATGTGTTTGGAGTTGTCGTCCCATCCCAGGCGGGTCTTGACGGTCAGGGGTTTGGGACTGCGCTTGACCAGCTCGGCGGTAATCTGAATGAGTTTGGGCAAATTGCGGAGCATGCCGGAACCGGCATCCTTGCAAACCACGTTTTTGACGGGACAACCAAAGTTCAAATCAATCAAGTCGGGGTTGACTTCGGCTACTTTGTCAACGGCCCCCAACATAGGTTCCAATTCGCCCCCAAAGATTTGGATTCCCATGGGGCGTTCCTCGTCGTAGATATCCAGTTTTTGGCGACTCTTGATGGCATCCCGCACCAACCCCTCCGAAGAAATAAACTCGGTGTACATCAGGTCGGCGCCGCCTTGTTTGCATACAGCCCGAAAAGGGGGGTCGCTGACATCCTCCATGGGAGCCAGCAGAAGTGGGAAGGGGCCCAAGTCCAGGGGGCCGATGCAAACCGAGGGGGTCATCATTGTATGGGCCGCTAAGGCTAGGCAAATTTAGACCCCAAAGGCGCTCCGGGTCTTCCCCTGTCTTTGTAGTTAAATTTGACGGCTGTTTTGGTTTTAGCCCCACCTCGTTTGAACGCTGCATCCCCCCTACGCTCCCTCTTGACCCTTGTCATGGCCTGTCTCCTGTCAGGCATGGCTTTTTCGGCCCTGGGCATGAGCCTCTTGCCTCGTTTCACGGGACTGGGGATGGACGATTTGACACGGGGGATCGAATGGTACGGTCAGAAGGCGGCCTGGGAGGAATGGCTGAGGACTCTGAAACTTCAAGGTTGGGAATTGAGTGCCGGGATGATGGGCTTGCAGGCTTTGACGACTCTGGGTTTTTTTGTGTTACCTGGATTCTGGTTTTTGCAAAATCATTTGGAAGGTCGGGATGAACTTCAACCGCATCCCCTGCACGGGGGGTGGCTGGTTGGATCGGGTAAGATTCAAGCCCTGCTTTCGGTGGCGGCGCTCTTGGCCCTTCTGCCCTTGATCTACACCGTTTATCATTGGAATCATGCCCTTCGCCTGCTTTCGGATTCCGTGCCGCTGGTGGCTCAATGGGTTCAAACCGAAGAGCAGGCATCGCGCTTGATTGCCCTGCTGCTGGACCAGAGCGGCGCCGCCTTGGCGGTTGGGGGTTTGTTGGTTCTGGTCATTCTGCCGGCGGTGGGGGAAGAGCTCGTTTTTCGAGGGAGTCTGCAACCACTACTGGGGCGCATTCTGGGTCGACCCCATGCGGCGGTTTGGGTTTCGGCTCTGATTTTTAGCGCGATACACGGTCAATGGTTGGGTTTTGTTCCTCGCTTTTTGCTGGGAGCCTTGTTCGGTTATCTGGCCCTTTGGTCGGGTTCGTTGTGGCCTTCGGTCCTGGCTCATATGAGCAATAATTTGTTATCGCTACTCGCCTATCGCTGGAATTGGCTGAACGCAAGGGCGGTCATCGAAGAAGCCAACGCGCCTTACCGTTGGAGCGATGCACCGATGGCTTGGTGGGTTGTGTTACCGGCTACCTTGGTTGGGGTTTTCCTTTTGGTTCAATTGGCTGGCCGCCAAAAATCTTGACCTTTGGATACGGTCCACCCTACCGCACCCCAACCCGGACGTTCCAAACCCCGCACCCTAACGGCGTTGGGGGTGGCCGCGGGCATCCTTGGGATTTGGTGGGCCGGGGACCCGGTCATTCGACTTTTTTTGGCGGTATTGGCCGGCGGTTGTTGTTGGGAAATCTATTTGCGCCTTCAACCCGGCCATCCCGAACATCCCCGGCGCGCGGCGTACGGTGCGGCTTTGCTGGGCCTGCTGGCCGTCGGTATCGGGCCCGCTGGAGATCTCCTGCCTGGAATTCCCGCGGAGGGCCCGGCGGTGGCGGGGGTTGCCTTGGCTTTTGTGCCGGGTTGGTGGTTGTTAAAAAGCGATTACATGCACCGTCGGCAACACCCCTTGGTCCAATCCGTGTTGCGCTGGGCTTCGGTGGTGGCCTACGTGGTGGCGCCTCTTCTCTTGTTTCGTAACATCTGCCTGGATCCGCGTCCGGTTCTGGGGGGGCTCCGAGGGCCGGATGCTTTTATGGCTTGCTTTGGACTGCTATGGATTCTGGACAGCGGGGCCTTGCTGGTCGGAAAGCGCTGGGGGCGCCGTCCCTTGCATCGACGCATTTCGCCTTCCAAAACCCTGGAAGGCAGCCTGGCCGGTTGGTTGTTTTGTGCCTTGGCCGGTTGGTTCCTTTACCCCTCCCTTTTTGGAATCCGGGCGGCGGATGGATGGGGTTGGGTGGCTCTGGGGGCTGGCCCCGTAGGCATTGCGGGTGATTTGATGGAATCCGCCCTCAAGCGCAAAGCAGGGGTCAAAGACAGCGGGCACTGGTTGCCCGGGCATGGGGGGTGGCTGGATCGCTTTGATTCACTCTTGGCCTTGGCGGTTTGGGTCGGGCTCTGGAAATGGGCCCTGGCTTAAGGGGCCTTTTGGCGGTTTGAACCTTATTTTTGGCGGGCCTTTGGCCCCTACCCTCCCTTTTTTTTCACCTAAACTCTTGTTTATGTCCGAGAATAAGTCGGCCCCCGTTCACGAAAACCCTTTTGATTCCATGATGTCCCGCTTTGACGGGGCAGCCAAAATCCTTAACCTGGATCAGGGTCTATACAATGTCCTCAAGTCACCGGCCAAGCAAGTCATTGTCAACTTGCCGGTTTCGATGGACAACGGCACCATTCAGATTTTTGAGGGGATTCGGGTTGTTCACAATATCAACCTGGGGCCAGCCAAAGGAGGGATACGTTATTCGCTGGATGTTGATCTGGACGAAGTCAAAGCCCTGGCGGCTTGGATGACCTGGAAATGCGCCGTTTCGAACATTCCTTTTGGGGGTGGCAAAGGCGGGGTCAAATGCGACCCTCGGTCCATGTCTGTTGGTGAATTGGAGCG
This sequence comes from Bacteroidia bacterium, assembly GCA_049317645.1. Lineage (GTDB taxonomy): Bacteria > Bacteroidota > Bacteroidia > UBA7662 > UBA7662 > SYHX01. Next base: position 5,316 of record JBMOHV010000027.1, read on the forward strand.
CCTAACACGTGCCTATACCCGTGCCATGATTGATGTTTTTGGTCCCGAAAAAGATATCCCAGCACCGGATATGGGAACAGGCCCCCGCGAAATGGCCTGGATTATGGATCAATATTCCCGCTTGGTCGGTTATTCCTCTCCCTCGGTCGTCACCGGAAAGCCCTTGGTTATGGGTGGTTCCAAAGGCCGGGTCGAAGCAACCGGGCGCGGGGTCATGGTGGCTGCACGCAGTGCCATGCTCAAAATGGGACTGAATCCCTTCAAATCAACCTGTGCGGTCCAGGGCTTTGGCAATGTGGGTTCCATCTCGGCCAAACTCATGGAGCAACAAGGCCTCAAAATCTTGGCGATATCGGATGTTACCGGAGGTTATTACAACAGCAACGGCATTAATATTCAAGAGGCCATGGCCTACAGCGCGGCCAACGGCCATCAATTGTCCGGTTTTGGCGGAGCTGAACCCATCTCCAACGAAGCCTTGTTGGAATTACCGGTGGATGTTTTGATTCCCGCCGCCATGGAAGACCAAATCACCGCCCAAAATGCTGGGCGCATTCAGGCCAAGCTCATCGTCGAAGGCGCCAACGGGCCCATCGCCGCGAGTGCGGACGATACCCTGAACCAAAAAGGCGTTCTGGTGGTTCCGGACATTCTGGCCAATGCCGGAGGGGTGACGGTTTCTTATTTTGAATGGGTCCAAAACCGTTTGGGTTATTTCTGGACCGAAGAGCGGGTGAATCGCCGCGCCGATCGGAACATGAAAGAGGCCTTTGAAGTGGTCTACCAAACCAGCCTCAAGCATCAATGCAGCATGCGCATTGCCGCCTACGTTGTCGCCATCGATAAGGTTGCCCAGGTCACGCAGTTGCGTGGTGGTATCTAATCACCCATCGTGATCCATCGCGAAGGTTATACCCTGATTTTGGCCACCCTCATCCTCTGCGGGTTGGGGGCTTGGTTGGTGCAGCGTTACTTGACGAGTCCCACGTGGATTGCCTGGATTGCCTATCTCTTGCTGGGGGTGATGACCGTTCTGGTTGTTCAATTTTTTCGCAACCCGCAACGAAACACCGTTTTGGATCCGCAACGCATCATCGCCCCGGCAGACGGGCAGGTTGTCATCATCGAGAAGGTGCGTGAACCGGAATATTTTGGGGACGAGCGTTTGCAGATTTCCATCTTTATGTCTCCGATCAATGTCCATGTGAACCGCAATCCGGTAAGTGGGGTGGTTTCTTACTTTCGGTACCATCCGGGCGATTACCTGGTCGCTTGGCACCCCAAGTCTTCGACCCTCAACGAACGAACCACGGTGGTGGTGCGTGCCCAAAACGGACAAGAGGTTTTGTTTCGTCAAATTGCGGGGGCTCTGGCCCGCCGCATTCGTTGGTATGTTGCTGAAGGCGATACGGTTAAACAGGGTGATGAGTTTGGTTTCATCAAGTTTGGGAGCCGGGTGGATGTTTACCTGCCCCCCGGGGCCCAACCCTTGGTCCGTGTTGGCCAAAAAGTAAGCGGTGGCGAAACCTACCTTGCCACCTGGTAACAAACCCTCCGATTCGGGGAATCGCACCCTGCTTCGGATCATCTTTGGGACCACGCTCATCGACATGATGGGTATAGGGCTCATTATCCCGGTGGTGACACCGTTGATTTTGGACCCCCACCGAAACCTTCTGGATCCCTCCACCCCTTTTGGGGATCGAACCCTGATTTTGGGTTTTTTGTTAAGCAGTTTCAGCCTTGCTCAGTTCCTGGGTTCCGGCCTTCTGGGTAGTCTCTCCGATCGCCACGGGCGCAAGCCGGTTCTTTTTTGGACGGTGGCCGGTACCATGGCCTCTTATCTGGTTTTTGGGGCCGGTATTCTCATGGAATCCTTGCCTCTGCTTTTTGGGGGACGTCTAATGCTAGGCTTCTGTTCAGGAAACCTGGCGGTGACCTTTTCGTCGATCGCCGACTTGAGTTCACCGGAAGAAAAGAGCAAGAATTTTGGGATGGTGGGCGCTGCTTTTGGGATTGGCTTTGTGTTGGGACCCTTTTTGGGGGGCTTGCTTTCGGATCCCCAGAACCATCCCGCTTTGGGTTACGAAACGCCCTTTTGGGGGGCCGCCGTGCTTAGCGCCTTGAACCTTTGGATGATTCGTCGCTATTTCAAAGAAACCCTGGCCCAACGAACCCACCGCCCCCTGCGTTTGGGGGATGGCGTTCGACAAATTCGGACCGCTTTTGGTCACCCAACGCTGCGTCGTTTGTTCCTGGTTTCGTTTCTGATGGTCTTTGGATTCAATTTTTTTTCGCAGTACCTGCAGGTTTACATGATCGAACGTTTTGATTACCGTCAAAGAGATATCGGGAACCTCTTTGGCTACCTGGGTTTGTGGATTGCGGTGACCCAAGGGGGCTTGCTCCGCCCTCTCTCGGCTCGATTCAGCCCCGAGAGCATCCTTCGAGTCAGTTTGCCGGTCCTGGCCTTGGGGTTTTTGGGGATTTTGTGGCCAACAGAAGCTATTTGGCTGTATGCCATCCTCCCTTTGGTCAGCCTGGGACAGGGTTTTAGCTCCCCCAACTTGCTTTCCCTGGTCTCCAATCGGGCAGATCCATCTGTTCAAGGTGAAATTTTGGGCATCAATCAATCGGTGAATTCTTTTGCCCAGTTGCTGCCTCCCTTGATCGGGGGGGTGGTGGTGGCATGGGACCTCCGAGCCCCCATGATCGCTGCGGGTTTTTTTGTATTACTCGCATGGCTAACTTTAACAAGCATCAAAAGCCCACGACTTGGAAATACACCATCCCGTTGAACCCGGTTCCCCTGTTTGGCTGACCATGAACTTGGTTCTGGTGGCCGCTCTTTTTGGGATCCTCCACCTGAGCAAAACCTGGAATGAAGGGCAAATTCGCCGCTTTGGGCGGGTTTTGGCCGTGATCCTTTTGGGCAATTTGCTCCTTCGTCAAGGGGTCCTCGCTTGGACCGGCGAATGGAAGGCCCATAACAGCCTGCCCCTTCAGATGTGTTCTTTTTCGGTTATTTGGGCGGCGGTAACGCTATGGACCGGCCACCCGTTGGTTTATGAGTTCTTGTTGTTTTGGGGAGCAGGCGCCCTCCACTCCTTTTTGACCCCCGAATTGGACGACGGCAACAGCCTCTACAACCACATTGAATACACCATCAGCCATGCAGGTATTTTGGTGGCGGGCTTGTTTGCCACGGTCCGAATGGGCCTCAAGCCACGCCGGCTCAGTTGGCTCAAAATCTTTGGGTACACCCAGTTGGTTTTGCCCGTGATGGGTACGGTGAATTTTTTGTTAGGATCCAATTACATGTACCTGGCCGAGCGGCCCTTGGTGGACAACCCTTTTTTGATTGGACCCTGGCCTTGGTACCTGCTAGGAATGGAATTTGCAGTTCTGCTGCATTTTGTGTTATTTTACAACCTCCACCGTTGGCTTGGGGCTCGGTCCGAGCGGTTGCGGGCATCCTGGTCCAACGAATCTTCCCCGTTCGTTGAACGGTAAGCTGCGGGCGATTTAGTTCCCTGCCTCGCTCTTGGTGTCTTCCAGAGGTTGTTCTTTGGATTTGGACTTGCTGGACTTTTTGGAATCCTTCCCCGACTTTTTGGAGACCACCTTTTTGGAGGCGGGTTTTTTGGCAGGGGCCTTTTTGACCGGTGTTTTTTTGATTTTCTTGGGCTTGGGGGGCACGATGCGTCGCAGCTCGGATCCCTTGGCGTCCGGTCCGGGACCGCTTACCAATTCGTTTTCCCAACCAAAAATTCGTTCGGTTCTAGAAACCCGTGTTGGATACACATCCAGTTCGTTGGTGACATAGTGATGCTTGCCTCGGTTGAGGTAGCATTCATTGCCGACCGTGCTGCCGCTAAAGCGAGTTTCCCCTTTGCGCACAAAATAGACCACGCAATACGGATGGTCCGCGAGATCATCCGGGGTCATGGATTCAAAAGGCCTCAAATTCTTGTATTCCCCGGTATAATCGGCGAATTGATCAAGGGTATAAACTTTGGCCTCGTAACGACCGGTGGTATAATCTTTGAACCGATAAATACGCTGCGATACCACCTGTCCAGGAGGGGATTGAAATTCTTCGTACATCCAAACGGCATCCGAAAAATAATTTTCCCATATTTTGACCATGTGGCTTTCGACCGGTGCAGCCATTGTGTCAACCCTTGTTTGTTTGGTGTTATCAAAATCCCCGGTGAGCCACTGGGTTAGCAGGGTGAGTTCTTTGGTGTAGCGGGCCTTGGGAGGCTTGGTCCCGCTTTTGCGTCCTTCGGAAGCGGCATGGCCCAGCAAAGGCGCCAAGCCCAGCAGCGAGGAGATTAACCAAAGGGCCAAGTGAGAAAGCAAACGCCCGTTTGACGCATTGGGGCGGTCTTGTGGCCGAAGGTTCAAGGAAAGAGACGCAAGGGGACCAGCGATGAGTAAATTCATTGGATCAAGGACTTGTATAATTTAATGAACATTTACGCACCAATTTACGATTAAAAAGGTCCCGTGGACCCGGTACTCGTTCAAAAATTACAAGGCAGCGCGGTGAACTACTTTGGCAAATCTGCGCAATTGTTTTCAATTCCCCCAAAAAAACCTTTGTGTAAAAATCCACGAACTTTGTGAATAATAACGGGGAAATATTCTCAATTTTTGGGTACTGAAAAAGCCAACCCTCCGGGAAGGCTTTTTTGGCCTAACAGACTAATTTCTTCCCCCATGACTGAACCCATTCTCGTAGAGAACAAAAACCGCTTTGTCCTTTTTCCAATCCAGCATAGCGATATCTGGAATTTTTACAAAAAAGCGGAAGCCAGTTTTTGGACGGCCGAAGAAATCGACCTCGCCCAGGATCTGACCGACTGGGAAAACAAGCTCAACGCCGACGAGAAGCATTTTGTCAAACACGTGCTGGCCTTCTTTGCCGCCAGTGACGGCATTGTCAACGAAAACCTGGCCATCAATTTCTTGAACGAGGTCCAATACCCCGAAGCCCGCTGCTTCTACGGTTTTCAGATTATGATGGAGAACATCCATTCCGAGACCTATTCCCTTCTGATCGACACCTATATCAAGGACCCTACCGAAAAGGACTACCTATTCCACGCCATCGATCACATGGAATGCGTTCGCAAAAAGGCCGATTGGGCCTTGCGTTGGATCGGCCAGGGTTCTTTTGCCGAGCGGCTCATTGCCTTTGCGGCGGTCGAGGGCATTTTCTTCTCCGGTTCGTTTTGCAGTATTTTCTGGCTCAAGAAGCGCGGACTCATGCCCGGTCTGACATTCTCCAACGAATTGATTAGCCGGGACGAGGGCCTGCACCGGGACTTTGCGGCCTTGTTGTACACCCGCCATCTCACCACCCAGCTCGATCCGGCCCAGGTTCACCAAATCGTCGCCAACGCCGTCGAAATCGAGAAAGAATTTGTCACCGATGCCCTGCCCGTCCGGTTGATCGGCATGAACTCCGACCTCATGTGTCAATACATTGAATACGTAGCCGACCATTTGCTGGGTGTCTTGGGTCTGCCCAAGCTTTACAACGCGACCAATCCCTTTGACTTTATGGAACTCATATCCATGGAAGGCAAAACCAATTTCTTCGAAAAAAGAGTGGGTGAGTACCAAAAGGCCGGCGTTTCCGCCGAGCGCAGCCAGCAAAGCTCCTTTACCACCGACGCTGATTTCTAAATCAAGGCCGCAGTCCACCTCACCTTAACCGCCCACCCCACCAAAACCCGGCCCATGCAAGTCCTCAAAAGAGACGGAAGACGCGAAGAAGTCAAATTCGACAAAATCACGACACGCATTGAACGGCTGTGCTATGGACTAGACCCCCGACATGTTCAACCCGTGGAAGTGGCCAAAAAGGTCATCAACGGATTGTACGATGGGGTAAGCACGGTGCAATTGGACGATTTGGCTGCAGAAACGGCCGCGGCCCTCACGGCAGCCCACCCGGATTATGCAGTGTTGGCCGCACGCATTGCCATTTCCAATCTCCACAAGGAGACCAAAAAGTCGTTTAGCGAAACCATGCGGGATTTGCACGGTTACATCGATCCGGCAACCTCGTCCCCAGCGGCCCTGATTGCCAACGATGTCATGGAGGTCATTGAGGCCCACGCCGAAGCCCTGGACTCCGCGATCATCTATTCAAGAGATTTTGAGTACGACTATTTTGGATTCAAAACCCTGGAACGCTCTTATTTGCTCAAAATCGACGGCAAAGTGGTCGAAAGACCTCAGCACATGATGATGAGGGTGGCCGTTGGCATTCACAAGGAGAACATTGCCTCGGCACTGCATACCTACGAATTACTCAGCGAGCGTTGGTTCACCCACGCCACCCCCACCTTGTTCAATGCCGGGACCCCCAAGCCTCAGCTTTCGAGTTGCTTTCTCCTTGCCTTGCAGGATGACTCCATTGACGGGATTTACGATACCCTCAAACAAACCGCCAAAATCTCCCAAAGCGCGGGCGGTATAGGCCTCAGCATCCACAACCTACGGGCGACCGGTTCCTACATCAAGGGAACGAACGGCACCTCCAACGGGATTGTGCCCATGCTTCGGGTTTTCAACGATACGGCGAGGTATGTAGACCAGGGAGGCGGCAAGCGCAAGGGTTCTTTCGCTATTTACCTGGAGCCTTGGCACGCCGATATTTTTGATTTTCTGGAACTCAAAAAGAACCATGGCAAAGAGGAGCTGAGGGCCCGCGATCTTTTCTTCGCTCTCTGGATTCCTGACTTGTTCATGAAACGAGTGGAGCAGAACGGCGAATGGTCCCTCTTTTGTCCCAACGAGGCTCCCGGTCTGCATGAGTGCTGGGGGGAGGAATTTGAAAACCTCTACCTACGCTACGAAAAAGAGGAAAGGGCCCGCAAAACCATCAAGGCCCAAGACCTATGGTTTGCCATTTTGGAATCCCAAATCGAAACCGGGACCCCGTACATGCTCTACAAGGATGCTTGCAATAGCAAAAGCAACCAACAAAACCTGGGCACCATCAAGTCCAGCAACCTCTGCACCGAAATCGTGGAATACACCAGCGCGGACGAAGTTGCAGTCTGCAACCTGGCTTCCATTGCCCTGCCCCGCTTTGTCAAACCCGATTTGACTTTTGACCACCAGCGCCTTTTTGAAATCACCCAAACAATTACCCTTAACCTCAACCGGATCATTGATATCAACTATTACCCGGTTCCCGAGGCCCGCAATTCCAATTTCAGGCATCGGCCCATCGGGATTGGGATCCAAGGTTTGGCGGATGTTTTTATCACCCTGCGTTATGCCTTTGAATCCGAAGAAGCCGCTGCGCTGAACCGCGAGATTTTTGAGACCATCTATTTTGGAGCCATGACGGCCTCCATGGAACTGGCCAAAGAGCATGGAACCTACGAGACGTATGCAGGTTCCCCGGTTTCCAAAGGCGTTTTTCAATACGATATGTGGGGGGTTCAACCCGGTCCCCGCTGGGATTGGACCGGCCTCAAAGCCCAAGTGGCTCAACACGGGGTACGGAACAGCCTTTTGTTGGCGCCCATGCCGACCGCGTCCACCAGCCAAATCCTAGGGAACAACGAGTGTTTTGAGCCTTACACGTCCAACCTCTACAGTCGACGGGTGCTCAGCGGGGAATTTGTAGTGGTAAACAAACACCTGCTCAGGGATTTGATTGATGCCGGTGTTTGGTCGCTGGATCTCAAAAACAAAATCATCGCCCAAAACGGCTCGGTCCAAAACATCCCGGAAATCCCTGAACATCTCAAGGCCCTTTACAAAACCGCTTGGGAAATTTCCCAAAAAGCCATTATTGATATGGCCGCCGGGCGTGGTGCCTACATCTGCCAAAGCCAGAGCATGAACATTTTCATGACGAACGCCAATTTTGCCAAACTAACCTCCATGCATTTCTATGCTTGGAAAGCAGGACTCAAAACAGGTATGTACTACCTACGTACCAAAGCGGCGGTCAATGCGGTCAAATTCACCTTGGACAGTCAGCAGGCTCAGCAAGCTCCGGTGGCCCAGGTTGCCACCATGCCCAGCATGGACGCCCAGATTGTCGGGGCCGCTCCCATCACGGCTTCCTTGCTCAACAAAGACGAAGCCCTGGCCCAGGTTGCTTGTTCCCTGGACAACCCGGATGCCTGCGAAGCCTGCGGCAGTTAAGATTATTTCTTGGTACGGCCGGGGCGATACCCCGGCTTTCGAGGCGGACGGCCCCCTCGGTTTTCACCGCTTCCTGCTGAATTCCCCGGCGATTCAGTCCACCCGCACAAGGGGCGCTCGGTCCATGGTAGACTGCGTCCCACCAATTCTTCGATTCGTTTCCAGCGTCGGAGGTCCATGGGGTTGACCATGGTCATGGAACGACCGTTGCGCTCGGCCCGGCCGGTACGACCAATGCGATGCACATAATCCTCGGGATCCGGGGGGACATCGTAATTAATCACCAAGTCGATATTGTCTACATCAATCCCCCTGGACAAGACATCGGTTCCCACCAAAACCGGTAAGCGACCGGCTTTGAAGGCCCGCATCAGGGTTTCCCGGGCGCTTTGGTCCAAATCGGAGTGAAAGGCCTCGTTCATCACCCCGGCTTTGCGCAGGGTTTGATGAAGTTGCTTGACTTTGTCCTTGGAAGAACAAAAGATGAGGGCGGAACGAAAGGGGAATTCTGCTAAAAAAGCGGTTAGGACCTGCAATTTGTGAGGGTCCATCACCTTGAAGACCATCTGTTCGATTTTGTCGGCCGGGCGGGAAACAGCGATGCTCACTTGGGCCGGGTCCCGAAGAATACTGCCGGCCAATTGGCGAATGCGGTCGGGCATCGTGGCCGAAAACATGAGGGTTTGACGGTCCTTGGGCAATCGGGCCACGATTCGCATGATATCCTCCAAGAAACCCATGTCCAGCATTCGGTCGGCTTCGTCCAAAATCAGAAAGCGCAAGCTATCAAAGTTGAAATTCCCCGTGGCCATAAAGGACCACAGGCGACCCGGGGTGGCCACCACCAGGTCAGCCCCTTGGCGAAGAGCCTTGTGCTGTTGGTCCCAGAGGGCACCGTCTCCACCACCGTAAATCGGGATGGACGAAATAGGACTGTAATAGGAGAGGCCTTCGATTTGCTGATCAATTTGCAAGGCCAATTCCCGGGTGGGGGTTAGAATGAGGGCGCTGAGATGACGCTTTTCCTGGGAAATCAGGTGATCAATCAGAGGCAAGACAAAGGCGGCCGTTTTGCCGGTCCCGGTCTGAGCACAGGCAATCAGGTCTTTCCCTTCCAAGACCAGGGGGATGGCCTGTTCCTGCACGGGACTCGGTTTTTTGAAGCCCATGGCCGCCAGGCCATCGAGCACATCGGGGTGCAGCCCAAACCGATCAAATCCAGATTCTTCGCTCATGTCGAGGCCGAAGGTACGGCCTTCAGGCAGCGAATTCCCTCCTGGTCCTCGTTGAAACAACCGATACAGGCCGTACGGACCCCCGCCGCTTCCAAGACCGCCTCCACTTTGACCGCTGCATCGGGGTCCACCGCCACCAACAAACCACCGTTGGTTTGGGGATCGCAAAGCCAAGCAAAATCCTCGCCTTGCATGCCCTGCACCTTGCTTTCCACATGTTGCCAATTGCGGTAACATTGGTCTGGGAGAATACGCTTTTGTATATAATGTTCCAGGCCTACCAACAAAGGAACCCGATCCGTCCACAACTCCAAACCGACGCCCTCTTCCAACATTTCGAGGGCATGGCCCAAAAGTCCAAAACCGGTCAAATCGGTCATGGCATGAACCTCGGGCAGCAAGCCCAAGGCAGAACCCACCCGATTGACCACCGATAATTGTTCCAGAAGCCCGTAGTAATCAGGCGTCTCCAAGAGCCCCTGTCGAAGCGCGGCGGCCATAATCCCGCTGCCCAAGGGCTTGGTCAAATACAACAAGTCGCCAGCGCGGGCTCCGCGGTTGGTTTTGAGATGATCCTCGGCCACCAATCCCTGAACCGCCAATCCAAAAAACGGCTCCGATGCCACGATGCTATGGCCACCCGCAAGGGGCACCCCCTCCTCGGTACAAAGATCTTGGGCACCTCGCATCACCTCGGCGGCCGATGCCAGTCCCAATTCCTCCACGGGCCAAGCCAGCAAGCCCAACGCCAAACAGGGCCGCCCTCCCATGGCATAGATATCGCTCAATGCATTCGCAGCAGCGACCCGGCCAAAATCGTAGGGGTTGTCAACAATGGGACTAAAAAAATCGACGGTTGATAACAAAAGTTGATTGGAGCCGGGCAAACGAATCACCGCGGCATCATCGGCATGTTCAAAGCCTACCAAAACCTCCGGGTGCGTTGCATGTTCCAATCCTTCCAACAATGATTTGAGTTGAGCCGGGGGCATCTTGCAACCACAGCCCGATGCCCGGGTTCGCTGGGTTAAGCGCAAAGGTTCCGTTGCCATTGGACTTAGGATGGGGTTGTTGTGGGGGTCCCAAAAACCCGCTGCCCGGCTTTGGTGAGGAGGTTGACCAAGCGCAGGCCCACGGCATCGCTTCGAAGTTCCACGGCACAATCCGGGCAGGGTCGTTGACCAAAAGCATAATCGTAGGTACGGTCGTAATAGGTCAATGCCAGGCGGGCCGCCGCGTCCAAATCCCCCGCATCCAGGCATTCAACGGCGCGTTGGCAATGTTGTGGACCCATTTTTCGTTCGATTTTCAAAAAAGACCGCCGCAAGAGCGCGGGATCGGCTACCCCGTAGTTTGATAACAAATGACGTATTCTAAAATCCATGCTGCGATTCAGGCGAAAATACGGCGCTTGCTGCATGGCATGGTACAATTCATCGGGCAAATGCAGGGAGCCAATCTGCCGACTTTCGCTCTCGACCCAAACCGGCCTTCCCAAATCCATCCCATCCAAACTATGAGCCAATCGATTCATAAAATGTTCTTGGCTGGGTTGGGGAATTTCACCCAGGTTACCAAAGGCGGAACCTTTGTGGCCGGCCAGGCCCTCCAAATCCAAAACCTGTTGTCCGGCAGCGGCCAATTCGTGGAGTGCCTCGGTTTTGGCCGAACCGGTCCGTCCGCCCAGGATGAACCAACGCCAGGGTTGTCCCCATAGCGTTGGCATGCGGCCCCGCCAGGCCTTGTAACCGCCCGCGTAGCGTTGAACAGGGTACCCCGCCTGCCGCACCAACAACTCCATCCCCATCGATCGCTGCCCACCCCTCCAGCAATAAACCATCCATGAACGGTTGGCCCCAATTCCCGCCATTTCGGAAAGAACACGCAGGTTTTGCAACAACCATGGAATCTTGGGGCCCACGTAGAGCCAGGCCAAATCAACCGCCTCGGCCGATCCCCTGTTCTTGAAACATAGACCGACCTGATGGCGTTCTGAATCCGATAGAAGCGGGAGGGAATAGGCACCCGGAACATGTCCGGCGGCGTATTCAGAAGGGGAACGAACGTCCAGCCAAGCTGTAGGAGCATCCCCCGTTGCGGGAAACTCGGGTTCCGATTCCTCGGCCGCTGACCATTGCATGGCCCAAGTTAGGGATAAAAAAATTTAACCTTGAAAACTATTTTGGTTTTCAAAGTTTCTATACCTTCGCACCTCGTATGTCCCTAGGTCCTCAACATATCCCCCAAATCCGGGAACTTTTCTTTCGGTATGGACTCAAAAGCATGACCATGGACGAACTGGCCCGGCAATTGGGCTGTTCCAAAAAGACCATCTACGAACACTACACCGACAAGAAAATCCTGGTCCACCGTGTCTTGGGCAGCTTTTTGGAGGAACACCGTAGTGAAATGCAGGCCCTGGAACTAGGCAGCCGAAACGCCGTCGAAAACCTCCTTCGGATGGCGGCCACCGGTCTCCAAAAAATGCGAAACCTTACCCCGACCATGCTCTTTGACCTCCAAAAATCCTACCCGGAACTATGGACCGAGTTGGAGAGTTATCGTCAGGTGGAGATTGCGGGAATCTTCAAGCGCCTGATTGAACGAGGGCAACGCGAAGGATTATTCCGCCCGGAAATCGATGCCGAAATTGTGAGCATCATGCACCTACAACACACCAATCTTCTGCTAGATCCATTGGTTTTCAGTCACTTGAACAAACCCTTGCCCAAGGTATTTGAAACCATCCAAGACGTCTTTATCCGAGGTATCGCAACCCCCAAAGGCCTGCGCACCTGGATCAAAGCCCAAACCATCTTCAATCCCAACCACCCATGAGTCACCTTACGACACGATTCTTTTTGGCCACCTTGCTTTTGTTGGAATCCATCGCGAGCGGCGCGCAGACAACAAACAAAACCATGGGCCAACCCATGAGCCTGAACCAGGCCATCCAATACGGCTTGGACCACCATCACAGCGCCCTGAATGCAACCGATGATATCGAATCCGCCGGCGCGAGAATTCGCGAAATCACCTCCATCGGCCTACCCCAAATCCGCGCGACCTACGGTTTAACCGACAATTTCATCATCCAAAAGGTCATCATCCCCAACGGACAGGTGTTTAATCCCGATGCTCCTCCCGGCCCCGTCGCCCTGGAATTTCAACCTCAATACGGGGGCAATGCCAACCTGACACTCACCCAATTGCTGTTTGATGGCTCGTACCTGGTAGGACTCAAGGCCGCCCAAACCTTTCGACAAATTGCGGTCAAAAACAGGGAAATGACCGACGCCCAAATCTCCGAAAATGTCCAAAAAGCCTATTACGGGGTTTTGGTCGGGCAACACCGGAACGAATTGCTGGAAGCCAGTCTGATGCGATTGGACTCCAGCCTGGGGGAAATGCAAATTATGTTACAAAACGGAATGATTGAAAGGCTTGATGTGCAAAGGATCGAACTGCAACGGAATCAGCTAGCGACCGAAGCCGCCAAAATCAAGCAAATCCGCTACCTATCCTTGCAACTCCTCAAATTCCAAATGGGCTATCCCTTGGTCGATACCTTGATTCTCAGCGATCGACTTGAGAACATCCCCTCCTTGGTCGCCGAGCAGGTCCCCCCTGCCTATACCCAGCCCGATGCCTTCATGGGCCGCCCCGAAGCCGCCCTCCTGGCCCTGCAAATAAAAGGCAATGATTTGGAAATCAAGAACCTAAAAGCCGGATACCTGCCTTCGGTGGGCCTGCAGGTTCAAAGAGGTGCCCTGGCCGGTGCCGGCGAATTCAACAAGGTCCTGGACCCAGGAGGTAATTGGTTTGCCTACGGTTCGGTGGGCATTGGCATTAACTGGTATGTTTTTGATTCTTTTAACAAAAAATACAAGATTCAGCAAAAGCGAATCGAAAAAATCAAAAACGAACGCGTTCTCATGAACTTCTTGCAGGCTTCGGCCCTGCAACAGGACCAGGCCCGGACCGCGATCCAAAATGCGCTGGCCTCCTTGCGTCAACAAAATGCCAACCAAGACCTTAGCCTTGAAATCCTGCAGACAACCCGCATCAAATACCGCGAAGGGGTGGGATCCAACCTCGAAGTGATCCAGGCCGAAGCCGGTTACCGCGAGGCCCAAGCCGCCTACTTCAACAGCCTTTATGAATACTACATCGCCAAAGTAGATTACCTCAAAGCCAGTGGAAATCTCACCGGTACCAACGAATAAAATTCAACCACGACAAACCTTGAAATTCATGACCTCTGCTACCAAAAACCCGACTAACTCGGTTCGCTCCGCCCTCAACGGATCGCTATCAAACCTCCTGATGTTGGCCCTCGCCCTGGGGATCACCGCCGGCCTCCTGACATCTTGCGGCGAAGAGAAAGCCCAAGACCCCGCCGGCCGACTCAAGGAACTGCAGGCCGAACAGGCCCGCATTGGAGCCGAAATCCAAAAGCTGCAAAAAGAACTCCGCCAAAGCGGCTCCAAAACCGCGGACAACACGGCTGCCAATACCAAAACCAAATTGGTCCAAGCCTTGACGCTGGAAGAGAGCCCCTTCCGCACTTGGGTTGAAGTCCAGGGCAACGTGGATGCCCGCCAAAGCATCGAAGTGACGGCCGAAAGCATGGGGGTTGTCCGTAACATCCAAGTCAAAGAAGGCCAAAAAGTCACCAAGGGTCAGATTCTGGCTGAATTGGACCAAACCGTTTTCCTGCAGAGCATCGAAGAAATCAAGGGCCAACTGGATTTTGCCAAACAACTCTATTCCAAACAAGCCAACCTTTGGAAACAAAACATCGGTTCGGAGATTCAATACCTCAACGCCAAAAACCAAAAAGAAAGTCTAGAACGGCGTTTGGCTACGGTTGAATCGCAACTGGACATGACGCGGATCAAAGCCCCCGTGAGCGGCACGGTAGATCAGGTCTACCTCAAGTTGGGGCAATCGACCGCCATGGGGATGCCGGCCGTTCGGGTTGTCAACTTTAACGATCTGCGTGTTGTCACCGATCTTTCGGAAAGCTATGTAAGCCGCGTCCGCGAAGGGGCTTCGGTGGACTTGGAATTCAAAGACCTCAACCTAAGCGCCCAGGGTCGCATTGCCTATGTTGCCCGTTCCATCAGCGCCCTGAATCGCACCTTCCGGGCCGAAGTCCCCCTGAACAACCGCGAAGGACTCTACCGTCCCAACATGATTGTTGGAATGAAAATCAACGATTACAGCACCAACAAAGCCATCAAAATTCCCGTCAACCTTCTGCAGAATTCCGACGAAGGCGCCTTTGTGATGGTCGTTCGAGCTGAAGGACAAGGGCTCAAAGCCGCAAGGGTCTCGGTAACCCCCGGTCGTTCCAACGGAATCGAAACCGAAATTCTCCAAGGACTCCAAGCCGGAGACCGCATTATCACCACCGGTTACAACGACCTTAACGACGGCCAAGCCATTACCCTGCCATGAGCTCATTCAAAGAATTCAAGCCCACCAGCTGGGCCATTGATAACCGAATCACAATCTTCATTCTAACGGTTATTATAACACTGGCCGGACTATCGGTATATAACACCATTCCCAAGGAACAATTCCCTGAGGTGGTGGTTCCCACCTTTTTTGTGACCACGGTGTACCCTGGCACATCGCCCGCTGACATGGAAAACCTGGTTACCAGGCCTTTGGAAAAACAATTGGGGACCCTGTCAGGTGTCAAAAAAATGACCAGCAATTCCCAACAGGACTTTGCGAATGTCGTCGTTGAATTTGGCACCGATGTATCCGTCGCCGTCGCCAAACAAAAAGTCAAGGACGCGGTCGATAAAGCCCGCACCGACTTGCCCAAAGACCTGCCCCAGGACCCCCGCGTCATGGAATTGGACATTTCGGAGGTCCCCATCCTTTTTGTGAATATTTCGGGCCCCTTTGATCTGGATCGACTCAAGAAGTACGCCACCGATCTCAAAGACAAAATCGAAGATGTCAAGGGCATCAACCGGGTCGATATGGTCGGAGCCTTGGACCGTGAAATTCAGGTCGATGTAGACATGTTCAAATTGCAGGCGGCCAAAATGACCATGGATGATATCGAGCGGACCATACGCTTTGAAAACATGACCATGTCGGGGGGTAACATTAACACCGGCGACAAAGAACGCAGCATCCGTATCCTGGGGGAATTTCAATCGGTTAGCGAGCTGGGCAACCTGGTTGTGACCTCCATGAACGGGTCGTCGGTCTTCCTCAAAGACATCGCGAAAGTAACCGACGGTTACAAAGACAAACAAAGCTATGCCCGCCTTAACGGACAGAAAGTTATAACGCTCAATGTTATCAAACGCTCCGGCGAAAACCTCATTCAGGCATCCGATGATATCAACGCCTTGATTTCCGAGGCCAAATCCATTCTGCCAAGCGACCTCAAGATCACAATTTCCGGGGATCAAAGCCGTGTTACGCGGACCACCGTGAACGACTTGACCAATTCCATCATTATTGGCTTTGTCTTGGTCACCCTGGTTCTGATGTTCTTTATGGGAACCACCAACGCCATGTTTGTGGGCCTATCGGTACCGGTTTCTTCGTTTTTGGCCTTTATGTTCATGCCCAGCCTGGGCTTCACCATGAACATGATCGTACTCTTTGCCTTGTTGATGGCCTTGGGTGTTATCGTCGATGATGCCATTGTGGTCATCGAAAACACCCACCGACTCTTTGATCGGGGCCGAAGAAACATTGTTACGGCTGCCAAAATGGCCGCAGGCGAAGTCTTTATGCCGGTCCTTGCCGGGACGCTAACCACCGTAGCCCCCTTTATGCCTTTGGCTTTCTGGGATGGCATCGTGGGCAAATTCATGTTTTTTCTGCCCGTGACCCTGATTTTGACCCTGATGTCCTCCTTGCTAGTGGCCTACATCATTAATCCGGTCTTTGCCGTTCAGTTTATGAAACCGGAGCCGGAAACGCCCGAAGAAATTCAAACCCAGAAAACACGATCACGCCGTAGTCTTCTAATAGCCTCGGCCATCTTCGCCGTATTGGGCATCATCCTGCACCTGGCCGGCTCCACAGGTCTTGCGAATTTTGTTTTATTCATCGTTCCGTTGTTATGGATTAACCGAATCGTCCTTGGTCCGATGATTGAAAGGTTTCAGAATCATACCTGGCCCTCGGTCCAAGACAAATACGAGCAACTTCTTCGATGGTGCCTGCAAGGCCGGCGTCCGGCTTATATGATGCTGGGAACGGCTGGATTGCTTGTGCTCAGCTTTGTACTGACCGGCCTTTCGGTGAACAGCGGTCGTGTCAAAATCGCTTTCTTTCCGACCGGAGAGCCCAATTTTGTCTATGTTTATTTGAATACCCCCATTGGAACACGGGCCGAGGTCACCGATTCCTTGACGCAACTGGTCGAAACCAAAGTCATGGATGTTTTGGGGCCCCGCAATCCTTTGGTTGAATCGGTGGTGACCAATGTTGCCATCGGCGCTGGGGATCCCATGGATCGGGACCAATCGGTTGCCCCCCACAAAGGCAAAGTCACCGTGGCCTTTATCGCCTTTGGAGATCGCGACGGCATGCGAACCTTGCCCTTGCTGGACTCGATCCGTGCCCGCATTAAGGGCATTCCCGGTGTCGAAATCGCGGTGGACCAGGAACGTGGCGGACCCCCAACCGGTAAACCCATCAACATCGAAGTCACCGGGCAGGATTTCAAAGTCCTGGGTCAGAACGCACAGGCTCTCAAAACCTACCTGGATTCCTGCAATATCGCCGGGGTGGAGGAACTCAAGATTGACTTGGAACGGAGCAAGCCAGAGTTATTGGTCCGCATTGACCGCGAAAGAGCCCAACGCGAAGGGGTCAGCACCGCCCAAATTGGCTCGGAAATTCGTTCAGCCGTTTTTGGTAAAGAAGCTAGCAAGTTCAGGAGCAACAACGACGAAATCCCTATCCAACTACGCTATTCACGGGTTGACCGCGAGGACTTGAACCGTTTGCTGAACGCCCGTATCACCTTTCGGGACATGAACGCCGGCGGGGCGGTCCGTCAATTACCGGTATCGGCTGTTGCCAACATCGAATACACCTCTTCGTTGGGAAGCATCAAACGCAAAAACGAAAAAAGGGTCGTAACTCTCAGCTCCAATGTCTTGAGCGGATTTACACCCAACCAAGTGGTGGCCTCCATCAACGAGGCGCTCAACGGTTTTGAGGCCACCGAAGGAACCGGTATCCGCATGACCGGGGAACAAGAAGAACAAGCCGAAGCGGGAAGCTTTCTTTCCAATGCGCTCATGATATCTGTAGGCTTGATTTTCATGATCTTGATGTTTCAGTTCAATTCCATGAACCGAACCCTTATGATCTTATCCGAAATATTGTTCTCCGTTATTGGCGTTCTTCTGGGTTATGTTATCACCGGCATGACCATGTCCATTATTATGACCGGTATTGGCATTGTGGCGCTGGCCGGCATCGTGGTCAAAAACGGCATCCTCATCGTGGAATTCATCGACCTGATCCGCAAGGAACAACGAATACCCTTGCTAGAAGCCATTGTACAGGCCGGCAAAATCCGCTTGGCCCCTGTCTTCCTAACCGCAGCATCCACCGTGTTGGGTTTGGTGCCTTTGGCCTTGGGCCTCAACATTGATTTTCCGGGTTTGTTTGCCCGCTTTGAACCCCACCTCTACCTGGGCGGTGATCAGGTGGCCTTCTTTGGCCCCCTCAGTTGGACCATCATCTTTGGCCTGACCTTCTCAACACTGATTACGCTGATTCTTTTGCCGGCGATGTATTATGTTGCCGAACGCAATAGTATCCGTCGTCGTTGGTTCCTGCGCCG
>JBMOHV010000028.1:0-22966 GCA_049317645.1 Bacteroidia bacterium
ATGGGCAATACGGTGGTTTGGAAACCGGCCAATACCCAGGTTTATTCTGCGTATTGGCTTATGCGCTTGTTTCGTGAAGCCGGTTTACCGGACGGGGTGATCAACATGGTGCCTGTTCCCGGTCCGGTGGCCGGAGAGGTTATTTTCAAGCACCCTGATTTTGCAGGCATCCATTTCACGGGCTCTTCGGGTGTCTTCAATCAAATATGGGAGCAGATTGGCCGTAACATCGGATTGTACAAGTCCTATCCTCGCATCGTGGGCGAGACCGGTGGCAAAGACTTTGTCGTGGCCCATGCTTCGGCACCTGCGGATGTGGTGGCTACCGCCTTGTCGCGTGGAGCCTTTGAATACCAAGGCCAAAAATGCTCCGCGGCCTCCAGGGCTTATGTCCCGGATGTGTTATGGCCTGAGGTATTGGAAAGGGTCCGGGCCGATTTGCAACACATGAAAATGGGCGGTGTCGAAGATTTCAGCAACTTCATTAACGCCGTGATTGACGAAAAGTCGTTTGACAAATTGAAGGCGGCCATCGACGAAGCCCGACAGCATCCCGATTGCGAAGTCCTCGTTGGGGGGAGCTGTGACAAGTCCAAAGGTTATTTTGTCGAACCCACCTTGATTCAGACGACCAACCCCAAATACAGGACCATGTGCGAGGAGCTCTTTGGCCCGGTTCTGACCGTCTATGTTTATCCGGCCGATCGCTACGAGGAGGTTTTGGATCTGTGCAATAACACGTCGCCTTATGCACTGACGGGGGCTGTTTTGGCGACGGATCGCTATGCCCTGGATTTGGCCACCGCCAAACTGCGCCATGCGGCGGGAAATTTTTACTTGAACGACAAACCCACCGGTGCAGTGGTTGGGCAGCAGCCCTTTGGCGGAGCCAGAGCCAGCGGCACCAACGACAAAGCCGGTTCTTCCCTCAATTTGTTGCGCTGGGTTTCGGCTCGCACTATCAAGGAGAACCTATTGCCCCCAACTACATACCCTTACCCGTTTCAGGGTTGATCAAAGGCTTCCGTTGAATTCAGGTGCAACCACCAGGTCTTTGGACCCGGCTTGGTAGGCGTAGAAGCCTTTGCCGGTTTTGACGCCAAGGTTGCCGGAGGAGACCATTTTGACAAGGAGTGGGCAGGGCGCGTACTTGGGTTGCCCAAAGCCTTCGTGGAGAACGCGTAGGATGGCCAGGCAGACATCCAGCCCAATGAAGTCCGCCAATTGCAAGGGCCCCATGGGATGGGCCATCCCCAGCTTCATGACAGTGTCAATTTCGGCGACACCGGCCACGCCTTCGTAGAGGGTATGCACGGCTTCGTTAATCATGGGCATCAGAATACGGTTGGCCACAAATCCAGGATAATCGTTGGCCTCCACCGGGATTTTCCCTAGGCGACGGCTAACCTCCACGATGGTCGCGGTAACGGCCGGATCGGTGTTATAACCTTTGATAATTTCGACCAGTTTCATGACCGGTACCGGGTTCATGAAGTGCATGCCGATCACCCTTGTAGGGCGCCCGGTGGCCCCGGCGATATCGGTGATCGAAATCGAGGAGGTATTGGTGGCCAGGATACAAGTCGGGGGGCATAATTGGTCCAATTGCCGGAAGAGTTCCAACTTGATTTGTCGGTTTTCGGTGGCCGCTTCGACCACCAAATCGGCCTTTTGGGCTGCGGTGGCCAGGCTGGTACCGGTATGAATGCGGGCCAGGGCGGCATCTCTGCTCTCTTGATCCAGGCTGCCTTTGGCAACCACCCGGTCCAAATTCCGGGCAATCGTGGTTATGGCCTTCTCCAAGGCGGGGGCCGAGAGGTCAACCAGCTCAACCTGGTAGCCGCAGGTTGCAAAAACCTGGGCGATGCCGTTGCCCATGGTTCCACAACCGACCACGGTCACGTTTTGGATGGAGGGAGCCGGGCTGTTGCCGGAAGAGGGGGGGGTCTTTGATTCCATATTCATGAACCAAAATTAGGTCAAGGCCCTCTATTTTGGAGGTGGCGTTGGGCTCCTCCGGTTCAGCGATCTTTGAACCATGAGCCAACCAACCGACGCCACCCTTTCGGTCACCGGTCTGAATGAATTGCTTCGATCCGTTTTGGAGGGAAGTCCCTATTTTCGGCGCCTGCAGGTCGAGGGAGAAATCGCGGGTTTAACCCGTGCCCGCAGTGGCCATTTGTACTTTACCCTCAAAGATGCCGGGAGCCAAATCCCCTGCGTTATGTTTCAGGCTCAGCGCCGCCTGCTGGAGGTGGAACCCTCCGAAGGGGACCGGGTCATCCTAGGTGGTGAGATCCGACACTATGTGCCCCGGGGTTCCTTGCAATTGCAGGCCTATTCGTTGCGCGCTACGGGGGTTGGGGATCTTTTTGCGCTCTTTGTGCAACTCAAAAACCGATTGCAGGCCGAAGGTCTATTTGACCGGGAACGCAAAAAACCCATCCCAGCCTATGCCTCGGCCTTGGGCGTGGTTTCTTCTCCGGACGGGGCGGTTATTCATGATATTTATCGGACGGTTGAGAGGCGTTTTCCTGCCATGCCCGTGGTGCTTTCGCCCAGCCCGGTTCAAGGGGAGGCGGCGGTTGGACCGCTCATCAAAGCACTTCAAGCCTTGGATGCCCGACCGGATATTGAGTTGATCATCTTGGCCAGGGGAGGGGGTTCCATGGAAGATTTGTGGTGTTTTAACAACGAACACCTGGTTCGAACCGTGGCCGCGATGCAAACGCCGGTGATCACGGCCGTGGGCCACGAAACCGATGTGACCTTGGTGGATTTTGCAGCCGATTTGCGAGCCCCTACCCCCACGGCGGCCGCTGAATTGGCCACGCCGGATGCGGCCGAATTATCGAGAGAATTGATTCGTATGGAACAACGCGCCGGTTCAGCCTTGTTGTCCATGCTGGACGATTTGGAACAAGGGGTGGATGAAGGCGAACAAAGACTGCGTCGCGGTTTGCTTCAACGTTTGGCTTTGATGGAACAACGCTGTGAAACCCTGAGCAAGCAGGCGGAGGCCCTGGATTTCCGATCGGTCCTGCGCAGAGGATTTAGCCTCACCATGAAAGACGGGCGTTTGGTACGGGAGCCTCAACAGGTCCGTCCCGGGGAGGTGATCCAGACCATTCTCCACAGTGGCCGTTTTCAGTCCCAAGTTCTCCCCCAGCCCGGAGATGAATAATCGCGGCGTGATTCATGGATAACGAAGGATTCAAACAGGTGGAGTATTCCATCCCCGAATCACCGGGGGTGTACCGCTATTTTGACAAAAACGAAGCCTTGCTCTACGTAGGCAAAGCCAAAAACCTGCGCAAAAGAGTCTCCCAATACTTTTTGGAACAACGCTCACCCAACCGCATTCGCTTGATGGTTCGCCTGATCCATCGAATTGAGTTCACCGTGGTTGATTCTGAACACGATGCGTTGTTGCTCGAAAATGTGCTCATCAAAAAGCTACAGCCCCGCTACAACATTCGACTCAAGGACGACAAGACGTATCCTTTTTTGGTGCTGCGCAACGAACACTTCCCTCGTTTGGAGGTGACCCGAAAAGTTCAAAAGGACGGAGCCAGGTACTTCGGACCCTATACATCGCCCCCCGCCATGTACACGCTTTTGGAGTTGGTACGACGCTTGTACCCGCTGCGAACCTGTGCCCTGCTTTTGTCCCCCTCCAATATCAAAAAGGCCGGTTACCGACCTTGCTTGGAGTACCAATTGGGAAACTGCAAGGCTCCTTGTGCAGGATTGCAGAACGAAGAGGAATACCGAGAACTCACCGAAGCGGTGCATCAGTTGTTAAAAGGCAACCTAGGGGGGCTTATCAAAAGTCTGCGCGTTCAACTCCAAGAAGCGGTCAAGCGATTGGCTTTCGAAGAAGCCCACCGAATCAAGGAGCAGGTTGAAATGCTCGAAAAATACCAAGCCCGTTCCACTGTGGTCAGCACCAAGATTCATGATTTGGATGCCTATGCCTTGGCTCGTCACCGGGATCGCGCCGTGGTCAACCACTTGCATGTCCTGAACGGCGCCGTGGTCCGTTCGTACAACCTGGAATTTCGATTGGCCTTGGAGGACGAGGAGGATTCATCACGACTAATGGCCCAGGCAATGTTGGAAATTGCCGAACGGTACCGTCACGAGCCCCGCGAAATTGTCTGCAATGTATTGCCGGATAGCCCTCCTTTTCCGGGGGTTCGGGCCCGTGTTCCGGCCAGCGGAGACCCCAAGAAACTGGTGGATCTCAGCCTCAAGAACGCCTTCTTTTGTTTGCAGGAAACCCTTAAAACCCCGGACCAACGCCAAAACGCCACGCGTTCGGATCGTTTGCTCTTGCAGGTCCAAAAGGACTTGCAGCTCAAGGAAGTCCCCTCGCTTATGGAGTGTTTTGATAACTCTCATTTTCAAGGCAGTCAAACGGTTTCATCTTGTGTTGTATTCCGTAACGGAAGGCCTTCCAAGCGGGATTACCGCTTGTTTAATCAAAGGGACAGTGCGGGGATAGACGATTTTGCGAGCATGCACGAAGTCATTACCCGACGCTATTCAAGAATTTTGGCCGAGGGCGGGGAATTGCCCGGTTTGGTGGTGATCGACGGAGGCAAAGGCCAGTTGAGTGCCGCCCGCGAAGCCATGACTGCCTTGGGCTTGGGCGATGTTCCCCTGATTGGGATTGCCAAGCGCCTGGAGGCCTTGTTCAGGCCCGGCGATCCGCATCCCCTGATGCTGGACAAAAAGAGTCCCACCCTGCGTTTGTTGCAACAAATGAGAGACGAGGCTCACCGATTTGGTTTAAACCATCATCGACGCCGACGCAGCAAAAGCAATACGGCTTCCGAGTTGGTCAACCTTCCAGGGGTCGGACCCGTCACCGTTCGAAAATTATTGGAAGCTTTTGGTTCGGCCGAACAAGTTTACTTGGCCGGTACCGAGGCCCTTGCTCAGGTCGTAGGCCCCTCTATGGCGTCCAAAATCTTGGCAGCCATCCAAGGCTCCCAGGATCCACGGCCCGAATAGGCTATTTCGTTGTCGCAAGAATCTCTTTGCGCAATTCGGCAAATTCCGGATCGACGGCGATTTTGTCCTTGAATTCGGGGTACCCGGCCAAAAGAGTTTGCACGGCCTTTCCCAATTCGGAAGCGTTGCGAGTTCGGGCTGCAAGGACGGCCTTCAGGTAGAGAACCGATGATTCGTTGGACGATCCCAGGGCGTTCAGGGCTTCAGACGCTTTGGAATCATCGCGGTTGAGGATATGAGCCAGGGCTTGCAGGGTACCTGCGGGTTGGTTCCCCAATACTTGAAGTGCTTCTTTGTATTGTCCTTTCCGGATCAGGAGCACCGCCTCGTATGCTGGCAAGCTTTGTCCGTTGGCCTGGGCTCTCTTGATCACCAAGGCGAGTTTGGCCCAATCACCCAGATTGGTGGCGACCATGGCTTGGTTGCTCAGGACTTCCGAAGAACTCGGGGCGGCTTCGGCTGCAGCGTCCAAATTCTTGGAGGCTGTTTCGAAACGACCGCCTTGAATATCCATAACAGCTAGGTTGTTGTAGGCCCGGTGATCGGCGGGAAAGCGCTGCTTGGTTTTTTCGAGGATATCGGCAGCCATGGCAGGAGAACCGGCTTGTTCGGCGGTTGCCAGCATTTCGGATGCGGTAATTTCGGAGGAAGGAACCCGAATGAGCTCCATGCGCTCTTCGAAGGAACGGGGAGCTACTTTGGTCATAATGACCATGTTGGCTCGTCGAAGTGGGGGCAAATATTCTTCGGTAATGATTTCCCAGGCTTCGGTCATTGCACGCAATTGGCCTTGCTTTTCGGTGCTGGACAACGAAGTGTTACGGATAATTTCGATGACTTTTTCTTTGTTGGGAATGCGAGCAAATTCAATCCCTTGGAGCAAACCTTTCCAATCTTCGGTTCCTTGGTTTTGAACGTAGAGGTTGCTGTTGTTAATATCGTAATTGATGTCCTTCAAGCCCTTGCTGGACCGCAGCGCGTCCACTACAAACTTGCCACCCGCACCGGCCCGTTCATTGGCCAGTTCGTTGTTAAACTGCAATTCGCCGTCCGGTGATGCGTAACCGTTCACTTCAATTTTGAGGATTTCTTTGGTTTTACTCAAAAAGTTAACCAGTTGCAAAATCTCTTTGCGCTTGCGTTCGCTTTCCCGGATTGTGGACTTGTTCAGTTCAAAATAGATAGTCGCCTCAAAGGGTTGAATGGTATCCGGGACAAAGCCCGAAGCAATGGAACGAGGCGCGGAGGTGTAAGTGGCCGTCCGGCTGAGTAGGCTGGGTCCTTCGGTGAGCATGACATCGAAGCGATAGGTTTTGGCAGGCCAAGGAGTTGTTGATCCTGCTTCCATCGCAGCTTTGGCTGCTTTGACATTCTTTTTGGATCCACTGAAGGAGGCCACCTCCAGGAAGTACGAATGATTGGGGGCCTTGTCGTTCATGGTTTCACCAAAGGTGAGGGTACCCGCCGTCTCTTTGAGGGGATCGGCCTTGGTGCCGTTCATTCCTTTGACTTTGGGACCTGTGATGAGGTCTCTGGATTTGACCTTGGTTTGGCCACCGTCTTTTTCGAGCAAGGTCATCACGGCTACACCGTTCTTGGCGATGGTTTTGGGGGCTATTTGGTAATTTACATCCAGTTGAGCCCGGTTGCCGTGCAGGGTCAAAGGCGCTTCGTTGAGTCGGTAGTTCACTGCGTTGGAATCCAGTTTGAATTCTTTGGCGCAGGATCCCAAGAATAGGCTGCCCAACAAAAGGCAGGTGAACCCGATCCATGAACGAGTGTTTTTCATTTTGTAAAAATTTGGTTCAAAAATAGGAGGAACAAAGAAGAATCGAACGCTTTTAGAACGCAAGATGAAGGGAAGGCGTATAAAAGGAGGCAATCCCTACGAGTCGGTGAGGATGCGTAGGACGCTTGTCCACGGGCTGAATGCCCTCGTTGTTGACCGGATCCAAACGGACCTCCCCGGAGGCATGAAGGATTCGGCCATCCCCGGTCAGCAGACCAACATGGGTGATACGATCGCTGTTCTCCGAAAAAAAAGCCAAATGCCCAGCTTGCCAGGCCCTGGGGTCTGCCAAGTCATAACAAAAAGGGGCTAGGCTATGTTGCTGTGAAGCGTCCCTTGGCAGGGCCACTCCTACCGAGCCCCAGAGGACCTGGACCAAACCCGAACAATCCACCCCGAAACGACTGCGGCCGCCCCATAAGTAAGGGGTCCCTAACCAGGCCATCCCGCGTTCAAGGACGGTCCGGGGATCGGGCTTTTGGTCCAAGATCAAGGAAGAAGCACCACGGATCAAAGAATCGTCCGCCGAGCCCAGGAAAGGTCGTAGAATACTGCCCATACTAAGGCAACGAACGGGGCCCGATAAGGGAGTCTGTACCAAGGCCCAATCACTGCAAACGCGCGGGCTATCGTCTTCGATGGTATTGGAATGAACCATGCATTGGCGTTCCGAAATCCAGCCGGTATAGCCGTCTGACACGGATTGTACATGAATCCAAGAAGGTTCGTGAGCCAAGAAGCTGAATTGCTCACCCCAAAGGCCCTGGCTGACCTGCTCGCTGCGATGACTGGGCTCCGACCGAAGGGGAGCCACCGGTACAGAACAAAACAGGGTGGATCCCAGTTCCAATGCGAAGGGTTCTTTAGTCGTTGCCGACTCTTTGGGAATCCGGTGGCAATTTGATGGCCTCGCGGAATTGGGCGTTGGTCCGGTAGGGATGAAAATCCGGTTCTTTTTTGGCCCATTCCCTCATCGTCAGGTCGGCTTGAATGGCGACACGGATTTGCTCACAAACCAAGGCAATGTCGTTGATCCGTGTTGCAGCGATGGCCGTTAGGTAGGCGGTCAGGGCTTGGCGCGGTTCGATGGCTTGCAAGGTGGCAATGGCTTCGTATGCCTGCCCGGCACCGATTTGGCAAAGAGCGCGGTTGTGGCTGGGTTCCTGGTCCATGGTTTCGAGAGCATCGCTAAAGTGACCTAATCGAGCCGCTACATAGGATTGGTTGATGGAACTGGGACGGCCCTGGACGGCTGCGGCCTTGAACAAGGACATGGCTTCGCCAAAACGATTGAGTTGGCTGAGGGTGGCCCCCAGGTTGTTCTTGGATTCTGCGGATTTGGGATTCAGGATCACCGCCTGCTGAAAACGATTCTCGGCTTCGGTTAATCGGTTGTTACGGTAATGCAACATGCCCAGCTTGAAATGGGCCCGGTAATCCTCGGGGTACCAAGTGGCCGCTTTGCGGTACAATTCCATGCTGGTTTGTTCGGACTCAGCGGCCAGGGCCATTTGAATCATGCGAGTGGCGGGCCACTGATTCTTGGTGGAGCCTTTGGCAAAGGCTTTGAGGTCGTTCATGATGCTCTGATCCGAGGGGGTGCTGAGAATTTCGACCCGACAGGAACGCATGGCAGGGAACCAATCGTTGACCATGCGCTGGTAATCAGCGGAGAATTTTTCGGCCGCTTTCTTTTTGGCTTCTTGGCCTTCGGCGGCCAACAAGGCCGCTTTGATTTTGGGCGCATTGGATGAACGTAGACCGCTCAACATCGGAACAATGGAATCCCAAGTCTGTTGAACCCAACGCGTTGTCACAAAACCATCGGCAAAAACCTCCGAGCTCGCCATGGCGTTTTGCTTGCGGCCCAACAATTCCCGAACAATGGTTTTGCTCAGGTTTTCCATGCGCTTGTAGGCCAAATTTTCGTTGTTGGTTGATTCGCCCTCCGGGGATGCGCTACCGGTGATTTTGATTTCCAGAATTTCGCGGGGGCTTTGCAAAGTGGCCATCAAATGTTGAAAAGCGCCTTGGTTGAGGGCATCGCCTACTTCGTAACGACCGGCAGGAAAGTTAATGGTGTGGATTTCTTTAATGCAAAGTTTCTCTTTTTCGTAATCCAGGTCCATCAATTCCAAGGTGGGCTCCAAAAAACGAGCGAAACTCGAAAAGCCCGCCGAACTGATGCGGACCAAGGGCAGCTCCCGGCTGGTCTTGCCTTCGATGACCGTGAAACGGGCTTCGAGGGTGGCGCTTTCAATCCCTTCTTCGTAGGGGACTTGAACCGCATGCTCAAAGAGGTTTTCGCCGCGGCGGGCCAAACCGGCCATGACCGTGTCTTCCCAGAGTTCAGGGTTAAGGTTGCGGTTGGCCAAGGCCTTGAATCGCATGGGTTGCAGGGCCACGGCTTTGTTCCGGTAGTGGACCTCCGGGGTCACCACCACCTGGGTGTTCTGGTCAAAATCAAAATTCTTGAGCCCGATCACGATGCTGAAAGGGATGCTATCACCCACCCGGAATGGCAAGGCTGGCACGGTCCGAAAGGAAGCGTTGCGGCAGCTTTCTGTGACCGATTTGGAAACCTGAAGGGGGGCGGTCTTTTGGGCCCAAAGCGGGGTAACCATCGTAAGAGCCCATACGGCCCACAGCAGCTTGGCAGGTTGGAAGTTCATGGCAAAGAGTTCGGGTAGGAGTTTTGAATCCGGTTAGAACCCTAAAAATAGGCAACAGGGCAGGTTTTCCAAACGATTCTGCCCCAAAGAACCTTAAATTCGAGCAAAATTCCTTGGCCATGGACCGCGAACCCGTTCTTCAATTGGAGGACATCACCCTTGCTTACGGCCCCCGCGTTCTTTTTGAAGGGGTACACCTGGAACTCAAGGCCGGTGAAATGGTCTATTTGGTCGGCAAAAGCGGGCAGGGCAAATCCAGCCTGGTCCGGGCACTGATTGGGGAGATTCCGATCCAAGGTCGAAGGGCCATGGTCATGGGGCAGAATTTGTTGAATCTGTCCCGTAAGGATATTCCGGCTTTGCGTCGTCGGATCGGCGTCGTATTCCAAGATTTTCAATTGCTCATGGATCGCCAAGTCGATGCGAACCTGGATTTTGTGCTAGAGGCCACCGGTTGGAAGGATAAGACGCAGCGCAATCAACGCAAAGAGGAGGTTCTGGCCTTGGTAGGTCTGGTCGGGAAGGGAACCGAAATGCCCCATCGCCTGTCCGGCGGGGAGCAACAACGTTTGGCGATTGCCAGGGCCCTGTTGAACAACCCTGGACTGCTTTTGGCCGATGAACCCACCGGTCAATTGGACCCGGACAGCTCCGAGGAGGTTTTGTCCTTGCTGGTGGAAATTAACCGGGGCGGGACCGCCCTTTTGATGGCAACCCACGATTACATGACCATGGATCGTTTCCCGGCCCGTGTTTTGCGTTGCTCTGGAGGGCGTTTGGAAGACATGGGGAATATCCTATTTGAATCGCCTTCGGAGAACAACGGTTGATGGGGTCGAGGCATGCGCTGCAGCTGGTCCTCTTTGACCTGCCGATAGCTCCCTTGTATGGCGGCACGGCCGAGGTGGATTATAAAATCAGAGCCTTGCTGGACCTTGGACTGGAATTGCATATCCATGCCTGGGTTAGCTCAACCCTGGATTGCCAACTTCGTTCAGGCGCCAGGGCCCTCCCGGATTGGCATCAACGGGTGGCAACCCTTCGTTGGTACCCCCGACCACAGGCCATGGGGACTTGGTTTTCGGCGCAGCCCCATGCTGTAGCCTCCCGCAGCGGAACGGCCTTAAACAAGGCCTTGGCCCAGGGACCCCCGGATGTTCTGTTGGAGGGATGGCAGGTCTCTGCTTGTATGGCAGCGCCGGCTTTGGGTCACCATCGGTTTTGGGTTCGGTCTCATAACCGGGAATCCCAGTACTATCGAATGCAGGCGCTTTGGGCAACCGGCGTATTCAAAAAAATATACTATAACATTGAATCATTTCGCTGGCGTCGCTTGGAGCGTTGGGTCTCCCATACGGGAACTCATCAACCTTTGACGGGGGTTTTGAGCCTTTGCCCTTTGGAAACCCGTTTGTACCAGAACGAAGGATTGAACGCCTTTTATGTGCCTGCCTTTGTTCGTTTGGCTCCCTCCACAGTCGGGCCTGTAGCAGGGAGGCAACAGGTAGCCGCGCCCTTTGTCTTGTACCATGGTCGGCTGGATATACCGGACAACCAACAAGCTGTTCAAAATGTGTTGCGATTGGCCGCTCAATGCCCGGAATTTTCTTGGGTTGTTGCGGGCTCCAAGGCCCCAAGCGCCTTGATTCGCCAAATGCAAGCAATGCCCGCTTTGCAATGGGTGGACACCCCCGATGATACGGCCTTGGACGCTTTGGTCCAGAATGCGGCGGTTCATGTGATTCCATCCAAGGGACGGGCAGGCCTCCGGCTCAAAATGATTCATGCCTTGATGGGGACCGGCCATGTGTTGGTTCATCGCGATGCGGTGGAAGGTTTGCCCTGGGCCCGCTGGGTGACCACGGTCGACCACGATAGGGATTGGCCCCAAGGTCTGCGACTCGCCATGGCCAAGCCCCTCGATGCTACACAACCGGAGCAGCGTCATCGAGAAATCCGGGCTCATTTTGACCCGAATCAAAACGCAGGCCTGCTCTGCGAACTGATTTTTGGGAGTCGCGTGCCTACCTAGGTTGCTCTTGGGCCATAGGTTGCTCTTGGGCAAGGGTGCGGAGTTCGGCCAAAAGCTGTTGACTTTCGGTTTCCCAGGTCCAAGCCTGCGCAGCCAATAGGCAGGCCTGACGGGCGGCCTCCATTCGTTCGGGCTGGTTCCAGAGTTCATAACAAAAGCGGACGATCCCTTCCGGTTGGCAATCCTTCAAACCCCAGCCCACCGGATAGTCCCTGAGCAGGGCTTGGTACTCCGGAAAATCCATCCCCAATTGGGGCAGGCCCGCCGCTGTGTAGTCAAAAAACTTATTGGCCAAGGAGTAGCGATAGCTCAGGCTGGGATGGTCCAAAAGGTTCAAGCCTAACCAGGCTTTTTGGGTCAAGCTACGCAGTTGGGAAGAGGGCAATGGGCCGGTGAACCATACCTTGCCATGGAGGCCTCGGTTTTGGACCGTGGAACGAAGGCCCCTCTCCAAATCCCCGCTACCCGCCAGGACCAACGGACAAGGAAGCCCCCTTTCGGCGGCTACCAACAGGGCCTCCAGGCCTCGGCCAAGATTCAAGGCCCCTTGATACAGAATAAAGGGTCCTTGGGGAAAATCGAAGGTGTCAAGTGGATCCGCAGGGTCGGTGTTGCGGGTGGGCATGTTACGCAAAACACGAAAAGGATAGCCGTATTCTTGACGGAATCGCTCGGCCAGGGCCGGACCCACGGTGTAACATTGAATACGGCCTCGCAGGAAGAGCCGAATTAATCCGGCCCATACCCTGCGCACGGTGGGTCGACCGCTCAGTTCGGGGACTTCGGTAAACCACTCGTGGGCATCCCACCACAGAGGCCGCCTGCGAATCCAAGACGCCAAGCGCAAAGCCGGTAGGGTATCGGCATCCACCGAAAGGTAAACCGCGGATGAACAGCGCAAAGCCTCCACCAAGAGTCGAAGGTTGTAGATCAAGTAAAAAAGTGGTCCTCGAAGGGGTGATATACGAAGGCGTTGATAGGTTCGGTGCGCCGTGCTCTGCAAGGGGACCACTCGGTGACGATCCACGCCGATCCAACGAACCCTCCATCCGGCCATCTCCAAGGTTTGGCACCAGCGCATCATGCGTTGGTCTTGCCACTGGTCGTTGGTGGTGGCCATGAACAGCAAGGGCGAAGTGGCCGGGGTCATCGGGTCCGGGGTCATCGGGTCCGGGGAGATGGGTTTCATGGGTTTTTCCATAACAAACGATCATCGACATCCCTCGCAACCGCCCCTTTTTGGACCAACCAAGCGAGGGCCTTGGCTTGTCGCTCCCAATCCTCCGGGCCACGAACCAGTCCCTTGGCTTCAAGGGCTCGACGCAATTCGGCCGGGTGGAGGGGTACGCTGAGGTGGGGCCGCACCTGCAGCATCCAAGCCTGAAATTCTTGGGTGGTCATTTCTTCGAACCTTCCCCCCCCGGAAATACAAGCATCGCAGCGCCCGCAATCCATCGCAGCGGTCTCCCCAAAGTAGGCGAGCATCAGCCGACTACGGCAAGTGCCTGTCCCCGTGATCATGGCGATCATGGCTTCCAGCCTGCGTTGCCTGGCTTTGAGCAGGTCGCTGTAAGCCTGCGGTGGCAAATAAAAATGACTAGGGGGCAATCGTTCACTCAGCCAACAGAGGGTTTGTTGATCCGACCGCGGGGTATAATCCAGTAAATCCAGTTCCTGCATGCGATGAATCGCTTGCAAAATAGCCACCGTGGTCGTTCCGGATTCACGGGCCATGCGTCGTTCGTCAAAGCGGACCGGGTGATCCAAAACGCCCGGATGTTTTCGTAACAACAAATCAATATAGGGATCCAACATGCGGTTCAGGACCCTGTGTTCGTAGAGTTGGGCGGAGGATACTTTGAATCGGATGCGGGCCGGTAGGAGGCTTTCTTCTTCGGCCATGACCAGATTGGCCCGATGCAGAATCTGAAGAGCATGGTAAACAACGCGTTGTTCCAGATCAAAGCGTAGGCAAAAGGCCGATATATCAAAGGCAAAGTGTTGGTCCCGCCCACCTCCAACCGCCAGGTTGCACCACTGCCCCAGGGCCTGATAAATTCGTTGAATTTGTTCGATGGGAGGGAAGGCGTCTTGGACTCGCTTGCGGGCCTGTTGCAGGTCCGCCTTCTGCCAGGCCAAAAGACAGAGCCCGTGACCCCCGTCCCTGCCTGCTCTCCCGGCTTCTTGGTAGTAGGCTTCCGGTGATTCAGGGGGGTCCCAATGAAAGACCAGGCGTACATCCGGTTGATCAATCCCCATCCCAAACGCCGTGGTGCAGACCATGATGGGCTTGGTATGGTTCATCCAAGTCTGTTGGCGAAGGTCTCTTTGTTCTGGTGTTAGCCCGGCATGGTAGGCCTGGGCGGGGTAACCCTTGCTCGCGAGGTATCTTGACAATTCTTCGCTGTGCCGACGCGATCCAACATAGACCAAGGCCTTGCCCTTCAGACCACCCAAGGCGTCTTCGAGGGCTTGATGTTTGGAGACGGTTTCCTGCCATCGGTAGGATAGCATGGGCCTTGCAAAACTTTGTCGAACCAAAGCAGGCCTCACCATCCCCAGGCGTTCACAGATTTCATCGCAAACGGCTGGAGTCGCCGATCCGGTCAGGGCCACCGTAACCAAGGCCCCCACCTGTTCTCGGAATGCCGCGATACGCTGGTATTCAGGGCGAAAATCATGTCCCCATTGGGCAATGCAATGCGCCTCGTCCACCGCTAGCAAGGCAATTTTCCAACCCCGGCTGCGGGTTACAAAGTCCTTGCCCGAAAGGCGTTCCGGGGATAGGTAAAGAAATTTGAGTTCCCCGCGATCGGCTCGGACGCGAATGGCTTCACTTTCGGTGGAGCTTAAACCCGATACCAACGCGGCCGCCGAAAGGCCTTGACGATTCAACCGACTCACTTGATCCTTCATCAAGGCAATCAGCGGGGATACCACCAGGCACAATCCGTCCATCGCCAAAGCGGGGACTTGGTAACACAAAGATTTTCCGCCACCGGTTGGCAGCAGGGCCAGGGTATCTTGGCCTTTAAGAACCGAAGCAACCACCGCTTCTTGACCCGGTTTGAAGGCGTCAAAGCCCCAATACCGATGCAGCAGTTCCTTCGCGACTTCGATGGAATTAGCCATTCGGATCCACTTCGGTGATGTGCCCGTCGCGGAGTTGCAGGACCCGGTCCGCTTGACGGGCCAATGGCAGGCTGTGGGTGACCACCAAAAAGGTTTGTCCGTTGCGGTCTCGCAGTTCACGAAAGAGGCGATGCAATTCTTCGGCCTGCTGCTGGTCCAAGTTTCCGGATGGTTCATCGGCCATAATCAGATCAGGTCGGTTCATCAAAGCCCGGGCCACCGCAAATCGTTGTTGCTCCCCCCCGGATAATTCCGAAGGTCGATGACTCAAGCGTTCCGCGACGCCCAATTGTTGGGCTAATTCGAGGGCTCTGGCTTGGGCCTTTTTGGAATCCATTCCAGCAATGAGAGCCGGCATGAGGAGGTTCTCTTCGGCGGTAAATTCCGGGAGCAGCAAGGCCTGTTGAAATACAAAACCCAATCGGCGGTTCCGAAAATCGGCGAGGCGGTTGCCGCTCAGGGTATGGATCAAAACCCCGTCCCATTCAATTTGACCGGAATCGGCCGGCTGCAGTCCTCCTAACACATGAAGCAGGGTGCTTTTGCCGGCCCCTGATGGACCTACCACCGCCACCAATTCCCCGCGTTGTATTTCAAAAGAAACGGAACGCAGCAGGGCCAGGTTACCGAAGGACTTGCATAATTGGCGAACCCTGACCATGAACTATCCGGGTTTAGACGTCCAGTCGGGCGTAGCGGGCGTTTTGTTCAATAAACTCACGTCGGGGAGGTACTTCATCGCCCATAAGCATCGAGAATACCCGGTCGGCTTCCGCAGCGCTATCAATCGTGACCCGGCGCAGGGTGCGGGTGTCCGGGTTCATGGTGGTATCCCAGAGTTGCTCCGCGTTCATTTCTCCCAAACCTTTGTATCGTTGAATGTTAACGGTGCTTTCGGCGGCTCCTTTGGCCAATTCTTTGACGGCGTCCTGACGGTCTTGGTCGTTCCAAGCGTAGCGCTGTTGAGTGCCTTTTTTGACCAAATAGAGGGGAGGGGTGGCGATGTAGATATGTCCTGATTCAATCAGCGTTTTCATGTACCTAAAAAAGAAGGTAAGAATCAGGGTGGTGATGTGCGATCCGTCCACATCGGCATCGGTCATGATGATGATTTTGTGGTACCTCAATCGGCTGATGTTAAGGGCCTTTTGGTCTTCTTCGGTGCCGACTGAAACTCCCAATGCCGTGAAGATGTTACGAATTTCTTCGTTCTCATAAATCTTGTATTCCATGGCCTTCTCCACGTTCAGGATTTTGCCCCGCAAAGGAAGGATGGCTTGAAAAGCACGGTTCCGGCCCTGCTTGGCCGTTCCACCCGCCGAATCTCCTTCGACCAGGAAAATCTCGCAGAGGGAGGCATCCCGTTCGGAGCAGTCGGCGAGTTTACCGGGCATGGAATTGCCAGATAACACATTCTTTCGCTGAACCATTTCCCGGGCTTTGCGAGCGGCATGCCTAGCCGTTGCCGCCAGGATGACCTTGCTGATAATTTGACGGGCCTCCCGAGGGTTTTCTTCCAGGTAATGGGACAGGGCCTCCGATACCGCCGAATGAACCGCCCCCATGACCTCGTTGTTCCCGAGTTTGGTTTTGGTTTGACCTTCGAATTGAGGTTCGGCCACTTTGACGGAGATCACCGCGGTGAGTCCTTCCCGAAAGTCATCGCCCGCAATATCAAATTTGAGTTTGCTGGTCAGTCCCTCTTTGTCGGCGTAGGATTTGAGGGTACGGGTCAAAGCCTGACGAAAACCGGCAATATGGGTTCCACCTTCGTGGGTGTTGATGTTGTTTACGTAGGAATGGACGTTCTCGGTGAACGAGGTGTTGTATTGCAAAGCGACCTCTACCGGTACGGGGCCTTTGGAGTGTTCGATATAGATAGGAGCGGCCAAGAGGGATTCCCTGGTTTGGTCCAAATAGGTTACAAATTCTTGCAGACCTCCTCGCGAAAAAAACTCTTCTCTGCGAAAGGTTCCGTCTTCCAAGGGCATGCGCCGGTCTTCCAAGGTCAAGCGGATTCCCTTGTTCAGGTACGCCAACTCCCTCAAACGATTGGCCAAGGTGGCGTAGTGGTATTCGGTGTGTTGGAAAATCGTCGCATCCGGTTCGAATTCGACGATGGTGCCACGGTCTTCGGTGGTGCCGATTTCGCGTACGCTGTATTGGGGTTTGCCGCAGCGGTATTCCTGTTCGTAAACGGTGCCGTTCCGTCGAATTTCGGCGCGCAGGTGGGTGCTCAGGGCGTTGACACAGGATACACCGACCCCGTGCAATCCCCCCGATACCTTGTACGAGTCTTTATCGAACTTGCCCCCGGCGTGCAGGACGGTCATGACCACTTCCAAAGCCGAACGCTTTTCCTTGATGTGCAGATCGGTGGGGATACCACGCCCGTTGTCCTGGACCCGAATCCGGTTGCCTTCCAAAATACAGACCTGGATCAGGTCGCAATGACCGGCCATGGCTTCATCGATCGAGTTATCAACGACTTCGTAGACCAGGTGGTGCAAGCCTTTGACCCCGATGTCCCCGATATACATGGCCGGCCTTTTGCGGACGGCTTCGAGTCCCTCGAGGACCTGGATATTTTCGGCAGAGTATTGGTTCGAAGACGATGGAATCATAGGGGTATGGTGGGGGGCTAAGGAGGAATCAAAAAGCCGGATTTCGGCCTGTGGCATCGCCTAAAAATAAGGCTAGACCTGGCACTTAGGTTGAAAGAAATCCCTTATTTGCGGAGGTACATGACCTCTTTGACGGCACGGACTACTTTGTCGACCGAAGGAAGGTAGGCCGCAACCAAGGGCATGGAATACGACATCGGTACATCGGCCCCGTTCACCCGGACCACCGGGGCGTCCAGTTCATCAAAGGCGTCTTTCTGAATTCGGTAGGCGATCTCCGAAGAAACCGAGGCAAAAGGCCAACTTTCATCCACCACCACCATGCGGTGGGTTTTGCGGACGCTTTGGAGCAGGGTCGCATGGTCCAGCGGGCGGATGCTTCGGAGGTCAATGACTTCGGCGCTGATGCCCTCGGCTTCCAGCGCTTCGGCGGCGGCCAGGACGACTTTCATCATTTTGTTGTAAGAAACCAAGGTGACATCCGATCCACTGCGCTTGATATCCGCCAGACCGATAGGAATGAGGTATTCGCCGTCTGGAACCAAGCCCTTGTCACCGTACATCTGCTCGGATTCCATGAAAATGACCGGATCCTCGTCCCGGATGGCGGATTTGAGGAGACCCTTGGCATCCGCCGGGTTGCTGGGCGAAACGACTTTGAGCCCTGGAACATTGGCGTACCAGCTTTCGAAAACCTGGGAATGCTGGGCGGCCAAGGAACCAGCCGAGCCCGATGGTCCTCTAAAAACGATGGGGACCGAAACCTGCCCACCCGACATGTTCAGCATTTTGGCGGCGGAATTGACGATTTGGTCAATGGCCACCAGCGAAAAATTAAAGGTCATGAACTCAATGACCGGGCGCAGTCCGTTCATGGCGGCCCCGACCCCAATCCCGGCAAATCCGAGCTCCGCGATGGGGGTGTCAATGACTCTTTTGGCGCCGAATTCATCCAACAGTCCTTGACTCACCTTGTAGGCTCCGTTGTATTCCGCCACCTCTTCGCCCATGAGAAATACGCGGTCATCCCGCAGCATTTCTTCCCTTAGGGCCTCCCTTAGGGCCTCTCGATATGCAATTTCCCTCATACTTGGTTTTTAAGCGGTGCAAAAATACGCTTTTTTGGACCTTCCTCAGGGTTCTTTTAAGCGGTTTTTAAGGGTTTTTTTGAACACGGCGAAGGTTCCTGGGGTACTTTTGGGTGTGCGCAAATCGCTTCAAATCCTGATCGCTAGTCTGACCATCCTGCTGGGCGGGGTGGTGGTTTATTGGGCGGAGCAATACGAGCAATCCCATCGGCTGGCCTGTGTTCGGGTCATCACCCCGGCAGAGTTCGTGACGGAGGGTGTTACCATCGGCCAAGCAGGTCAAAGCGCCTGTTTGCTATCGCCTGCCCTGCGTTCCCTCACCGATTCGACCGGGGCTCTGCTTGTGAGCCTGGCCCCCGGTGCGTCAAGCGAAGGGCCCACCTGGATCGATTGGCTGCCAGTGGATTCCACCCGTTGGGCCCATATCCTTCAATACCGGAGTGGGCAGGCCTCCTTTGCTATAAACCTTCAAATGCAAACCCTCGCCAAAACGATACGCCAAAGAGGCTTGAAGAGGGTCGTGCTCTTGATCCCAGAAGAACATCGTCAGGCGTGGTTGCAAGCTTTGGGCCGATCCCTCGTTCTAGAGGTATGCCCTTCGTCTTAATTTTGGTCCTTTCAATCCGTATGTTATGAAAATTGCGCCGGCTCTTGCCAACGCTCGCTTGTTGGGGTGGGTGTTTTGTTGGGCTGTCGGCTTCCTGGCTCTTCCGTGGACGGTCGTGGCCCATGGGATCCCTACGGGCAGCCGTCCAACCTCGGCAGGATCTGCAGCAAACGGCCTGATACCCAACCGAGGCCAATGGCCCGACGAGGTCCTAGCCCATGCCGATTTGCCGGGTCTGCGGCTTTTTGTTCAGGCGGATGGTTTGCGTTGGGTGGCCTACCAGAACGATGGTTGCCACGGGGGTCATACCGAAACAGGATTGCACGGGGTGGACCCATCCCGCCATTTGCGGGGCCATGCCTGGGAGCAGCGCTTTCCAGGGGCCCGTGCTCAGCGTTCAACCATGCAAAGCGCGGACAGCCTGGCCTATCCCGTTCATTACATCCGGGGTTCTCAACCCCAAAACTGGGCCCAGGACCTTTACCCGGTGCGTGAACTCCGTTTTCCGGATTTTTATCCGGGTATCGATTGGGTCCTGCGCATGGATGGGGAATTCAAGTACGAGTTTCATGTGAGGCCGGGCGCAGATCCGGCGCAGATCCGCATGCAGGTCCGCGGTGTGCCGCAGCGCCTGGATGCTTCGGGTCGCTTGGTCTACACGGCCGAGATAGGGGATTATATCGAAGAGGCCCCGGTATCGTGGACCTTGAAGTCGGATGGAATCACCAAAGTGCCGGTGGCCTCCGCTTGGGTTCAAAAAAAAGGAAACTGGCAATACCAAACAGGGCCCTATTCTTCGGATGAAGTTCTGGTCCTGGACCCCCGAATGATAGGCGCCACCTACAGTGGATCGGGGGTGGATAATTGGGGCTTTACAGCAACCTACGACAACGCGGGAAATATGTATCTGGGCGGTATTGCCTTTGGTCCTGGTTATCCCACGACCCTGGGGGCCTTTGGCTTTGCCCCCGGTCAGAGTCAACCCTCCGGGAACCCTGGTTTTTATTACGATGTGACGTTGACCAAATTTTCACCCAACGGTGGTCAAGTCCTATTCAGCACCTATCTGGGCGGGTTGGGCCAAGAACGACCCTCGTCCTTGATTTTTGATGAGAATGCCCAGTCCTTGCTGGTCTTTGGTCGGACCAATTCGGCCAACTTTCCCATAACGGCCGGGGCCTATCAGCCAGCCCTCAGTGGATCGTATGATTTGTTTGTAACACGACTTTCATCATCGGGTTCCTTGTTGGCCTCCACCTACCTGGGCGGATCAGGGGCCGAAGGAACCAATTCGGTGGGCACGCCCTACACCACATCGTCCCTTCAATTTAATTACGGAGATGATAGCAGAGGAGAAGTGGTGGTGGCCCCGAACGGCGATGTTTTGTTGGTGTCCAATACCCAATCGGCCAATTTCCCTGTTACATCGGTGACAGGAACCTTGCAGGCCACCTTTGGGGGTTCCATGGACGGGGTGGTGGCTCGATTATCTCCGAATCTTAACCAATTGTTGTTTTCGACCTATTTGGGGGGTGGCAGCATGGACGCAGCCTATGCCATCAAGCCAGGTGGTGGCGATACGGTCTTTGTGGCCGGTGCGACCTTTAGCCAGACGACTTTTTTTCCGAACCATGCCCGGGGTTATGACCTGAGCCACAACGGCCAAGCGGACGGGTATGTCATGATGATACGGACCGGCAATCCGCCCTTTAGCCAGCCCCAACTGGTTTCGCTGACCTATTGCGGGACCACGTCTTACGATCAGAATTTTCTCCTGGAACGGGATAACCGCGGGCATATTTATGTCGCGGGTGTCAGCATGGGTAACATTAATCAAAGTGGAACCCGGTGGTTTCAGGCGGGTGCCAAACATTATATACAGAAGTACAGCCCCTTTTTGGATAGTCTTTATTGGTCCGCTCCGGTGGGCTTGCCTTTCTTGAACGGGGTCCCCCAATCGGCCGGGCCGGCCTTGTCGCTGACGGCCTTTTTGGTGGATCGTTGTGGCAAAATTTACCTGAGTGGCTGGGGAGGGGATTTGAATTCCACCTTTAATTCTAGCATTCAAACCATGCGGGGTTTGCCCATCACGGCCAATGCCTTGCAGCCCGGAACCACCGGAAGCGATATGTACCTTTTGGTCCTGGCGCCGGATGCCGATACCTTGGTTTACGCTACTTATTTGGGCGGGTCGATATCGGAGGAACATGTGGACGGTGGAACGAGTCGTTTTTCGCCCGAAGGCATTGTTTATCACGCCGTTTGTGCGGGCTGCCGAGGCAATTCGGATTTTCCGGTGACCTCCTCGGCTGTCTATCCCTTCAACCAATCCAGTAACTGCAATGCATTGATATTCAAACTGGATTTGGAGCTGGTGCGACCCAGAGCGGGCATACGCATGACCCCATCGGATACCAATATTTGTGTGGGTTCTCCGATTCGTTTTGAAAATACGGGTACCACTGGATCTTCGGTTTGGTGGACCATTGGAACCATCGGTCAACCTCCGGTTCATAGCGCGCAGACTTCGTCCACCCAATACACGTTTACAACACCGGGTACCTACCGCGTTCGTTTGGTGGTCGAGGGTTGTCAACAATTTGATACCACCTTCAAAACGGTGGTGGTCACACCTCCGCCTGTTATCACCAAATATGCACCACCGACCTCCTGTCCTGGCGATACGGTTTGGTTGCGGGTGGATTCGCTGGATGCCTCCGGGGGGCTTCTTTCCATTACCTGGGTGGCCGATCCGTTTTTGTTACCGGGAGCACCGGGCTTGTTCCGCCGCAGGGCTGTTGTGACCGGAACACGGTGGTTTTATTTCGATGTTATTTCGGCTTCTGGATGTGTATTGCGGGACAGTCTGAGGGCCAGGACCATGGCCCCCAAAGAGGTCTTTGGGGACGATACATTGCGCTGGTGTTGGGACGGCAGCCAGGCTTTGCAGCCTTTGGCTGGATTTCGGTCCTATCGATGGTTGAGTGATGTCGAAATCACGAACCAAAACCAAACCGTCCAGAATTTCAGCCTCCTTCAGCCCCGTTGGGTTTATTGCCGCGCTTACGATGACACGTGTTTTCATTTGGATTCGGTGTATCTCTTACCGGAAATTACCGCCACGGTCAGCCTAGGTCCGGACCTCTTTTTTTGTCAGCAAATCAATCGAAACTTGGTGCCTACGGGGGGGCTCACCTACGAATGGTCCGATGGCAGTACCGGCAGCACGTACAACTTGAATGCAGGTGGCAGTGGATTTGTTTGGGTCATTGCCCGGGATGCCTTCGGTTGCCGTAGCCTTCCCGACACCCTTTATTTTTACGAAGACCCGGTTTCTGCAGCGATTTCGATCAGCCCATCGGATACTGCCTTTGCTCCACAGGCCGTTTATTTTACCAACCAGTTTTCTGCTAACATTGATTCGGTTTATTGGTTTTTTGGAGATGGCAACAGCAGTTCTTCCTTTAATCCAGCGCACTCCTACACCGATACTGGAACTTTTTACGGGTATATGCTGGCCTTTTCGACCCGATCCGGCTGCAGGGATAGCATTCCCTTTGTTTTGGTGGTGGATACGGTGGTGATGGATTTCCCCAATGCCTTTCTTCCGGAAACGGAGGGGGTGAATGCATTGTTTCGCTCCTTTACACGGAACCTTCGAACCCTTGATTTTCGGGTCTACGATCGATGGGGTCAAAAAATCTTTGAAACCACCAACCTGGATGTGCTTTGGGATGGTACCCAGGGAGGAAAGGCGGTGATGCCGGGCACCTATGTCTACACCGCGGACGGAATTGGCAAAAACGGAGCCGATTATTTTCGAAAAGGCTTGATTCACGTCGTTCGGTAGGTTTTTTTTGGCCTTGGGCGGGTATATTTGCGCCTCCATGCGGGAGGGTTGAGGGACCCACAGCGGGTCTGGATGCCTCCCAAACGATTCTGTAGCTCAGCCGGTAGAGCAATACACTTTTAATGTATGGGTCCTGGGTTCGAATCCCAGCGG
>JBMOHV010000029.1:0-22807 GCA_049317645.1 Bacteroidia bacterium
AGCGGGGGCATCAGTGGATGCCCTGCATCATTTGTTTGACCGGGCGGTTGAGGATGGCCAGGAGTACGGCCGCTGCCAACGCATAGAGGCCTAGCTGCAAATAACCATCGGTGTAAGCCATCAGTTTGTCATGTGCTGAGTTGTTGGTGTCATCGCTCAGGGACATACCCGCACCTAACAGGCCGGCAACGTATTGTCCGTAGGCCGAGGCCAGAAACCACATTCCCATGATAAGTCCCTGCATGCGCAGCGGGGATAATTTGGTCATCAACGAAAGACCAATGGGGGAGAGGCATAGCTCACCCACGCTGACAATCAGGTAAGCCAAAACAAAAATTTCAAGGGAGGCTAAGCCTTGGGCGTTTGCAAAATAACGATTGGCATAAAAGGCCAAGAAGGCCAGACCGATCAAACCAAAGGCCAGGGCAAATTTGAGGGTGGAATTGGGTTCGGCTTGACGAGCGCTCAACCAGACCCATAACATCCCCAAAACCGGGGCCAGAACAATCACAAAAAAAGCGTTGGCCGAATTGTTAACGGCATTGGCATCCATCGATAGGCCCAGAAAATCCTGACCCTGCAGGTTGTACAAAGCAAATTGGCTCAGGGAGCCGCCGCTTTGTTCAAAGAAGGCCCAAAAAACAACCGAAAAAAGGATAAAAATCATGGCGGCACCGAGGCGGAGATTTTCGGCCCTGCTTAGGGTCCGCATTTCCCAAACCAAATAGATAAGGGTCAGGGGTCCGATGATGGTCATGAAGCGGTCGGTGTATTGGGTATCCGTAATCATCAGCCAAACCGGAAGAATGGCCAGCAAAGAGACGGCGTAAATCAAGGCCTCTCGAGTCAAACGGGGTGCTTGGGGCAAGCGACGGAGCGGTGATAGTCCGATGGAGCCAAACGTTCGCTTGGTCACCAAGAAAACAAGGAGGCTGATGCACATGGCGACAGCGACCAAGAAAAAGGCGGCATTCCAAGAAACATTTTTGGCCACCAAAATCATAATGGTTCCTCCCAAAAAGGCCCCGATATTGATCCCTGCATAAAAGAGGCTAAATCCGGCATCCCTGCGGGAATCGTTTTCGTGGTACAATTGCCCCACCATGGTGGAAATATTGGGCTTGAAAAAGCCGCTACCAATGATGTTAAAACAAATGCCCAAATAAAAATTATTGACGGGATCCATGCCCATCAAGACGCCTCCAATGCACATGAGGATGGACCCCCATATCAAGGATTTACGGAAACCGAGAAAGCGGTCGGCAAGCACGCCCCCCAAAAAGGTGAAGGCATAGACAAAGGACTGAATGGAACCGTATTGCAGATTGGCCGCCCCATCCCCCAAGCCAAGTTCCGTCACCATAAAGACCATTAACATCCCGCGCATTCCGTAGAAACAAAAGCGTTCCCACATTTCGACCATAAAAAGGTACCAAATCTGCTTGGGGTAGGTTCCGCTGAAGTTGCGGATGGCCAACAAGGATTCCTGCTCCGAGGAACTTAGGCCATCGGAGGGGGGGGGTGGGTTGTGCATAGGTGTTGGTTTAGAGGACGTTGTTCTCTTTCATGACCGAATTCAGCCAGCGCAGCATCAGGAACAGAAGAAGTGCAGCGCCCATGACCAGTCCAAAATTCAACAGAAAGAAATCCCTCTTGTCATCAAAACTTTCCCAGAGGCTCGATAGCATCCCTGACATTTTGTTGCCGACCGAGACCGCCAGAAAGAATCCTCCCATCATCAGGGCGGTGATTCGTGGCGGGCTTAATTTGGAAACCAGCGAAAGGCCCATAGGCGACAAACAGAGCTCACCCACGGTGATCACACCGTAGGAAGCCAGCAGCCAAAAGGAACCGGCTTTCACACTTAGGTCGTTCGTTGCCATGACAGCCCCGACCATCACCAAGGCCGAAAGGGCGGTGATGACCAAACCAAAGGCGATTTTGGTTGGGGTGGAGGGTTCTTTGCCGCGGGAGCGAAAGAATCCCCAGACTCCAACCATTACGGGCGTTAGCAAAACGACCCAGAACGGGTTCATGGACTGGTACAATTCGGTGGAATAAAGCCTCAGGCTTTGTCCGGTGGGTGGGATCTGGTCCTTGGGTAGGTTTTTGAAGTAGGCCCTGGATTTTTCGACCTGCGATACGATTTCGGAGTAATCGGCTTTGGCTTTGAGTTCTTCGGCTGTCGTGCCGGGCATGGCGTTTTC
This sequence comes from Bacteroidia bacterium, assembly GCA_049317645.1. Classification (GTDB taxonomy): domain Bacteria; phylum Bacteroidota; class Bacteroidia; order UBA7662; family UBA7662; genus SYHX01. Next base: position 2,208 of record JBMOHV010000029.1, read on the forward strand.
TTGGGACCGCATCATCTCCATCGCAATTCCAAATTCCTCATCGTTCATTTGAACCAATTCATGGTTGGTCACCACTTGTGCCATTCCAAAATTTTCGGCGGCGGGAGCAATAGCAGCTGGCATTTCACGATCGGTAAAATCTTCGGCCCAGACCGTAAGGGCGTCACCGTTTTGATGAAAAATCGCAAAGAACAAAATAACACAAGAGAAGACCGCCAAAAGGGCTTTGATGGCGCGGCGTTCTTTGGCTTCGGCCGTAAAGGCTAGATAGATAAAAAAGGCAATGACGGGCAAACAGCCGATGATGAAGGCGTCGTTGGTGTCGGTGCCCAAGAGATTCCCAGGGATGGCATACCCGATGGCCCCAAAGACGAACATCGGTAAAAGGGTCATGGACAGGATTTTGAGGGTTGACATATCCCCATCCTTGAGCGGTTTGACTTGATCCACATGTTTGATATGGGGCATCCCTATCAGAAAAATAACAACCCCAATCAACATCCCAACACCAGCCGCCGCAAAGGCATGGCCCCATCCGTAATTAATACGCATATAAGCCGCCACAAAATTGCAGATGAAGGCTCCCACGTTAATTCCCATGTAGAAGATGTTAAACCCGGAATCCTTTTTGTTTTTGAGCGCGTCGGTATTGTAGAGGTTACCCACCAGGGTGGAGATATTGGGCTTAAAAAAACCATTGCCGAGGATGATCAAAGCCAAGGCGGCGTAGAAGGTTTCGATGCTATGGACCGATAACAAAAAATAGCCGGCCGCCATCATCAGGCCGCCGAGGATAATGGATCGTCGGTACCCCAGCATGCGGTCGGCGAGGAGGCCGCCAATAAAGGGCGTCAGGTACACCAACCCCAGGTAGGTTCCGTAGATATCGGATTTTGTTTTAGAGTCAAAACCCATTCCCCCGTTGTTCCAGCCATCGAGCATGTACAGCGAGAAAATGCCAAGCATGAGGTAATAGCCGAATCGTTCCCACATTTCGGTGGCAAACAGATACCATAAACCGGTTGGGTGGCGGTCAGAAGCAGAGGATTTAGAGGAGCTCATAAGGTGGTTTGGAAGTGAAACAAGGCCCCCAAGGGGCACGCGGTTGTGAAATTAAGCGAAAACCCGTCAAATTGACCTTTTGCGGACCGTCCTGCGATAGGAATAGGTCCTGCAGCGATAGAAATAGGTCGTTTAGAGGTTTTTTTGAAGGAAACCGGTGATTTTGGTAAACAACTGCAGGCGGGTTTTGCCCCCGCTGATGCCGTGGTTTTTGTCAGTGTAGGTGATGAATTCAAAGTCCTTGTTGAGGTCCACCAATCGTTTGGCCATGACGGCCGCGTTTTGGTAGTGCACGTTGTCGTCGGCGGTGCCATGAATAAGGAGGTAATTTCCGACCAGTTTGGCGGCGTGGTTTTCCGGTGAGTTTTGGTCGTAACCATCGGGATTCTCGGCGGGGGTTCCCAAAAAACGTTCGGTATAAATCGAATCGTAAAAGCGCCAGTTAATTACTGGGGCCACGGCCACGGCGGCTTTGAAAACATCGGCGCCCCTTGTTATTGCCAGGGAACTTAGGTATCCCCCAAACGACCAACCAAAGATTCCAATCCTTTGGGCATCCACCCAGGGTTGCTTGGCAAAATATCGGGCCGCCGCAATTTGGTCATCGCATTCCAATTTGCCCAATTGACTATAGGTAGCTTTTTCGAAAGCCGCCCCTCGGTAACCGGTCCCCCTTCCGTCCACCGAGGCGACCACATAACCCAAGGTGGTGAGGTATTGAAACCATAAATAGTTTTGACCCAGCGATGCATCCACTGTTTGGCTTCCAGGTCCTCCGTAAACGAACATCAAAAGGGGGTAGGTTTTTTTGGGGTTAAAATTCTGTGGTTGAATGACATAGGCATTTAGCAGGGTGGAATCGGCCCCGGGCACCTGCATCAGAGTTTTCTTGCCAAGCGGTGCACTGCGTAGTTTCAAAACGAGGGCTTGGTTGTCTTGGAGGACCCGTATTTCTTCGTCCCGTCGATGAAGGCTGACCCGAAGGGGTTGGTCTATTTGGGTGTGTTGCAACACATGGTAATCGTAGGTTGGGCTAAAGCGGGCGGTCGTTTTTCCGCTTTCTTGGCCTAGCATGGTCGCGGAGGGTACCGGTTGGGTAGGGGCTGATGTCGTTGGTTGCAATTCGGGGAGCTTGGCCCGGAATACTTGCCTTTCCATGGGGGTTGGAGCCGCCAATCCGAAGTAGAATTCATTGCGTTGGGGATCGACTCCGTAGAAATCGGTGAGTTCTTGGCCATCGGGCGTTAGGGGCGCCACTTCACGGCCCTGCATGTCGTAGAGGTAGAGGCGTTGAAAACCACTGTGTTCGCTCGAATGAATGAAATAACTTCCATGGTCCAAAAAGACCAAATGATCGTGAAGGTCCACCCAGGTTTTGGATTCTTCCCGTCGTAACAAACGGCGTTCACCGCTTTCGCGGTTGATCAAGGAGAGGTCCAGCCGGTTTTGGGCCCTATTCATGGTTTGAACCCAGGCCAGACCGGCGTCTTTGGTCCAGCCGATGCGGGCCAAATAATGGTCGGCATCCTCCCCGGTCCTTGGATCTTCGGCAAGAACACAGCGAGGCTTGGGCTGGTCCAATTCAAACATCCACAAGCTAACAGCCGCGTTGGGCTCCCCGGCTTTGGGGTATTTGAATTTCATTTCTTGGGGGTAGAGGTTCCCCTCGTAAAGTGGGATGCTCATTTGAGGAACTTTGGATTCGTCAAAGCGCAAGTACAGAAGAGCTTTGCTGTCGGGCGACCAGGCAAAAGCCCGGGTTAATTCCAATTCCTCTTCGTACACCCAGTCTCCGTGTCCGTTGATGATTTGATTGACTTGGCCATCCCGGGTGATTCTCCGCAATTGCTGGTTTTGCAGGTCTTGGAAATACAAGTCGTTGGAATAGACAAAGGCCAGGTAGCGGCCGTTGGGGGAAAAGGCGGGAGCCATGATTTTGGCGCCGTCCATCATAGGAACCAGGCTTCGGTTGGATCGGCTCCATACATAGTAAACGGCTTTGGAAGAGTACCGATAAACGGATTCTGCATCGGTCGCCAGCAAAAGCACCGATTCATCCGGGGAGAGTTCCACGTCTTCCCAGGCCAAACCCTGAGGGTAGTCCGGGCTGCGTAACCAGGAATCTCGGAGCAGGGTATCGGTGACCTTCCCGTCTTCGTAAGCATAGATAAGCAAGGCTTTTTCGTTCAGTGAATCACCGATGCGTTGGTTGTTATAGTAATGAATTCCGTCCTTGAGAGATTCCATAACACCCGCGCCTCGTTGGGCAAATTTGCCGGATGCAAAGATGGATTCCAGGCTCAGTTGGTCTTCAGCGGACGGGGCATCAGGGATGCTATTTTTGTTTGTTCCACTGGAAGCTCGTCGGGATTGAGCCCAAGCGGGATCCGATGCCAGCCCCAAGACTAGGATTAGGACGAACGATAAAAAGGCGAAACGAGGAATTGAGTTCAAGATGTGGGGATTAGGTGAAAAGCGAGGGGAGGTCAAAGATGCCATTGGGCCTGGAGGAGGAAGGCGCGGGGTGGGCCCAAATTGCCGGGGACCACGGCGTAGGCCCGGTTGAAGGCATTGCGCACAAGGGCCGAGATTTTGAATTGTTTCTGGAGTTGATAAGCCACGCGCAGATCGACGATCCAATCGCCCTGGTTGTTTTCGTCTCGAAAGGCCTGGGTCCCGGGGATAAACGAATAAAAAATATCGTCTATTTTGAGCATAAAACTATTGTAGCGGAGGTTGATCCCCGCCTGCATTCGCCCTCTTTCCCATAACAAATCGGAACGCCAGAGGTGTCGGCTTCGGTATTTGAGGGTGTCTTTTACGATATAGTCCGGTTCCGAAGGGATGGGCATGGCGTATTGGGTCGGTTGGGTAAAGGTATAGCCCATCATCCAGCGGAGCGTGTGGGTGCCGATGCGGGCTTGGCCTTCGGTTCCGGCTTCAAAACCCCACATGACGGCTTTGGTGTTCAAGAGATTGATCGCTTTGAACCCGTCACCGTCCGGCCATAAACGGAAGCTAAATTCGATCATATCCGTATAGCGGGTATAAAAGGCGGCGATATCCAAGCCGCCCACCAGGGAACCCATTTTGTATCCCTGTCGCAGTCCGATTTCGCTGCTCCATCCTTGTTCTGGTTGCAAGGTTGGGTTTGGGAGGACCTCGACCGCCCCACCGACCGCCCGAACATAGCGCTCCGCCACCGAAGGAGCACGGAAGCCTTGCCCTGCCGATGCGCGCAGGTGGGTGGCCTTGGCGAGGGCATAGGTCATCCCCGACCGAAAAACGGGGAACCGTATCAAGGGATCGGATTCGATACGGGTCGATTCAAAACGACCTCCAAGGGAGAGGCCCAAGCGCCCGGCCTGTACATCCATTTGGGTGTAGAGGGCGATGGATCGGCTGTTGCGGTCCCCGTACAGGCCTTGGCTTTGGACATTGTTATGAAGATAGGTGACGCCGCTATTGCTCACCCAGGTCGATTTGAGGGGGCCTACAAAGCGTCTTTGAAATTGATATTCGTGGTAACGCATCAACCCGCGTACATTGCGATCGCTATCGCCCATGTTTTGGGTGAGGTACCAACGATTTTTGAGGGTATGGTTATTGCCCCAGGGGTCGTTGTAACGCAAAACCGGATCCAGCATCGCTCGACGGCTGAGCAGGGTATCGTTGGTCCCCACGGCTGGAAAATGCGCGGAATCGAGGTTGTTCCAAAAAAGAAAATTACCGATTTTTTCGGTCATAAAATTGCCGGCCAAGCTGAGCATGAGTCGGGGGCTGAGTCGGTAACGAAGGGCGATATTGGCGCGGATTCGGTTGCTGAATTCGCCAACCCTGAAGCCAGGGTCTGTGAGGGCCATGGCGCCGACGGTCCAGTCAAGACGACCGGAATTTTTTTGGTAATAACCATTGATGCCGCTTTGGAGGGGCATACGACCGGGGTAGGGGTCGGTGAACCGAGACGGGGGATGATCGTAACCCAGGGCATAGGTTTGAATCATTCCGCCGGGTTGAGTCCCCGGCCATTGGCTTCTCAAATGGATGGCACCACCCAAGGCCCCACTCCCAAACAGCACCGAGGAGGCGCCCTTGATAACCTCGATCTGGGAAAGGATTTCCATGGGCATGAAGGCCCATCGAACATCGTTGGCATCGGCGCTCAGCAAAGGCATTTCGTCCAAAAGAACCTGAACCCGGCTCCCTGCTCCGTAGCTAAACCCGGAAGTCCCTCGAATATTGGCCTGACCATTCACGATGCTGACCCCGGGGACACGGTCCATGGCATCATCCAAGCGGGTTAAATTGTTTTGTTGGAGAAGTTCCGGTTTGAGAATCTGCATGGACACCGAAACTTCGCTGAGTCGTTGTTCAAAGCGGCCCGCGCTGATGACAACAGCATCCAGATCCAGTGTAACCGGTTCTAATACAATATCCAATCGCGTAATGGCTTCGTCCGACGTAGCGGAGGGCACCAAAATCCATCGGGTTTGGTAACCAATGGCACTAACCCTCAGCGAGCAACCCGGAAGGACCCGAAGTTCATAGGTCCCGTCGCCTTGGCTGGCGGTACCCGCGGTGGTTGGTGGGGTCGTAAAGTCCTTGGCAGGGCACATCCATTGCAGATTGGCCCCGGGCAGGGGGCTTTTCAACACGCGATCTATGACTTTGCCACGAAGCATGCCGCCCGTTGTCTGAGCCTTGGTTGCCAAGGAGGCCAATCCCACCAACAAGGCGGTCAACAAGGCGGTCAACAAGGCGGTCAACAGGGTTCGACGTAGAGATTCGACGGCCCATGGGCAAAGCGCGTTCAGAGTTGTACGGTCCATTGAACTTGGAAATTACGTTGTTCCCCGATATTGCCCGGTACGGGCATCCAACTCCTGTTGAGGGCATTGCGGACGATGAAATTAAAACGGTAGCGTCCCCGATACCCCGACCAACCAAGCCTTAGATCCACCATCCAATCCCCGTGACGGGTTCGGATGCGGTGGTCCAGCAGTCCAGGTATAAAACGGTAATAGTCCTTGTCAATATTCAAGGGAATGGAATTGTATCGAACTTGGGTTGTCCAAGTCCAGGATCCTTTATGGACAGAAAACTCGGCTCGTAACAAATGACGGTATCGGTATTTCAAGAACCTCATCAAATCGGTCAGGGTGGAATTGTAGGTAGAATCAAAGGCCGGTGGACGCAGATTCAACGGGTTGCTGAACGTATAACCCAGCCGGTATTGGAACATTCCTTTGGGCAGCGGAAGGCTGCCGCTGAATTGAGCTTCAACGCCTTGTATCATGGCTTCCGGGACACCCATCGGTTTGAAGCGGGCGTATTTTTGGAAGAGGCGGGAGTTTTTTTCTTCGGTGTTAAGGCTGGGGTCATTGAACCAAGCGGAATCCTGGGCATCGTAAACCGCCGGTAGGGCCACTTCAAAATTAAATTCCACCAGGTTGCGATAAAAGGAATGAAAAAAAGCGATATCCAGCTCCGGTTGCAGGTCGCTACGACCAAAGCGATGCATATAGCCCACCTCGGCAGACCAGCTTTGTTCAGCGTCCAAGGTGCTATCGCCCAGGATTCGCACGCCTCCTATCTTGGAATTGGAATAAAGTTCCGCGATGCTCGGTAAGCGGAAGCCCTGACCAATCGACGCCCGCAGGAATCCACCCCGAGCCGGGTTGGGCGTTGGATCTATCCACAACGGCATAATTTGAATCGAATCGAAGGCAGGGGGTTGAAACCTTTTGTTAAAACGACCGGGTTTCACAAGCTGATAATTCAACGAAGTCCTGATTTGAGGCAAGGCCATCCGTTCCAATCCATTCGTAACATAACGTTCCATACGCATGCCCGCTCCCCATGTCCAGCGTTTCTCTTGGTAATCGGCTTGGGCATAGACCGCCTGCTGGGATGAGCTCTGTTGGCGGTACAGGTTTTTGGAATCAATGGTATTTTGTTGATATACAGCGCCAAGCATCAACGAAATATTCTGGGATGGTAGAATCCAACGCAGGCTGGGCTCGCTGTAAGTCATCAAGGCCAGCGCAAAATCTTCGTTGTTAAAATTGTTATAGGAATAATAGGTGCGGTTGAGCCATTTGAATTGAAAACGGGCACTTAGGTACGTGATCGACGGGTCCACAATCCATCGGCGGTTGATTTGGGGATTGGTGGAGCCATCGGCAGGAACAAAGGCATCGGTATCGCTTTTCCAAATCGAAAACAAGCGCATGGAGTCAATCAGGAAATGCCCGGCCAGCCCAGCAGTCCACCCTCTTCCCATGGATCGTCGGAGGTTCAAGCCACCGCGGAGGCGTTTGCTGGTTTCACCGATGCGAAAGCCTTGATCCGCGACGGCTTGGAAGCTGCCGGTGACTTCGGTGCTGCCGTAGCGAGCACTGTGCAGGTAGGATAGTCCGTTGAAGGTCGGATAATTGGAACGACCCCATGGGTTGCGATGAAACGATGGGGGATCGGCGTAGACTCCGGTGAAGCCGCTTATCAAGTTCAGCGGTTCAGCGCCGGGCTTTCTGGTTCGAAAATGAACCACCCCGCCCAGAGCGGAGGAGCCGTAGAGGGCGGATCCAGCGGTTTTGAGAACTTCTATTTGTTCCAATTGTTCGGTGGGCAGGAGTTTCCAATGCACTTCGGCCGCATCCGCCGAGAGCAGGGGTAGCCCGTCCAAAAGCATCAGGGCCCGGCTTCCTGCGTTGAGCGTAAATCCTCCGCTACCCCGTATGCTCAATTGTCCTCGAAGGCTGTAAACCCCGGACATTCGATTGAGGGCATCTTCGGGGGTGAGGCTGTTGAAGGTCTCGGCATCTTGTCTGGTCAATAGACCCAAACTGGCCGTGGAACGTTCGGGACGCTGAACCATCCGTGAGGTGGTGATCACCACCGGTTGCAAGATCCGTAAATGGCTGTTCCAAACCGTGTCTCTGGTGGGCAGGTTGGAGGAAACCTTGGGTGGACTGTCCTGGGCGACAACGCGCAATGCACAGACTATCAGTGTCCCAAGGATACCCCAAAAGGAAGGTCGAATTATTGCAAACAAAACTGGACTTCAAAAACCGAATTTAGCAATAAAACCTATGAACAAGGACATTCAAACGGGCTTGTGGGCCCTCTCAACTCTGCCGGGTACCGGGCCGGTGGCCATGAAGCGCCTGCTGGAAAGCATGGGCAGCGCCGAAGCCTTGTTGGGAGCGGACTCGGCGGCCTTGAGTCGTTGCGGCGCCTGGGGAATGAGTCTATCGCGTGTTCTAACCGGGCCTGATGGACCACGATTGTTGCAAGAGGCCCGCAGCATGGCCCGCCGTGAATGGGAATTGGGGGAAGCCATGGGGTTGAGGTGGGTTTCTTTGGTGGATCCCGATTATCCGGAATACCTCCGCGAATGCCACGATCCTCCGGTGGTTTTGTTTGTCAAAGGGCATCTGCCTTTGGATTACCGCTATGCATTGGCTGTGGTGGGTACCCGTAACATGAGTCAATACGGAAGTACCATTCTTCGGGCCTTCATGGAGGAATTGGCCCATGCTTGGATCCCTCAAGACACAAAGCCAATCATCGTAAGCGGATTGGCTCTCGGCGTGGATGGACATGCCCACGAGTTGGCCTTGGAAATGGGTTTTGGAACCATGGCTGTGACAGCCAATGGAATGGGAACGCACTATCCGCCTCAACACAAGGGTCTCGGCGAGCGGATGGTGGCGGCGGGTGGGGCCATCCTGACCGAAACCAGGGCCTTGCAGGGTCCGGATGCCCGTCTTTTTCCGCGACGCAACCGCATCATTGCGGGACTTTGTCCCCTTGTTTTGGTGGCAGAGGCTGCAGCCCGAGGGGGTGCTTTGATTACGGCCCGTTTTGCGAATGATTACGATCGGCAAGTTTACGCCTTTCCGGGGCGGGTGACGGATCAGGGCTACCGTGGATGCCTCCGCTTGGCCTTGTCCGGGCAGGCTCAGCTTTTGTGTTCGCCCTACGATCTGAGGGTTTGGCAAAATTGGCCTTTGAGGCCTCGACTCGAAGACAGCAGGGCCGATGCCCACCGTTTGATTGCGGGAACCGCGGTGGATGCCCAACTGCAAGGTGTCAAAGCGGCGCGAGGGGTCCAACGAACCCTGGATGGACTGCCTGCTTCGGGTCGAATGCTAAGCGAAGGAGCCGAGCGAATGCTACGTGGTTTGGCGGTTTTGGAAGAAGCTTCGGCCGATCGGCTTTTGGAATTGCATCAGGGGGATTATCCGGGCTTTGTGCGCTCTCTTTTTGCTTTGGAATCGGCCGGGATACTCCAAAGAAATGGGTCGGGCACCTGGATACGTAGGGCCTAGGAATGGATTGTTTAGTGCGGATGGGACCCCAAATCAAAAGCGGCGCTGCATAGCCGGTATTCATTCGGGTCGTTGGAGGCCATCGCCCAGACCCTGCCTGCGATGGAAGCGGACAAAAGTTGTTGAAACCAAGCCTGGGCCTCCCGGTCCAAGTGGCTGTGCGGCTCATCCAAGAGGAGAATGGGGGCATCGGTCAACAACGCAAGGACCAACTTAACCTTCTGGATCATTCCTGAACTGTAATGTTTTAACAACAGATTGGAGGTAGGGTCCAGATGGCAGAGCCGTAATTGCAAAAAAGGATCGGCTCCGGATTTTAATGGATTGATACTAAAATGGAAAGTCACCAATTCGTTCAAGGTGTATTCGGTGGGAATATCCAAATAGGGGGCGGCCAGGGAACAGGCAGGTAGTTGTTCCTTTTCGCCACCCCACGTGATGACGCCGGTATCGGGGCGAATCAAGCCTCCGATGCATTGCAGGAGGGTGGACTTGCCACTACCATTGGCGCCGGTAAGGGCCAGGCCTTGACCCGGTTCCAGCACGGCATTCCAGGAATGAAAGAGCCATTGACCTTGGTAATGTTTACCTATTCCACAGGCTTCCAGAACCGGCGTTTTGGGATTCGTTGGTGGGTCGGGGCTCACGGGCCAAAATCAAAAAAACCTATTCAAGCATGCCTCGAATCACCCCAGCGCTGGAATGTCGAACAAATTGAAGAATGCGGTCCCTAAGTTTGGAAGGAGCTACATCGATTTCGACCTGCTCAAGGGCCCGTGTTATGTTATAGCCGCGGACATAGATGATCCGGTACACATCTTCAATGAGCCTGATTTCGTTTTCGTTATAGCCTCGGCGTCGCAGGCCGATCACATTGACCCCGGCAAAAGAAAGGGGCTCTTTGGCGCATTTGACAAAGGGCGGAACGTCTTTGCGCACCAAACTACCTCCGCCTACAAAGCTATGTTCCCCGATCGTTAGAAATTGCTGCACAGCCACCAAGCCCTCAAGGATGGCCCAATTGTGAACGGTGATATGCCCAGCCAAGGTGGCCAGATTGGCCATTATAACATGGTCCCCCAACAAGCAATCATGGGCTACGTGGGTATAGGCCATTAGCAGGCAGTCCCGGCCCACCACGGTTTCGTTGCGGTCGGTGGTTCCTCGGTTAATGGTTACGCATTCTCGGATAATGGAACGGTCTCCAATGCGCGTTAGGGTGGGTTCGCCCCGGTATTTGAGATCTTGGGGAGGGGCCGAAATAACAGCACCCGGAAATACCTGGACCTTGTCCCCAATGCGTGCCCCGTTCATCACGGTGCAGTTGGGGCCCAACCAGCAATTTTCCCCGATAATGACATCCTCCTCGATGGTCACAAAGGGGGAGATATGGGTTCCCTTGCCAATCCTGGCCTTGGGATGAATGTGGCTAAGGCTGCTCATGATTTGCGGACCAATTGGGCCATTAATTCGGCTTCCACGACTTTTTGATCCTCAACGTAGGCAGTCGCTTCCATGCGGCAAATTCCTCTTCGAATGGGTTCCATCAGGTTTAATTTGAGAATAAGGGTATCCCCTGGTAGGACCTTGCCTTTGAATTTTAACTTATCAATGCGGGTAAAATAGGTCCAATAACCTCCTGGGTCATCCATCAAGTTGAGGCAAAGGACACCGCCGGTTTGGGCCAAGGCTTCAATCGTCAAAACACCTGGCATGACCGGGTTTCCCGGAAAATGTCCTTGAAAAAAGGATTCATTGATGCTTACATTTTTGATGCCAACAACATGCGTATCCGAAATCTCTGTAATCTTATCTACCAGCAGAAAAGGGTAGCGGTGTGGCAAAAACTGCATGATTTGGTTCGTATCAAAGACCACCTTGGGTTTGTCGCCCGATGGACTGACAAGGGATTTGGGAGAACGTTTGATATGTTCCCTTAGGGCCAGGACAAAGGCGACGTTGGATTGATGTCCGGGTTTGTGAGCCACGATATGGCCTTTGATTCTCTGGCCGATCAAAGTGAGATCTCCCACCATGTCCAGAAGTTTGTGCCTGGCGGGTTCGTTGTCAAAGAACAAATCCTTGTGATTCAGGATACCCGCGGATTGAAGCTGAAGGTCTGGATGCCCAAACAAGCCTTTGAGGGATTCCCATTGATCATCGGCGACCGGGTTTTCGATAAAGACCAAGGCATTGTTAAGATCCCCGCCCTGTATAAGGTTTTGGCGGTGCATTTCTTCGAGCTCGTGCAGGAAACAAAAGGTCCGGCAGGAGGCAATTTCTTTGTTAAAATCGCGAAGATCATCCAACCGCGCATGTTGACGCCCCAGGGCCTTGGAGTCAAAATCAATCATGACCGACAATCGATAATGCGAATCCGGCAAAAGGGTAATTTCGCTGCCCTTGTCAGTGTCTTTGAAGGCGAAGTGTTCTTTTAACTCGAGGTAGGTGCGGGCTTTGTTTTGATTTTGAAGACCGGCCTTCCCAATAGCGTCCATAAACGGGCGGGCACTTCCATCACCGATAGGTAGCTCAGGGGAATTCAGTTCAATGATAACATTGTCCAAATCCGACCCTGTCAGGGCCGAAAGAACATGTTCCACCGTAAGAACCCGGACATCGCCGAGGCCCAAGGTGGTTCCTCTACTGGTTTCGACGACGAATTCAGCCAAGGCCGGAATATCAACAACCGGTTGAAGATCGGTGCGACGAAAAACAAAGCCCGTGTCTTCGGGGGCGGGACAAAATTTGATAAGAACCGGGGCTCCGCTGTGAAGGCCTACGCCTTCCATCACAACAGGTTGGGCCAGGGTTTTTTGGTAATCCATTGGGGGCATGGGGTGATCTAGGTTAAAAAAAAAGATTTGTTGATTTAGGATGGGGTTGTTATTTGGGCTTTGAGTTCTTCCAATTCTTTTTGGAGAACAGTTATTTGGTGGCGCAGGTCCGTTTCCATTTCGGGCAGACGACGAAAGACGGCATTGGAACGCTGATTGTCCATGTAGGCCATCAACGGGGTGCCGTTCCATTTGCGGTTCGGTTCGTCAATGGAGCGGGTCACCCCCGTTTGACCACCGACTTGGCTGCCTTCGGCCACCGTTAGGTGGCCTGCAACACCGACCTGACCGCCAAAGACACAGCGGGCACCCACCCGGGTGCTCCCCGATATCCCGGTTTGAGCCGCGATGACGGTATGTTCCCCGATTTCTACATTGTGGGCCAAATGAACCAAATTGTCAATTTTGGCGCCGTTGCCAACAAGGGTGGCCCCCATGGTGGCACGGTCAATGGTGGCATGGGCACCGACTTCGACGTCGTTTCCCAAAACAACACGGCCCACTTGGGGAATTTTGGAATAAACCTGCTTCGAATTGGGGGCATAACCGAACCCATCCGAACCCACCACCGCATTGGCGTACAGGATACATCGATCCCCTATTTCGCAGTCATCCATGATTCGAACCCCTGGATGAAGAATGCAGTCCCGTCCAATTTTGACGCGGGGTCCCACATAGACATGGGCCGCGATTCGAGTGCCATTCCCTACAACCGCTCCAGATCCCACCGTCGCAAACGCACCGACCCCTACGCCTTCGCCCAAGACCGCTTCGGGGTCCACCCAGCTTTGGGGGTGGAGACCAGGACTGTAAAGGCGCTGTTGTTCAAAGGCCTGCAGGATGAGTCCAAAGGCTCGGTAGGGATCCGCCACCCGCAAGATGGAGGTGGAATCCAGGGAAGGGAGTTCTTGGCTTGAATCCACCAAAAGCAGACCCGCACGGCAACGATCCAAAAACGGAAGGTATTTGGGGTTGGCCAAAAAAGTAACATCGGTGGGCCCCGCCTCTTCTATTTTGGCCGGACCCAGAATGCTTCGGTGAGGGTCGCCTTGTAATACGCCCTGAACAAGGGTTGTGAGCTCTTGGCAGCTTAATTTCATGAATATTGTGCAAATATCCACCATTTTGGTGGACGAGGCTTCAAGTTGGGCCCTAATATTTGGTTACGGGCGGTTTTTGGGGCGGTAGAGGGCATATCGCTCGTGCTTGCTATGCAAATCCACCACCTGAATATGGTCCGAAAGGGCGTCCAAGGAGCTGACCACGCCTTGCCGATCTTTGATCAAGATGGGGGACTCCGCCCCGGAATACACGGCTTTGCGGACCGGCCGGCAATGGGCCAGGTAGGGCAGGGCCTCCTCCCCCAAGCCCAAGCGATGGGCCTCTTCCTGGGCCAAGCCTTGAACTTTGTCCAGAGAAACGGGTTCGGAGGACCAGTTGACCGCGGCCAATTGGCGAGTCATTAATTGTTGGCTGAGGTGCTCCAGGATGGGTTCGGAACGCCGGGCCCAGGTCTTGATATGGACCATGATTTCGGAATCATCCAAGCGGGCATAGGCTTCCCGGAGTTCGGGGTTGCTTCTAAATTCGTCGCCACGCACCGGTTGTCGTAGAAAAAGGCCCAAATCCGGGGAAACAAAGAGGTCCAGGCCCTGCTCGAGGACAGTTCGGGCCCGGTTCATGATATGCCCCATCAGGTACTCCGCCGACAAGACTGTTTTGTGCAGATAAACCTGCCAGTACATGAGGTAACGGGCCATCAGGTATTTTTCGATGCTATAGATGCCTTTGCGCTCGACCACCAGGCGACCCTGGTGCACATCCAGCATTTGCAAGATGCGATCGACCCCAATGATGCCCTCGGTGACACCCGTGAAAAAGCTATCCCTGTTGAGATAATCCAAGCGATCCATGTCCAATTGGGATGAAACCAATTCGTGCAAAAAAGGCAATTCATGGGTTCCCCTAAAAACATCCAAGGTGGTTTCCAATTCGCCGTCGCTCCATCGGTTCAAATCCTGCATCATCAGCAAGGAAATATCTTCGTGCGGCATGTCCTGAACGAGGAAGCCTTCCAGGGCATGTGAAAAGGGGGCATGGCCCAGATCGTGCAGTAGGATGGCCATCAGGCAGGCGCTACGGTCGTCGGGGCTGAGGCTGTAACCCTTGTGGGCCAATACATCCAAGGCCTCTTGCATCAAGTGCATGGCACCGAGGGCATGGGCCAGCCGCGAATGGGTGGCTCCTGGATAAACCAGGTAGGTCATGCCCAATTGACGGATATAGCGAAGCCGCTGGAAGAGGGGATGATCTATCAGGCGTAGTATCAGCTTGGACTCCAGTCGTATAAAGCCGTACAGGGGATCGTTGAGGATTTTGTTGGTCAAGGGCAGAATGGTCTAGGAAAGCGTCGGTAATTTAGACCAAAATTAGGTTTCGGCCGTTATCAATCACCTAAACTACTTATGGCCAATCTTTCAATTCTTTGGGCTGACGACGAAATCGATTTGCTCGCGCCTCATTTGTCTTTTCTGGAAAGCAAAGGCTACCGTACCACCCCGGTCAACAACGGACTCGAAGCCCTGCAACGTGCGGCGGACGAGGATTTTGATTTGGTTTTGCTGGACGAAAACATGCCTGGATTGAGTGGTTTGGAAACTTTGTCCCGCCTCAAGGAGATCAAGCCTTTGATGCCGGTCATAATGGTCACCAAGAGCGAAGAAGAACTCCTCATGGAAGAAGCCATCGGCTCCAAAATCGCCGATTACCTTATCAAACCGGTCCACCCCAAACAATTGTTATCGGCCATCCTCAAGGTAACCGATCAAAAACGCTTGGTTGCTCGCAAAACCAACGAAGCCTATCGCGATGATTTTGGCGAATTGGGCATGAGCATGTCGGATCAACTTGATGCAGCTCAATGGGCCGAATTGTATCAGCGACTCGTGCGATGGGAATTGGACTTGGAAGAATCGGGGGACGAGGGAATGAAAGAGGTTTTTGCGATGCAAAAGGCCGAGGCCAATCGATTGTTTGTTCGATTTATCAAGAAGAATTATGCCAGTTGGTTTGCCGGAACCCTGAACACCAAGGGTATGGGAATTCCCGCAAAACAGCCGCAAAGCGTGCAGGGTGCGCCCACCCTTTCGCATCAGGTTTTGCAACGAAAATTGCTGCCGATCCTGGACCAATACCCCAAAGTCCTCTTGTTGTTGATTGATAATTTTCGTTTGGATCAGTTCCGTGTTATCGAGCCAATTTTGGGGGATTTTTACAGAGCATTGGAGGTAGAAACCTATTACTCCATTCTACCAACCAGCACAGAATACGCTCGTAATGCGCTATTTGCGGGCATGCCACCCGCCGAAATCGTGAGGCGTTACCCCGACCGCTGGTGGTCGGATCAGGATGAGCACAGCCACAACATGCACGAGTCTTTTTTCTTGGGGGAATGGCTCAAGCGCAATGGGCGCAATCCAGCCCACGGTTACCAAAAAATCACCTCCTTGGCACAGGCAAAACAGAGCCTCGAAAATGCAAACGGAGGCTTGAGCCAATCCTTGGAGGTCTTGGTTTATAACTTTGTAGACATGCTGAGCCACGCTCGGTCCGAAATGAATATCATCAAGGAATTGGCCGAAGATGAAGCCGCCTATCGTTCTATAACACGTTCTTGGTTTCAGCATTCCCCGCTCTTGGATTATTTGCAAAAAGCCGCAGCGCGGGGTTATACCCTTGTTCTTACCACCGATCATGGGATGATCAAAGTGCAGGACCCCGTGCGCATTAGTGGTGATCGGGAAATGTCCAACAACCTTCGTTACAAAGAAGGCCGGAACTTACAAATTCAGGATGACTTGGTTTACACCATCCAACATCCAGAGCAGGTTCAACTACCCCGCAAGCACCTTAATTCGGTCTATATTTTGGCCGGTTCGGATCAGTTTTTTTGTTATCCTAACAATTTTCATCAATACGCGTCCCTCTACAGGGATTCCTTTCAGCACGGGGGAATTTCCCTGGAGGAATGCATTGTGCCTCTAGCGGTTTTTCGGCCCCGAGAAGGGGGGTAAGGCTTGGGTTTGGGTTTGATGACTTTGGTGTAGTTTTGCGGAATGCAATCCGGCCTTCATCCCCAAAAGCCTTATATCATTGGCTTGGTAGGGGGGAGTGCATCGGGCAAAACCACCTTTATCAAGGCCCTATCGGCCCGTTTTGCGCCGGAGCAGTTGGCGGTGATATCGCAGGACCATTATTACCATCCCATCGAAATGCAGGCCAGGGACCCCAGAGGCGAGGTTAATTTTGACCTACCCGACGCCTTGGACCGGGACCGATGCCTGCAGGATTTGCACAGCCTCATCGAAGGCCGTTCGGTTCGTATCAAAGAATACACCTTTAATCGTCCCGGGGCCGAGCCGGCTTATCACGCGGTGCAACCCGCTCCTGTTTTGGTCATCGAAGGCCTCTTTGTCTTTCATTACCGTGAAATAGCGGACCTCTTGGATCTCCGCGTATTTATTGATGCGCCCCAGGAATTAATGTTGGCCCGCAGGATTGAGCGGGATTTGGCCGAGCGAGGGTATCCCGAGGAGGTCGTTCGTTACCAGTGGGATCATCACGTGGCCCCGGCCTACAGGGCCTACTTGGAGCCCTATCGGGATTCTAGTGATTTAATCATAACCAATACCCAGGGTTTTGGCCCTGCTTTGGAGGTCTTTGCTTCTCATATTCAATCTTTATCATCATGGAAAATCGTTTCGGCGTCATCGGATTAGGTCGCTTTGGAACCACCATTGCCAGGACTCTGGCGCAGCGGGGTGCCGAGGTCATTGTTATTGATAACGATGAACAAGCGATCAACGCTTTGCGTGATGATGTTGCCTTTGCGGTTCGAATGGATGCGACCAACCTCAAGTTGTTACGCGAACAAAACGTGCAGGATTTGGATGCGGTCGTTGTCGCGATTGGTCAAGATTTTGAGGGGCTTCTGTTGACCACCGTTACCTTGCTTGAATTGGGTGTCAAGCGCATCATTGCCAGGGCTTCGACCGATCAGCAGCGTCGTGTTCTCGAAAAATTGGGAGTAACCGAGATTCTTTCCCCCGAAGATGAGGTGGGGATCTCGGTAGCCGGTCGGCTCTTGAATCCCAATCTGGTGAATGTTTTTCAATTACCGGATGACTATCAAATTGTGGAGGTCAAAACCCCTGCAGCGGTTTGCAACAAAACGGTTTTGCAGGTCGAGCTAAGAACCCGTTACAAGCTCAACTTGATCACTTTGCGACGTTCCTACGAGGTTTCCAATGATCAAGGTGAGCGGCGCGATGAGTATCATATTTTGGGCGTCCCCAGCGCGGATACGATTTTGTACAGCTCCGACTTTATGGTTTTGCTTGGTAAGCGGGAGGATATCGAACGCTTTGTCGAGGTGAACCGCTAAAGGTTTTAGGATCGTCCTCGATACCCCGATTCCTGAAGGATTTGTTCGGGCTGCCCCAGGGCTTTGACCCAGCCCTTCGGGGGCTTTTGGTTGGATAACCATTGTTGCATCATTCGGTCCCCCAAAAATCGACCCAAGGCCGGAGGACTGTCCGGCGATAAGCCCGATGTAAAAGGTCCGTCGCTCAGGTAACGAGCCGTTACCAAGGGGTCCTCCGAAAAAAGAGCCTGGGAACGAACAAGGTTTTTCCAGACATCGGTTTCGTTTTGGCAAATCCAGTTCCATTGGCCCGGGTTATAACCCAGCAAAAGACTGTCGGGGGTCTCCGGAAGTAAGAGTCGAAGGCAGGCCATGATTCGGCCCTCTCGAAGGATTTGGTTGAGGAGTTTTCCGGAAGAAGATCCGGGATTGAGTTGGTCTACCAAGTCTTCGCTGAGGGTTCGTGCCACGGCGATGGGCATGTGACGAGGATGGGTTCGACGACGTTGGTAGAGGTAGAGCTGATCCACCGTCGGGTAATAGCGATAGCTTTCTTTCAGGAAGAGGTCCAGGCCAATCCACAGGTTGGAGTCACTCAAAACGCATTGGTATTGAAAGAGTCCGACCATACCGACCGGTACAGGGATGGAGGGAAGGGAATCGGGGGAAAATCCGCCGGCTGTTTGGAGCAGGGAAGGGTAGCGTACTAGCAATTCGGTCAATTGTTGCCTGGCTTGGACCACCTCCGGGTTATCGGAGCCCCAAAAAGCCGTTACATCCTTGGTAAGACTATCGACCCCGGGGTTCTGCCACAAGGAATAGACCGTTTCGGGATCGCTTTGGAGGATTTTTTGAACAAAAAATTCAAAGAGCAAGGAATCTTGGCCCCTTTGCCGCTGTAGCCAATCCGCTGGGTTTTCGCCGGTTTGGATGGGAAGAGCCTTCCAGAATGGCCTTAAAGAGGGAACCGCCTCCTTGCTTTGGGGAAGGGATGCGGTGGTTGGACCGGGCTTGGTCCTTTGGGTTGCCCAATAAAGGAGGATTGCTGAACAAAGGAGGATAAGGACAGTATAAATCTTATTTTTGGACATTCGAGATGAGGGTTGTGTTCAAGAAGTACTTCAGCAAATGTACCCCGCTGTGGGGTCTGCATCCAATGCGGTCAACCCTCCTCCTCCAAAACCTTCAACCATGCGCCTCGCTTTAATTCAATGGGCCCCCGGCATCGGTCGTTTGGAACACAACGCCGAGCGAATGGGGGAACTCGCCAAGAAGGCAGCCCTTCAAGGAGCTGACGCGGTTGTGTTTCCTGAATTAAGTTTGGTGGGCTACCCACCCATGGATTTGTTGAGGGAGCCGGGATTGCAGGAAGCATGCACCAAGGCATTGGGGACCTTGGCCGCTTCGGCAGAGATTCCCCTTTTGGTAGGGGCACCTTCCAAGGTGGGTTCGGCTCTGTACAACGCCGTTTTTTGGTGTCACCGCGGGGAGGTCCGAGAAGTAGGACGCAAAGTATTGTTACCCAATTACGATGTCTTTGACGAGTCCAGGTATTTTACGCCTGGAGAGGCCTGTTCAACCATCGAAATCGCTGGTCAAAGCGTGGTTTTGTCGATTTGCGAAGACCTCTGGGCCCAAGATGCGGACTACAACTATCCCAGAGATCCGGTCGCAGAGGCCTTGGCGCTTGACCATGGTAAGCCTCGGGTCCTACTGAACCTTGCGGCCTCTCCGTATTCCATCCAAGGGGTGGTTAATCGTCAAAAGGTTTTGTCATCCGTAGCGACCCGGTATGGTTTGCCGTTGCTGTACGTGAATCAGGTGGGTGCGCGAGCGGATTTGATTTTTGATGGTGGTAGTTCGTTGATCAGTGGGGTGGGTGAAACGATTGTTCGCTGCCCTTCTTTTTTGGAGTCCATGCTTATGGTGGAGGTGGTGGAAGGCGTCGCACTCAAGGCGGAGGTGATAGCATTGCATGCCAACTCCTGGGTTGTTTCGCGGGCTCCTTCGGTCTTGGAGAGCAAGATGCCGGAGAAGAGTCATCCCCTGGTCTTGGGTCATCGCTTTGATCCCGTTGAAGTAACCCAGGCCTTGTGCACGGGGCTCAGGGATTACAGGGACATGACCGGTGGTCAAGGGGTTGTGGTGGGGCTTTCGGGAGGCTTGGATTCGGCCATGGTCACTTGCCTGGCGGTGATGGCTTTGGGTGCCGAAAATGTTACGGCCCTCTTGATGCCTTCGGAATATTCATCGGATCGATCGGTTCGTGATAGCCTGGAACTTTGCAAACTGCACGGAGTCGCGCATCGTATTCTACCCATTGGTTCTGCTTTTGGCTCTATCAAGGAAACGCTCCTGACTCAATGGGGCGAGGCCATACGACCACTCACCGAAGAAAACATACAGCCCCGTTTGAGGGCTTTGTATTTGATGGCTCACTCCAATCAGTTTGGGGATATGTGGTTGAATTCCAGTAACAAAAGCGAGGCCGCCGTGGGGTACAGCACCCTTTACGGGGATATGGGAGGAGGTCTTTCGGTGGTGGGTGATTTGTATAAAACCCAGTTGTACGCCTTGGCAAATTATTGGAATGAGCAGGGGAACTGGATACCAGCCTCCATTGTGCAGGCTCTCCCCAGTGCAGAATTGCGCCCCGATCAGTTGGATACCGATTCCTTGCCTCCTTATCCGGTGCTGGATGCTCTGCTATTGGATCTCATCGAGGGAGGGTTGGATCAAGCCGGACTCTACCAAGCCGGTCACGACCCGGACACCGTGTCCAGGGTATGGGGGTTGGTGCGGCGAAGTGAATTCAAGCGGTTCCAGATGCCGCCCGTTCTACGGGTCAGCTCTCGGAGTTTTGGTAGGGGCTGGAGACAGTCCCTTGTCTAACTCAATGGGGGATGACCTCTCCCTTGGCTCAAAGGGGGATGACCTCTCCCTTGG
>JBMOHV010000030.1:0-22741 GCA_049317645.1 Bacteroidia bacterium
CTGGAGGATTGCAAGAACCAAAGGCTACAGCAGGCAAAGTCGTTGGCAAGGCAGGTACAACATAGCGACGGTTGTAAGAACCAAAGCCGTTGGGCTGACCGCAAGTTGAATCCGTCAACACTTCGTCACGTCCCCAGCTGCTACCGTTGATAAACTTGTAGAGCACGGTGGTTCCGGTTGCCAATGGCATCGAGTAGGTCCAAATATTGGGGTCGGTGGCATCTTGCGTCATGCGGGTTGATGCAGGATTCCAACCATTGAGGGTGCCGGCAATACCTACACCCGTTGAATCGATGGTCAAACCGGTCATGTTGACACGGAAAGTGATGATGGGGTTGGAAGCCGAGCAAGAGCCAAAGCCTACGAGGCTAAGAGTGGAGTTAACCAAAGGCACAATCAAATAACGGTTACCCGTACCAGGGAATACGCAAGAACCGCTCACCGATTCATCGTTACCCCATGCATTTCCGTTGATGAACTTGTAATAAATCGTGTCACCGGACATCAAACCATTGTGGGTATACGACCAAACGGTTGGATTCTGAGGATCCTGGGTCAAGGCCGATGTTGATGGATTCCAACCTTGGAATGAACCCGCGATGTGTACGCCGTTGGTGCTAACCGTCTGACCCTGCATGCTGAGCATAAAGGTCACATTCACCGGAACCGGTGTGAAGACCGAACAAGAACCAAACATAACAGCAGACAATAGGTTGTTACCCGCTACGACTGTATGCGAACGGTTGGTCCCAGCTTGGCCGTTAATGGCACAAGCACCAGGAACGAACTCTTCGGAACCCCATGCATTTCCGTTGACGTACTTAAACTCAACAACATCGCCCAGAGGCAGGTTGGTGGTGTAGGTGTAAATGTTACCGTTGTGAGCAGCAGGTGTCATCGGTGTACCGGCAGGATTCCAGCCTTGGAAAGAACCGGCGATGTGAACACCGTTGGAGCTGACGGTCAAACCGGTCATGTCCACTTGAAAAGTGACCGATTGCAAAGGAACCAAACCGCTCTGGCAGGAACCAAAGAAATACAAAGGCAGGGTGTCATTCCCGTTACCAGAAACCGTGTAACCACGGTTACCACCGACGGCACAGGCCGAAGGAATGCTTTCATCCTGACCCCAGCTGTTACCGTTAATAAACTTGAACTCCAAGTTGTCACCGGGCGTCAACTTGGTTGTGTAGGTCCAAATGTTTGCATTGTTAGGATCTTGCGTCATCGCGGTGCTACCAGGATTCCAACCGTTGAAATTACCGGCGATGTGGAGGCCTGCACTGTTCGCCGTTAGGCCGACCATGTTAACACGGAATGTAACATTCGTTGCCAAATCCAAGGTGTGCAATATGCGAGGGTGGATGTATTGCTGAATGGTATCAATGAAAGTCAAACCTTTGACACGGGACATCCCTGGGTTGCCCAAGAGACCCTGCTGGTGCATAGACTGAGCGTTGTAGGTACCACCTGTCTGCGCATTCACAGCGGCAACCACAAAAGTCAACGTAGTAGAATCCCACCAAGTGTAAGGGTCGGTTTCGTTGAAGAAGGTGGTAATTGAACCCTGGGGACCCAAAGGCAAATTCCGCACCGGACGGATGATAGGCCACAAACCTTCGCCGGAACCCGTGTTAATCTGATCGTTGGGCGCAGGGTAGATATAAGGAATCGTTTGGTTGTAATTGCTACGAGCTACGTTCGAAATCGGATCACGAAATTTGTTAACGTCGGCAAAAGGAGCATTGTTACCGTAGGCGTTCACGAGGCCTTGGTAAATACCGGCACCTTGGACTTCAACGACGTTTTCGTTGGTGGTAGGAACAACAACAATACCCTGACGATAAGGCGCAAAGGGATCGCGAACGGAATGGAAGGAAACCATAGGAACCTCACCGCCATCCAACCATGAAGTATCGGCCATTGCGCCGCCCACATTGATGGACATATTCACCGCAGAAGAATAGCCAGGCCAGTTGTTTTGGTTGAGTAAACCACCAAAGCCATCGAGGTTCCCCACGATGTTGGAGTCGATCACCGATTGACCGTTGGGCAATTGGAACTTAGGCAGACTCACTTCGGACCACTGATTCATGGTGGGGTAGGCCAACGCCACATAACCACCGGAACCCACGCCGAACAGCGTGATTTTGCTTTGGTCAATTTTGTAGGGATTGCCATCAATTGCAACCGTTTTGCGCATGAAGCGTACGGATGTTTTGATGTCGTTAATAGCACGATAAACGGCGTTCAAAAGCTGAGCCGTACGCTCCAGCTGGGTAGCGGCCAATGGGTTCCAACCGACACGGTACTTGGGAGCAATAACGACATAACCGCGCTTGGCCCACTGTCTGCACATATTGACCGCTGATGAGTCGTCAATACTGCCCGTAATACCACCGTTGATGACAGGGGGCAAAAAGTTTCCGGTGTGGATGTAAACCATGACCGGACGTGCCTGGTTCGCGTCAACGGACTGCGTTGGTTGGTAAACCCGCATGGTCAGGTTGGCGACAGGATAGGTCGTGGTGGGCGGGAAAAAGTGATGGTTGGCGCCGTAAACCACGTTGTTGGTCACGGTTATCTGGGCATCCGTGAAGACCTCGGAGAGGTAACGATTGCCCTGAGCCATGACCCATTGCCCCATACCTATCAAAAGGAATAGAGCCAAAAGAAGGGTTTTTCTCATACTGAAATTTTTAGTTTGTTCAAATCTAACGTATTCTTTTCAAAGGCCCAAGAGATTGTTCATGATTTTTTAACGGGGCCATCCCCGGAAGAACGTCGGCGCACCGAAATACGGGCTTGGGGCTTGCGCAGGGAGCGATGGACCACCGGAGGCCCGTCCAGACCCAACCTGCTGGCCATTTCCTTCCAAGGACCGGCATAATCATCGGGCGACCTGTTCTCCCTGACCACCGATGGATTGGCTTGGAAACGATCGCTGAAGCGGGTCGAGAAGTACGAAAGGCTTTTGAAACCCGTCAAAGCAGAAACCTCCGAAACATTCCCACGGCGGGTTGCCAACAGATGAAAGGCGGCGTTAAGTCGATGCTCCGATAGGAATTGTTTGGGGCTCATCCCCAGAAGCCGATCCAATCGCCGATCCAATTGCGAGCAACTCAGAGCGAGGGCATCCGCCATATCGGCCACTTGCAAGTCCACCCTGTGCATATTTTGGCGAGTATATTCATGCAGCAAGCCCAAAAATCGCTCATCCTCGGAGGTTAAGGGGGCTTTTTTGTCATCGTAGAGGTATTTCTGATAGGAATACCTGCACACCCTGTGCATATGTTCCACCAAACGTCGGCAGCCCAACTGGAACAAGGATTTTGAAGATTCGGTCGGCAAAATGAGATCCACACCGGCCTCCAAGGCCTGTTCCCAAAAGAGCGGACCCGGCGGATCCGCCAAACAAAGGATGGGCAAATGGGATAAGCGGCTGTGACCGCGTATATAGCGCACAATGCCCCACGGCTCGGGGTGCATCGAACGGATAACGAGGACCAAAAGGTGAGGATTTATGCGATGCGCTTTGGACATGACCGCTTCATTGTTTGCAAATTCGTGGACCTTGTATAGGACCGCAAGCTGCGATTTGAGGCGTTGGCGACCCCCTACCAGGGGATCGATCAACAAGGCAAGATTTTTGGTTGACATGGGATTATGGGTGGGTTTTTAGGATCACCCCACAAAATTCCCATCTCAAATCGGGCCGTTCGCCTTTTTGGACCTAGACAAATCCTACGACAAAAAACCATACAAGGGCCGAAAATCGGGGGTTGTTTACATCAACGGCCGGTAAAAAACAAAAGGCTAACCCCTACAAATTCCTATACAACCCTAGACAAATGACCTAATAGGCAAAAAATCGATGGCCGGCAAACCAAATTTCCCCTGCAGCGACCGAACCCATCCCCCCTACCACCATCGCAGGATTCCAGGAGGGGGGTAAAACCAAAAAATGAGCATCCAAACCCGCCTGCAGACGACCGCAATGGGCCTCAAGGCCCATTGCGAAGGCCGCTTGGGATGTCATGGCCTCCAATCCCTGGAGGGGACTGAGCCCACAGCGCAAGACCCCTAAACACCAATTCAACCAAGGATTTCCGGATGGGGCCGAACCAGGGTTCAGATCCGAACCCAGGGCGACCCTTTGCCCTCTAGCCAGCATCGCACCCAACGGAGCATAGGGCAAATCCAAATAGAGGGAACACAGGGGCAATCCCACAGCCACCGGTGCCTGGGGTCCCAAAAAGGCCCAATCATGGTCACCCATCGTTTCGAGGTGATCCATGCTGGCCAAACCCAAGCGACAGGCCGTTTCAACCCCTCCTATGGAGTGAAATTGATTGACATGTGCCTTCACAGGCAGCCCTAGACGATCGGCAGCCAAGGCCAAGGCCTCCAAATCATCCACCCCAAAATAGCCCTGCTCACAGAAAATATCCACCGCATCCACCAGGCCCTGATCGTAGAGTCTGGGCAGCCAATCCTGGACCACGGTTTGGACGTATTCTTTTTTTTGGTGTCGGTATTCAGTCGGAAGGGCGTGCAGCCCCAAAAAAGTAGTCACCACCCTAATCCCGTTGCGCTGGGATAATTGCCGAGCAACTCGAAGGCATTTGGCCTCTGCTTCCAGGGATAACCCGTAACCGCTTTTGATTTCAAGGCAGGCGACGCCTTGCTTCATCATGCGAAGCAAACGGCCTTCGCTCTGTTCTAACAAACCCTCCTCGGGCAGGGATCGAACCTTGGCTACGGTGGAAAGGATCCCCCCCCCTGCCTCGGCAATCTGCGCGTAGGTTGCGCCGCCCAAGCGGGCGACCAATTCGGAAGAACGATCGCCGGCCCAAACCAGGTGCGTATGCGGATCACAAAACGAAGGCATCACCGACCGACCGCCCAGGTCGGTTCGCTGGAGTTGATGATCAACCATGGCCTGCCGCCAATCGGTCCACTGGGCGTCAAGTTCAGGAACCGCCGAAAGAACGACCGGTTGAGCCCCCTCGACCCACGTACCAACGCCTTTAATTTGACCCTCCCCTACCAAAAGCCAAGCATCCAAGAGGGGTTGATCCAACGGTTGTTCAGGCAAACCATGCCCCCAGAGGGAACCGATGGATGTGATCCAATGCCAGGATTGATTTGGTTGCATGTTGAAGGGGATTGATGGGGAAAATTAAGCCCAAGAACAATTTTGACCACAATTTTTCGATTTCTAAACGCTGTTCACCGGCTCGTCCAACCCTCCTTTTTAATTTTGTTAGACAAATTTTTGAAAATGAAAACGGAACCCAACTTTCGTACTGCAACCAAGAGAATTCTCTTTCCGACCCTGCTGCTGGGTCTCTGTGCATTGATGGCCTGGTCCGGGGCTCGCTATGCTTTGTGGCAGTCCGAGCGAAACACCTTTTCGGCCAACTGGACTGTACCCAGCGGCCCTTCCGCCAGGTTGACAACGGCATCCATGGCCGGTTTACCGGATTTCGTCGATGCCTGCGAGCAAAGCACCCCGGCCGTGGTCTATATCAAAACCACCTCCACCCAGAACATGCGCAGTTTTAACGATTGGTTTTTTGGGGATTTCTTCCAGCAAAACCCCCAAACGGTTCTCAACTCCGGATCGGGGGTCCTCATCTCAGCGGACGGTTACCTCGTTACCAACCACCATGTGGTCCACCAAGCCCAAAAAATCGAGGTAGTGCTGGCGAACAAACAAACCTATACCGCCGAATTGGTGGGGCAAGACCCGGGGTCGGACCTCGCCCTGCTCAAAATTCAAGGGAACGCTCTCCCATTTTTGGCCTTCGCGAATTCGACGGATCTACGGGTCGGTGAATGGGTCCTTGCTGTAGGAAATCCTTTTAATTTAACTTCCACCGTGACCGCCGGTATCGTTTCGGCCAAAGGGCGCCATTTGAACCTCTTGAACAATATGTTCCCAATCGAAGCTTTTATCCAAACCGATGCAGCCATCAATCCCGGAAATTCGGGCGGTGCGCTGATCAATACAGCAGGTCAATTGGTGGGAATCAACACCGCCATTTTGTCCAAGACCGGATCCTACAACGGCTATGGCTTTGCCATTCCATCAAACATTGTTCGCAAGGTGGTTGCGGACTTGAGAGAATTCGGCAAAGTTCAGCGGGCTTTTATGGGGATTGACGTCGTGGACCTTGATGAAAAATTGAGAGAAGAAGCCGAATTAGCGCATATGAACGGGGTTTTTGTGACATCGGTAAGCCCCGTCGGTGGATCCCACGATGCAGGAATTCAGGCCGGAGATGTGCTGATTGGTCTCGATAAGGTTCCATTGCGAACCAAAGCCGATTTTGATGAACAGTTGAGTTACCACCGTCCTGGGGAATCGGTCGAAATCACTCTGGAAAGAAAAGGAAAAACCCTCACCAAAAAAATCCGACTCACCAACTTGAACGGGGACACCGAAATTCAAAAAAATTCCAGCGTTCGTTCATCCGACCTGGGTTGCGAATTGGAGCCCTTGACAAAGTACGAATTGGACCGACTCAAGACCAACCACGGGGTACGGATAGCATCCGTTCAGGCCGGGACCCTCAGCCGAATGGGACTACGCGAAGGATTTGTGATCACACACATCAACAAAGCTCCGGTTAAAACGCCGCTGGAGGTGATTGATGCTTTGTCCAAAGTCCGAGGCCAAACCGTGATCGAGGGTTTTGACCAAAACGGTGGAAGGGCGGTCTATTCGTTTTATGGTTTTTGATCCGAACCACCACCGGGCTTGGCAATGGATTCCCGCATGTCGGTATCTGCTTTGATGTTCTGCATTCGGTAATAGTCCATCACGCCCAATTGACCGTTTCGGAACGCATCGGCGATGGCCAAAGGGATTTGGGCTTCGGATTCGATGAATTTGGCCCGGGCCTCCTGGGTTTTTGCCTTAAATTCTTGTTCGAGCGCAACGGCCATGGCGCGCTTTTCTTCGGCACGGGCCTGAGCGATTTTCTTGTCAGCTTCGGCCTGATCGGTCTGCAAGGCTGCTCCAATGTTTTTACCTACATCCACATCGGCAATGTCAATGGACAAGATTTCAAAAGCGGTACCTGCGTCCAGTCCTTTGTTAAGCACCACCTTGGAAATTTGATCCGGATTCTCCAGAACTTCCTTGTGATTGGCTGCGGAACCAATGGAGGAAACAACCCCCTCTCCAACCCGAGCGAGGACCGTTTCTTCACCGGCACCCCCTACCAATTGCTTGATACTAGCCCGTACGGTCACCCTTGCCCGGGCGATAAGCTGAATCCCGTCTTTGGCAACCGCTGTGACGGGGGGGGTGTCAATGACCTTGGGGTTGACCGACATTTGGACCGCCTCAAAAACATCCCTACCGGCCAAGTCAATGGCGGTGGCTGCTTTAAAGTCCAGAGGGATATTGGCTTTTTCGGCCGAAATAAGAGCTCTTATAACATTGTTCACATGACCTCCCGCCAAGTAATGAGTTTCAATTTCATTGGCCGTCACATGAAGACCCGCTTTGGTGGACGTGATCATGGCGTTGACCACAATGGCGGGCGGAACCTTGCGTATACGCATGAGCACCAAATCCATAATCCCGATTTTGACCCCCGAAAAAACGGCCGTGATCCACAAGTTGACCGGAACAAAATACAGCAGTGTAAAAAAAGCCAGGGCCAAACCACCAGCCAAAAACAACAAAAACATTAAATCACTCATACCAAAAATTTAAGATAATAACAATAAAAAAGATACCTATTTCCATCACATACGTTCGGGGGCGGCGATTCCGATCAGCCCCAAGGATTCTTTGAGCAGGGCGCAGGCTTGCCTGCACAAAGCCAAGCGAAAGGCCCTGGCCTCTGGGTCAGGTTCCTGCAAAACGGGGCATTCGTGGTAGAACCGATTGAAGGCCGTCGCCAATCCATAGGCAAAGTCCGCCACATGGGACGGATTGTTCTCCTTGGCGGCTGCCTCGACGGTTGGTTTCCACTGTGAAAATTGACGCAAAAGGAGACGCTCGGTGGCGTGCCAGTTTTCATAGACCGTGGTCAACGCGTTGATCGCCTCCTGGGCATTCTCTGAACTTGCCTTGGCCAAAACGGAGGACAAACGGGCATGGGCGTATTGAACGAAGGGACCGGTATGGCCCTGCAGATCCAAGGCTTCCACCGGATTGTAAACCATTCGCTTGGTCGGATCCACCTTGAGCAAATAGAATTTGAGGGCGGCCAAACCAATCTGCAGGGCCAAGGTAGATTTCTGGTCGTTGGACAGGTGGGTCAGTTTATCGGATTCGGCCAATTTGGCTGCGGCCAGGGTCTGAACCTCGTCCATCAAATCATCCGCATCGACCACCGTTCCCTCCCGGGATTTCATCCTTCCCTGGGGTAGGTCCACCATGCCGTACGAAAGGTGATAACAACGGGCGGCCCAAGGAAAACCAAGCTTGTCAAGGATCGCAAACAAAACCTTGAAATGATAATCCTGTTCGTTGGCCACGGTATAAATCATCCGATCAAAACCCCAATCGTGCTGGCGTTGTTCGGCTGTCCCCAAATCCTGGGTGATGTAGACGGAAGTCCCGTCGCTTCGTAACAAAATTTTGGAATCCAATCCCCGGTCTTGCAAATCCACCCAAACAGCTCCGGATTCATCCCTTCGGAACAGACCTTGTTGCAAACCCCTTTCCACCAGGCTCTTGCCAAGCAAATAGGTTTCGGACTCGAAATAATTCCGGTCAAAGCCAATGCCCAACCGTTGGTAGGTGACCTCAAAGCCTTCGTAAACCCAGGCGTTCATTTTCTTCCAGAGTTCAACAACCGCTGGATCGCTCTGCTCCCAAAGCTGAAGCATTTGCCGGGCCTCAACCAGAATAGGGGCTTGGTTCTCGGCCTCCTCCTGGCTGCGGCCTTGGCCCACAAGCTCCTGAATCTGGTCCTGGTAGGCCCGTTCGAATTCCACATAAAAATGCCCCACCCAGTGATCTCCTTTGACACCGGCCGAGCGTGGGTCCTGGCCTTGGCCAAATTTCTGCCAAGCCAACATGCTTTTGCAGATATGGATTCCTCGGTCGTTAATCACCTGTACTCGAATCACCCGGTGACCCAAGGAGGACAGGATGCGGTACATGGCATCCCCCAACAAATTGTTACGAACATGCCCCAAATGAAGGGGCTTGTTGGTGTTGGGGGAACTGTATTCCAAAACAATCGTTTCGGGATGGAATTCTGGATCGCCGCTCTTCTGGCTCAGCGTATAACCCTGGGCCCAACGCCAACGCCAATAGGCCTGGCTCAACGAGAGATTGAGAAAACCCCCGACCGCATGAGCCTGGCTGAGGAGGGGCGAACCGTCCTCCATCCGAAGGGTGGGCCAAAAATCGCTCAGACGTTCCGCCAAAACCGCGGGGGACAAACCGGCTTGTTTAGCGGGACCGAAAAGCACCAGCGTGATTTCACCTTCAAATTCGGGACGCGTTTCTTGCCAAACCGGACGAGGCTGCGCGTTCTTCCATTCCGACTGCTCGGCGAACCACGCCAAGAGGGGTTGCTCCAGCCTCTGGGCCAGCATGGGACTCCATTCCATCATAGCCGCAAATTAAACATCTTCCTCCCTGCCGGAGGGCACTTGCTGATCAATCGCATTGGCGACTTTGACCAAAATCTCAAAAGCCATTTCGGCCATCAGGTTTTCTTTGTCCAGGGTTGGGTTGATTTCAACCATTTCAAAGCAACAAACCTTGGGGTTGCGTACCAGGTTTTGGAGGAGCTTGCCTGCCTCGCGTTCGTTGATACCACCGGCAACCGGCGTACCCGTTCCCTGGCTCAGCTTGGAGTCCAGGCTATCGACATCGAATGAAATATAGATGATATCGCAGGCTGCCAGCGCGTTCAAGGCGTCCAAGGCCACCCGCTCCACCCCCTTGCGGCGTAATTCGGCTACGGTAAAGACTTTGACCTTGTTCTCACGGATCAAGGAGGCTTCTTCGGTCTCCAAATCCCTCAAAGCAATGTAAACCAAGTCCTGGTAACGAAGCATGGGCGCAGACCCTGCCATTTGTTGCAAGGCATGCCAGCGCTTGACCGTGGCTGGTTCGGGTTCCCGCACCGCGCTCGCTCTGTTGTCTTCGCCCAATGCCAGAGCCAGGGGCATCCCGTGCAAATTGCCCGATGGCGTGGTCCACGGGGAATGAAGGTCGGCATGGGCATCGATCCAAATCACGCCGAGCCGTTGCCCTGGCCGCGCCTTGCGGATGCCAGCCAAGGTACCGGCCGCCGTGCTGTGATCCCCCGCCAAAACCAAGGGGTAGGCGCCTTCGTCCATGCATCCCTGCACCGCATCCCTCACATTCTCCATCACCTCCCCCACCCCCTTGAGGTATCGGGCAAAGGGAGAACCTTCCGGGCCGTAGAGTAATTCGTTGCGGTGAGGGACCTCGGTCCTCGGCATTTTGTGAAAAAACCGGCTTGCAAAATCGTGGGCGGCTATTTTGACCGCATCCACGCCCAGACTGGCTCCCCGGGTCCCTGCTCCCAGTTCTGATTTCACTTCAATGAGGTGCAGGCGGGATTGCATCCGTTGGGCAGGGGTTGGAATAAGGTTGAGGTTAAATCGGAATGAAGGGGGTGTAGGGGGGTCAGAAATCTTTAAATTTGCGCCCCTTCATCCCCAAAACGCCTCCACTTGCAAAGCTACGCAGAATTTTTGGACCTCAGTGTGGGTTTCCCCCAGGACGGTTGGAAATTGCTGGACGACGAATTGTACTTCCGCGATATCAACCTCATGGAGCTGGCCGAAACCTTCGGCACCCCCTTGCGATTCACCTACCTCCCCGTGATTTCTCAAAAAATCCAGGAGGCCAAACGGCTCTTTGGTCAGGCCATGAAGGAACATCAATACAAAGGAACCTACACGTATTGCTACTGCACCAAATCCTCGCATTTTCGACACATCCTCGAAGAGGCTTTGGCCAACGATATCCACCTGGAGACCTCCTCGGCCTTTGATATACCTATTATTGAAGCGCTGGAGCGCAAAGGATTGATCCAAAAGGATATCATGATCGTTTGCAACGGTTTCAAAAAGGAACTCTACAAGGAGAACATCGTGGATCTATTGCACGATGGTTTTCGGAATATCATCCCCGTCCTCGACAACAAAGAAGAATTCAATTACTACGACAACGAGGTTGAATCCGAAATGCAGTTGGGAATCCGTTTATCGGCCGAAGAAAAGCCCGATTTCCCCTTTTATACCAGCCGGCTGGGCATACGGGCCGATGAAATTGTGGATTTTTACCAGCACAAAATCAAAGAGGACGGCCGGTTCAAGCTCAAGCTTTTGCATTTTTTTGTTTCCTCCGGTTTCAACGACACCCCTCACTTCTGGAACGAACTCGAAAAACTGGTCCTGACCTACGCCAAATTGCGCAAGGTCTGTCCGGACCTGCACATGCTTGACATTGGCGGCGGCTTGCCCTTCAAGAACTCTTTGGAATTCAATTACGATTACACCTACATGGTGGGCGAAATTGTTGGGCGGATCAAAACCATTTGCCAAGAAAACGGGGTGCCCGAGCCGGACTTGGTGACCGAATTTGGTTCTTACACCGTCGCCGAGGCCTCGGGGATCATTTTCAAGGTTTTGGGTCGCAAACAGCAGAACGATCGCGAAAAATGGCTCATGGTGGACGGCAGCCTGATCACCATGCTACCCGATGTGTGGGCCATGAACCAGAATTTTATCATGCTTCCCCTCAACAATTGGGATGCCGAATACGAAAAGGTTAATATTGGCGGGATTACCTGCGATAGCCTGGATTACTACAAAACGGAGCCCAACAACGCCTCCACCTGGATGCCCAAAACCCGCAAAGCCCAATACCTGGCCTTTTTTCATACCGGGGCTTACCAAGAGACGCTGAGCGGGACCGGAGGCATCCACCACTGCCTCATTCCCACCCCCCGACACGTTTTGATCCGCAAAACCAAGGACAACCAGGTGGATTATCGTTTGTTTCAAGAAGAACAAAGCAGCAAACAAGTTCTCAAGATTTTAGGATATTAGGGCAATCCGCCTATCTTTGACCTCCTTTTGGAATCACCCCACCTACGGAATCCCTTTCCCCTCACACCGAAACCACCCACCATGGCCGTCAGTACCCTTAAGCGCAAAGCTGCCAAGAACCGCATCAAATCCGCCCAGAGAAACCAAAAACTCAAAGGCACCACCCTGGGATCCTACGCCAACCCCAACCGGGTGGCCCGCGTTTCGATCTCCGACACCTTGGCTCAACAGAGCCAAAGCGAGAACGCAGAGGCCTAAGTCTCTTTAGACCTGCAGGACACCCATATTGAACCTTTCGGTGATGGGCGCATGATTCGCTGCATCCAATCCCAAGGATAAAGCCTCCCGGGTTTTGACCGGATCGATCAATCCATCCACCCATAAGCGGGATGCCGCGTAAATCGGCTTGGTTTGCTCGGTATAGCGGGCTTTGATTTCCGTCAATCGTTCCCTTTCGGCCTCCGGATCTTCGGCCAAACCCTGGGCACTGCGGGCACTGTTTTGGATTTGCAACAAAACTTTGGAAGCCTGCTCCCCTCCCATAACGGCGATTTCGGCACTGGGCCAGGCCAAGATCAGGCGAGGATCGTAGGCTTTGCCACACATGGCGTAATTCCCTGCTCCGTAACTGTGGCCGGTGATGATAGTGAATTTGGGAACCACCGAATTGGCCACGGCATTGACCATCTTGGCTCCATCTTTGATAATACCACCGTGCTCTGAGCGGGAACCGACCATAAAGCCGGTGACATCCTGCAAAAAAACCAAGGGAATCCCGCGCTGATTGCAATTGGCGATGAAGCGAGTGGCTTTGTCAGCGGAATCCGAATAAATCACCCCGCCGAACTGCATTTCTCCCTGAGCGTTTTTGACCACCTTTCGCTGATTGGCCACCACACCGACCGCCCATCCATCCAATCGAGCGTAACAACAAACAATGCTCTGGCCGTAGGTCTCCTTGTAAGGAACCATACTTCCCTCGTCCAAAAGACATTCGAGCAGGCCCGTCACATCGTAGGGACGGCTGTTCCCGGCGGGGAATCGATCGTAAAGGGCCTCCGGTGGACTGGCGGGGGCCAACGGGGCCACCCGATCAAATCCGGCCAGGGTTGGTGCCGCCAATTGACCAACGAGCTGGCGTATACGCTCCAGACAGGCCGCATCGTTGGGCATTTTGTGATCCGTAACACCGCTTATATCGCAATGCGTATCCGCCCCCCCCAACCGTTCGTTGTCCACTTCCTCCCCGATAGCGGCTTTGACCAGGTAGGAACCCGCCAAAAAGATGCTACCGTTGCCCTCAACAATGAGGGCTTCGTCGGACATGATGGGCAGGTAGGCACCGCCCGCAACACAAGACCCCATAACGGCCGCGATTTGAACGATTCCCATGGAGGACATGCGGGCATTGTTACGGAAAACCCGACCAAAATGCTCTTTGTCTGCAAATATTTCGTTCTGCATGGGCAGGTAGATTCCAGCGCTGTCCACCAGGTAAACAATGGGCAGACGGTTTTCCATGGCAATTTCCTGGGCTCGCAGGTTTTTTTTGCCGGTGATGGGGAACCAGGCCCCCGCCTTGACGGTTGGGTCGTTGGCCACCACCACGCAAAGTCGGTTTTGGATTCGTCCCAAAACCACCACCACACCGCCGGCAGGGCACCCCCCTTCCTCTTCGAATTGACCCCAGCCGGCCAAGGCTCCGATCTCTAGGCGAGGGCTTCCGGCATCCAACAAGGCATCCACCCTTTCACGAGCGGACATTTTGCCTTTGGCATGCAGCTTGGCCAGGGCCTTGGGGCCTCCACCGGCAGCCGCTACCTCTTCCATGCGACGGAGGTTGTGAAGTAAATCCTCAAAATAGGTGCGGTTCTCGGCGTTCATAAAACAGGGGGGAAAGGGAAAATGAAGGGATGGCTCAAACGAGCGCCTTCAAATTTAGGCAAGACCGCCCGCATCCCCTATCTTTGTGGTGAGGGTAAGTCTTGTACGACCAGCTCCTGCTTAATCCCCCAGGGTAGGAATGCAGCAAGGGTAGGCGGTTGTAGCGGTGCGATGCAAGTAGCTTACCCTTTTTTTTTATTTCTACTTATGGAGTTTTTTGTCGATACAGCCAACCTTGATCAAATCCGCAAAGCCATGGACCTCGGCGTCCTGGATGGCGTGACGACCAACCCTAGCCTGATGGCCAAAGAAGGCATCCGGGGCAACGACGCGGTGATGGAACATTACCTCAACATCGCCAAGATGGTGGGTCAAAACGTAAGCGCCGAAGTCATTGCCACCGATTACGAGGGCATGATTCGAGAAGGCCAGGTCCTAGCGGCCTTGCACCCCGCCATTGTCGTCAAAGTCCCCATGACCCGGGAAGGAATCCGGGCGATTCACACCTTTCATAGCGAAGGAATTCGCACCAATTGCACCTTGGTTTTTAGTGCAGGGCAGGCCCTGTTGGCGGCCAAGGCCGGGGCGACCTACCTGTCCCCTTTCATTGGCCGCTTGGACGACCTCAACATGGATGGTTTGGAATTGATTGCCCAAATTGTTCAGATTTATCGCACCCAGGGTTTCACGACCAAAATCCTCGCAGCCTCCATTCGCAGCAGCCTGCACATTGTCCGCTGCGCCGAGGTCGGTGCCGATGTCGTCACCTGCCCCCTATCGGCGATGGAAGGCCTTCTTTACCATCCCTTGACCGACAAAGGCTTGGCCCAATTTCTGGAAGACCACGCCCGTAACAACGCCTAAACGATTCCTTCGTCCGCAAGGACTGCCTCGGCAAAGGGACGCCAGCCGTAGAGGCTTGCTAGTTTTTGGACCGAATCCCGGTAGCTCGATCGATTCGGATGGGTACAAAAGCGCTGCAATGCAGCCGCCAATTCCCCCACCTCGGGATTGCACAATTCGCCGGCCCCTTTCCCCTCCAATTCCTCGGCCAAACCACCCACCCTTGTCACGACCATGGGGACCCCAAAATGCAAGGCCGCTTGGGTAACACCGCTTTGGGTGGCGTGACGGTACGGAAGGACCAAGGCCTCGGCAACCCCAAAGTAGGCAGCAACGCGTTGATCCGGAACAAAGGTCGGGTGCAAGATCACCCGGTCCTGCAGGCCCAGCTCCTCCAAGAGGCGACGGTACGGCTCGATGGGCTCGTAAAATTCCCCCGCAACCACCAAAGACCAAGAACGGCCCTCGGGAAGATTCCAAAACCCAAATTCGGGGCTGACCAAGGCCCTCAAGAGCAGGTCCAGACCTTTGTAAGGCCTGACCAAACCAAAAAACAAGAAATAGGAACCTTCAGGCGACAAACCCAAAACCTGACAAGCCGCTGATCGGTCCATCAAGGGGCCAAAGTGATCGTAAACGGGGTGGTGCAAAACCTGTACAGGGCCTTTGAAGCCCAGGGCCAAGGCCTCCCCCGCCACCGATTTCGAAAGGGTCACGACCCGGTCGGCGGCGCCCAAGACCCAGCGGTTGAGGGGTCCCGTTCCTGGAACTTTTTCGTGGGGTTTTAGGTTATCGGCCAAAAGAACCACCGGAGCCTTGAGGCCGGCATGCCGCGCGATGCGGGTCAAAAAGCCCAGGGCGGGGGCCATGAACGGTGTCCAGTATCGGAGGAGCACCAGGTCCGGTTTTTGGGCCGCCAGCCATCGCCCCGAGCGCCACCAACTCAGGGGGCCTACCGAATGAAGCAAGCGATGCGATTCGAGGTGGTCTGGAGCCGGTTCATCGGTGAACTGCGTTGTTCCCGGAAACAACCACGACGGGTATTGGACCGAATAATTCAGGACCGTGACTCGATGCCCCATGGCCTGCCACTCTTGGACCAATCGCTGATTAAAGCTGGTCATGCCCCCGGGTCGAAAGGGCCAAACCGGACCAACCAGAACGATGTGCTTCAATCCAGGACGGCTTGGACCAGGTAACGGTTGCGGTCGGGGTTGTTACGGGCCACCAATTCGGCCAAAAATCCGGTACAAAACAAGAGCGCACCCAACAAGACCAAGGTCAAGGACAAATAAAACAAAGGCTGATCGGTCACATCCCGGTGCGGGATCTCCATCGAAATCAAGTAAAGTTTTCGGAAAATCAACCAAGCCGTGGATACAGCCCCCATAACAAAAGACAAACTACCCATGGTGCCAAAGAAATGCATGGGCTTGCGCCTGAATTTGGAGATAAAATAAATGGATAACAAATCCAGAAACCCATTCACAAATCGTTCCAGGCCAAATTTGGTTTGTCCGTATTTGCGGGGACGGTGCTGCACGACTTGTTCCTGGATTTTTTTGAAACCCGACCACTGCGCAATGACCGGAATGTACCGGTGCATTTCTCCATAAACCTCGATGCTTTGAACCACCTGAAGCCGATAAGCTTTGAGACCACAATTAAAATCATGGAGATTTCGTACGCCGGACAAACGCCGGGTCGCTGCATTGAAGAGCTTGGTGGGCAGGGTCTTGGAAAGGGGGTCGTAGCGCTTTTTCTTCCAGCCGGACAAGAGGTCCAAGCCTTCGTCACGCATTCGCTTGAGCATACCCGGTATCTCGTCGGGGGAATCTTGCAAATCGGCGTCCATCGTAAAAACAACCTGACCCGTCACCCGCTCAAAGCCCATTTGAAGGGCCGCCGATTTGCCGTAATTGCGCTGAAAACGAAGGCCTTTAACCCTTTGATTTTCAAGCCGAAGTGCCTCGATGACTTCCCAGCTCCCATCGCTACTCCCGTCGTCGATGTACCAGATTTCGTAATCCAAGGATTCAGCCTCGAGGACCGACACCAACCAGGCGTTGAGCTCGGGCAGGGATTCGGCCTCGTTGAGTAACGGAATAACAATAGAAACATCCATACCGCTTAGCTTGAGAGGGTATCCGATGAACTCGTAGCAAAAGGGTCTTCTTTGCGTCGTACAAAAAGACCCACAATCAAAGCAAAAAAGGCATTCATCAAGCCCGATAACAAAAAGGCGGAACCCAATGAACGAAAATCTTGTTGGAAGCTGCGTTTTTCGAAGGACTCCATCGCTTTGGCGGAATCCTCTTCGCTCATCCCAAAGGACTCAAAACTTTCTTCCATTTTGACCACCATGATTTCTTTGACACGCTCATGCAATTCAGGGTCCACCCAATTGTAAAGCACCCCGGTAAAGGCAATCCCCAACAAACTGCCCACCATCCCCGTCAGGAGGCCCTGTACCACGGCGCGTCCGTAGGGGTAGCCTCCGGAAAAACCCTTACGGTCTTCGACACAGGCCATGAACATGGCCGCAAAAACCAACCCAATGGATATCATGGAATTCCAACCCGAAACCAGCCAGGTCAAATCGACCATATAGGCGATTAACATGGACAGAATGCTGACTACGCCCAACAAAAGGCCAAAACGAAATACGACGGCTTGATTCATAAATACTTGGTTAGTGCGATGTACGAAAATAAACGGCAACCCAGCCCCCGACCAACAAATGCCAAACCCATCGAAAAAAACTTAATCGCAGGGCCAAGGTCGCGGGGGTTTGGTTTTTGATTTGATCCTGAAGCTTTGCCAGGGTACCGGGCGAATAATTGGTTTCGAGCAAACCCGAAGCCATGCCTAAATTTTGCAATTGATCGGCCAGGTAGTCGTTCCAAAAAACAGGGCTCAAGGTCCCCAACAGCCATACAACCAGCCCAAAGGAAAGGGCCGCAACCAAGCCAGACCCTGCGCTAAAAAGGAGCCCGTGGGTTACTTTGAGATCGCCCGCCTGCACCTTGTATTTGAGGTTACGAACGCCTGCAATCAGCCAAGCCAGGGTAACCACCCCCAACAGCAGTCGAAACTGGCCGAGAGGATGAACCGGCGAGAAAAAATAAACCGCCGCCGAAACCAAGACAGCGGTCAGGGTATTCCCCAATCCTGTATAGATGAGAAGGCGTTTCATTTCAAAACTGAGACCATTCGGGGTTCAAATCGGCCAATCGTTGGAGTTGGGGGGTCGAAGCGTCCATTGCATACGCCTGGACACAGGCCAACAGGGGCATAAAATCGGAGAGATCCTCCGTGGAACCCCAAACCTCCCGCAACCAGGCTTGGTCGGTGGAATCCTGCCGCAAAAAGACAAAAAGTCCGGTAAAAACGGGTTCTATCGCCGATTCCGGGGCCATGGCCCTGCATTCTGCCAACATTTCCGACCATGGCTCATGCACCAGGTCTCTGGAGGCGAGAACCTCCTCGTAGGCCATGAGGTGATCCTGGTCCTCCAATTCTGGACTCACCACAAAGGAGTCCACAAAATCATCCATTCCCGGAGCAACACCCTCTTCCCTGCATTCATCAACATAATGAAGCAGATGCAAAAGATCCGTGCCCAACCCGGCGCATGCGTTTTCGAATTGGTCCCAAGCCGAGTCATCCCAACTTTGTTCAGCCCCTTCGTCACTCAAAAGCGACAAAATATAGAGATCCACCAAAAAGTCACCGGCCGATCCCACCAACCAAGAGGAGGCCTTGGCATCGTCCAGGTAGGCCTGGATTTGGGCAAGGTCCTCGACGGCCCTGGTCAGACCAGGGGCCTTCGGTAGAACCAATCCCCGGATTTGCTGCAAGCGTTCCTTCCAAACCGGATCTGGCTGGAGGCTCGTGAGCCCTTCCATCGCCTGACCTTCTTGGTGTTGATGGCATAGCCAGCAGCCCAGAACCAATCCTCGAAGAGCCGCTTCGACGGTCGTAGTTGATTTCATTGGTTTTAATTAAAGTTCGGAGGCGACCAAGGTTCGACCTGGGCCGACCACCGCCAGCAAAGTTCCCCTAAAGTGCGCATTATGGTAGGCTTGGGCCACCCCCTGGCTGTAGCGTGGGGCTGCCTTGGAAGCAGCCGCTCCCGATGTATAGCCGGGGTCAAAAACCACCCACCCGTTGGGCTGACCCTTGTCCATGGAGTCCAAAACCTGCGCATGGATTCCCAAAATTCGTTCAGGGCCTTCGGTCAGTGCATGGACGACGCGGGATACCCAACGCGTGCGATGACGGGCATCCAACAACGAACCGGATTCCAATGCGGCCAAAAAGGCATGTTGAATCCCGGCCTGTCCAAAGGCAGCTGCCGGAAACTCCACGTCCTTGGATTCGAAATCACCGGGTTGATGATCCGAACAAATGACCGCAATGGTCCCATCCAAGATGCCTTCCATCAGGGCTGCGCGGTCGGTGGAACTGCGCAAAGGAGGAAAAACTTTGAAATCCGTTCGAAATCCTTCGACATCCTCCTGGGTGGAAGCCAAGTGATGGGCTGCCACGCCGCAACTCAGTCGAAGACCCTGGGCCAAGGCCTGACGAACCTTTTCAACGGATTCGGCACTGGAAATTTTGGAAAAATGAAGGTGGGCGGGGCCTTTGAGATAAGCCAACAGCGCCAGGTCTCGATCGATGGCCATGGTCTCGGCCACTACGGGCCATCCCGTCAAGCCCCATTGGACCGATTGCATGCTCTCGTGAACCTGGGCTCCTAGTCCCAAAGCCGGCTCGCAGGGTACAACCATCAATGGCAGTCCAGTCATTCCCCCGTATTGCAACAGACGGAGCATGGTCCCGGCATCGGGGATGGCTTTGTTGGCATTCGAAAAAGCCGAAGCGCCGTGGTGTTTCAAATCCAACATATCGCTACAGGCTTCCCCGGACAATCCTTCGGTTAAGGCCGCGGCAATGCAAACCTCAACGGGCAGACCCCTGGCCTGAAGACGCAAGGCGGTCACCTCCCCTCCGCTTTGGAGGACGGGTCGGGTATCGGGTTGCAACAAAACCCGGGTAAAGCCTCCGGCCAAGGCCGCCAGGCTTCCACTTTCCAAGGTTTCACGGTTTTCATAACCGGGGGATCCAAAATCAGCGTAGAGATCCGTAAAACCTCGGGACAAATGCAAGTCCTTGGATTGGATCACCAAGGCACCGGGGGCTTTCAAGCCGGACCCAACCTTGGTGAGAACGCCATCCTCGATCAAAAAATCAGCTCGCTCACCCTTCGGTGCTTTGGACCGCAGGTGAGCAGGCAGAGGGCCGTGGAATCGGGCTTGTTGTAGGAGAATTTTCATGCTTTGCGCCACCCAAGCAGCGCTGCTTCAAAGGCCAAAAATACCAAGCAAGCCCCGATTAACCACCGGGTCAACGAAGACTCTGCCTCGTAAAATCCATTCCAAGGGCTCAAGGTCTTCCCCAAGGCGACGGTCCCCCTGGAGGCATCGGGATAGAATTGCTGCAATTCGTCCTCGCTCATCCCCCGGAGATCGGATTCCATGGGTTCACGGTTGAGGGCAAACCAAGGACCTGGCGGCTGAACGGAACCAGGATCCAAACGATAAAATCCAGGCTTGGCCTGTTCCATCGAAGGCCGTAGCAAGCAGCGTCCGTTAACCACCCGGACCAAAGGCCGCCAGACTTCTGGATCCAGACCGCTTGAATCCATCGCCCTCAATTTCCATTCTCCTGGCTCGTTCCAAGTGGCTGGAAGAGGCAAGGACCATTCCCGGTCTCCGCCAAGGGTCCCGGTATAGGAAGGGGCCTTGAGCGAAGCCATGGCCAAGCGATACCAGATCGGGACAAAGAGATCGTGTCGAACCAAATCAGACCACTCATCGGTCAGCGGGGCGCTAAATCGGTATTGAATGCCTTCCCCTTGGTTGACCTGCAACAACAGAGGATCGCCGTTGTTCAGGGCCAAAAGGACCCGATCGCCTGCTTGTGGTTTTTCGACAAGGTACCCGCGAACCCCTGGCAGGGTTTCGGGCCTGGGTCTTCGGGTCAGAGCCTGACCCAGAAAATCGGCCGATGCCTCAATGCCCTGAACCCGGAACGAACCCTTTAAAACAGAAGGTTCTGCGACTGGCATTTCCCAATTTCGAGAAGGCCATGCTCCGATTTTTCCTGAAAGCGAAGCGGGTAGCAGAACGACCGTTCCACCCCGCTGAACCCATTCCTTGACTTGAGCCAACGCCATGGCCTGCCCCTCCTCGCGCCATGCCTCCACAACCAGCAAATCCACCGAATCCAGATCCGGAATCGACCTGCTCATAACATGGCATATCTCCGATTGAACCAAGGTATCCGTGGCCCAAACCGATTGCACAAAGGGGTTCGGCTTCCCATTCACAAGGTGAAGAACCCGGATGGTCCGATGCATGGGCAGACTAACAAAAAAAGTATTATCCGCAGGGTAACCAGGATCGTTCAGGCTCAAGGTTACCAGGCCGGCCTCAGCAGGTCCTGGCACAAAATCAAAGGTATCCAATCGCAGGTCCAGGCCCTGATCACGCAGGCTCATCAGGCTTTTGCGTTGATTCAGCCAACGAAGCTCGGCCTGCAAAAGCAAACCGCCAGGCCATTCGCCAAAAAATCGGGTGCGGAACACCAAACGATTCCGCATTCCTGGTCGGACTGTTGATTCGATGAGCCAGGCCGAATCAATCACTGCGTTAAAAAATGACCGATGGACCACCGGTCGCAAATGCACCTTGAAACCAGTGGCTGGCTCCGAAAAAGACATTTGATTTTTTTGAAAATCCGAAAAAATCCAGGTTTGAATTTGACTCATCCCGGCGGTGCCCTCCTGCTCCATTCGACGACGGAATTGATCCCGCACCGCGCTAGCACTCCGTCGCTGTTCCACCACTTGAACCCTGTCCAGCCATTCGGTCATCCGATGAGCAGGCAACCAACCGCTAGGCAACGGGGCCCGGTCGTTGGTGATCAATGCAAATTGGGCATCCTTGGGACTCTTTTCTAGCAAGTTTCGAACCGACTGTTTGGCCAATTCCAGGAGCAAACCTTCATCGCCCTCCATCTGCATGCTGGGGCTGTTATCCAAATAAATCAAGTGCTTTTGACCGGAACCGGATGAACCGGCGGTATCGCCCCAACGGGGTTCGGCGAATGCTAGCACCATTGCCAAAATCGCCAGCAAACGAAGGATGAGCAACAAGACCCTCAAAAGCCTCTCCCGACGACGGACCGGGATTTGTTGCTGCAATAGCCAGTCAAGCCGGGTAAACCAAGCTTTTTGGCGCAAGCGAAAGCCAAAAAAATGGATGTACAGGGGGACAAGCCAAAGGGTCAGCCCCCACAATGCCGACGGTTGACCCAGTACCATGGGCGATTAGATCGCTTCGGGCCAAATCCAGGCCTCGGGCACCACCTTCGAGCGGACTTCCTGTAGGAAATCCTGGATATACAGACCACGGTATTCCAAGCAAACGGCCGTTAACCAACGACCATGGACCCATCGAGGGGTTAAACGAACGGAATAGCCCAGGCCACGCAGTGCGGTCAACTTGGCCTCAGCCAACGGCATTTGGGAATAAAGCCCCACAACCACACGGTGCACCGGCCACGACGATGGTTGGATCGCCGCTCCTGGCTCCTCGATGGGAGACATCAGCGTTGCCTGACGCAAACAAGGATCAAATGGATCGGTGGAACGTGTGAATGGAACGGTCGTCAAAAAAGTTCCGGGGTAACCGGCCAAGGCCAGGCCCTTCCCGTTGGCTGTATCCGTCCCATCAACCACCAAGGCAAACCGACTCAACCCCACCAGGGCCAACCATGCGAAGGCAAAGACCCAAGCGGAACGACCGGACCTGATTCGAGAGCGGATCGACCTGGAACCAGAAGGGATCGACCTGGAACCAGAAGGGATCGATTGATC
>JBMOHV010000031.1:0-21448 GCA_049317645.1 Bacteroidia bacterium
GCCCTGCTGGATAGCAACGATACCAAGGCCTTTGTCCTGCTCAAGGACGGTAAAATCGTCCTGGAAAAGTACTTTGCCGGGCAGTCCCCCTCCTCCATGTGGCGTTGGGCCTCGGCCGGCAAAACCGTAACCGCCACCCTGGTAGGTATCGCCCAACAAGAAAACCTGCTCAGCATCACCGATACCACCTCCACTTATTTGGGCCCAGCCTGGAGCAGCTTGACCACCGCCCAGGAAGACCGAATTAACATCCGCCACCAATTGACCATGACCAGCGGCCTGAACGATGGGGTGGCCGACCTCTATTGCACCGACGATACCTGCCTCACCTACTTGGCCGTTCCTGGCACCCGTTGGGCCTACCACAACGCCCCTTATACCTTGCTCGATCCGGTTTTGGAAAACGCAACGGGCCGCACCCTCAACCAATACCTTAACCAAAAAATCAAAGCCCCCACCGGAATGGATGGTCAATTCATTGTTTTGGGATACAACCGCGTTTTGTTTAGCACCGCGAGAAGCATGGCCCGCTTTGGCTTACTCATGCTAAACAGAGGGGTCTGGAACGGCGTACCGGTCCTAAATGACACCGCTTATTTTGGTCAGATGACCCGAAGCTCCCAGAACCTCAACCAAGGCTACGGCTACTTGTGGTGGCTCAACGGAACCTCCAGCCATATGGTACCGCGCCTACGTTCCGTGTTTTCTGGCCCCATGTTTCCTTCAGCACCGATGGACATGATCGCCGCCTTGGGGGCGGATGGGCAATTTATCAATGTTATACCATCCACCAACATGGTTTGGATTCGAATGGGTGAAAGGCCCCCATCGGTTCCTTTGGACTATATGTTCAATAACATCGTTTGGAACGCCATCAACCAATTGAATTGCAACACTTCTCTGCCAATGACCCTCAACGGGAACCTCCAATACGCCAATACCGCTGGCTCTGCCATGGCCTACAGCCCATTGGAACTGGTGGACAGCACCGGAACAGTCGTCGATCGAGATACCAGCCGCATGAATGGAAGTTTTTCGTTTAACGCCATTCAAGGAAGGCGTTACCGAATTCGGGCCTTCCCAACCCTCAGCCCTGGCGGGATCAATGCCACCGACGCCCTTAGGGTCGTTCAGTCCTTTTCGGGTTCGGCCACCTTGACCGGGCTCCAAGCCATGGCAGCGGATGTCAATCGAAGCGGAACGGTGACTTCCACCGATGCCTTGAACATCGCTCGTTGGTCTGCGCAATTGTTAACCTCCTTCCCAGCCGGGGCCTGGGCCCAGGACACCCTTGGGGTCCTTGCCGATACCGCAGCGGGTCCTCTGGGGCACCGAATTCTGAGCACCGGCGATGTCAACAGCTCGTACATACCACCACCGCCATCGCCCTTGCCCACCAGCTCGGCCACCGATGGGGCCCGAAACGTTTACCCCACCTTGGACCTGCAAAATCAATGTTGGATGGGAAGTAACCTGTTTACCAACCGCTTTGCCTACGGGGATTTTATACCTTTTTCTCCTAACAACGGCCTCAAGCGCCTGGGCTTATCGGTTCGTTGCCTGCGGGATTGAATTCAAGAGGATGCTGGGTGAGAAGCAGATTTGAGGCGGTCGAATGTATT
Source organism: Bacteroidia bacterium (assembly GCA_049317645.1). Classification (GTDB taxonomy): domain Bacteria; phylum Bacteroidota; class Bacteroidia; order UBA7662; family UBA7662; genus SYHX01. The sequence continues at coordinate 1,623 of JBMOHV010000031.1, forward strand.
GGCCAGGTAGAGCATAACCACCCCAAAAGCGACTCCGGCCAAGATGAACAATTGAACCATGCCTTCCTCGGCCGAAAAAGATAGTTTCAACATAATCGTCGATATCACAAAACTACTGTTCCGTATAATCGTCGAAAATTCCTCGGTATATAACAATGAAAAAAGCAAAATAAACACATCGCTCAGAATCAAAACCGTGAAAAAGTGATCAAAAAAGATCGTATTGGAATTGATCAAAGGTGCGTTGCTCAACATATCCATGCTGGAAACCGATGAAGAAGCGATCCACTGGACCAGGCTTTGGACCGAGAGTGCAAGGAAAACCAGCAGGAGTATAAACGAAAGGATTTTTTTGGCGCGAATAAAACGGCGGAGCGAGGGGGCCAATAGACCCTCATCCACGGCTTCAAGGGCCTTGCCGCTTTGAATCCCGCTGATACGATAAAAGACATAAATCATCCCAAAGACAAGAATGACCGTGCCAAGGTCCCTGGCCAATTCCAAATTGTTGGGAGAACCCAGCGAACCCGCGTGCAAATCCAGATGGGTCATGTCCTTGAAAATCCCCCGAATCAGTATGAGAGCGATGATTTCGTATTGTTTGCCGATATAAAAGGTGGTGGACTGCCGAAGGTAAAAAATCAACAGATACGATTCAAAAAAAAGGAGAATCGAAAAAGGCGTGTAAATGGCGTTGATGGGATGCGCCAAAAAATCGGATCGGATCCAGTCCGGAAAAGCTGTTTTGAGGCCGATAAGACCCAGATGAACCAAAAAGCCCGTTATCGCCGCATACAAAGTATAACGACCCATTCGAGCCCTAAACCCAGGACTAAAGGGCAAATCCCAGGTTCTTTCCATCTAAGTTGCCAAAAATCATTGTTCTAGTAACATTTCCAAGGGATAAAAGTTTCCGGTCCGACGTGAGGAATCGACCCACACCGAGAGAGCAGACTACCTCAAGAGAGCAGAGGGATTCAGCCAAACATCGCCCGGGCCCTTGACTCGCAGCGTTTCCAATACGAAGAGAAGGATGGATAATAGCCCTCTACTTCCGGAAACAACCATTCCCTGGGATGGCAATGGCCACGGTAATGGGTGGTGGTGGGGTGTTCCTTGAAATGAATTCGGGGCTCATCGTTGGCATCAAAAACCTCGGCAAAAGGCGCTGAAATCCAAAGAATTCCGGGAATTTGCTCGGCCAATGCCTTGACCCAGGCCATCACACGTTGGGAAACCGGATACTTCAGCAGAAATTCAGGCTCCCATAACATAACACGAATTGCATCAACATCCATTCCCGCCGGGGACCATTGGGGATCCAATTGATACCAATGATAAATCAAAACCGGCTTGGAGGGATGCTCGTGAAGGATTTCTCGAAGCCTCGCCGCATCGATCCAGGGACCTTCGGGGAGCTCGCAACGAAGTTCCGGTAACACGTTTTCTATCAAGGCCTCTGGAACCTTCATGCGCTCCAATGCATCGTAACCCACGTCCAAGAAAGTGCCTCTTTGCTGCGTATAACAATATTTATTAATGTTTTCTTGGTTGGCGATGTATTTGCGGGTGCTGAAGGCACCGGCCACCCATTGCCAACTCAAGGCATTGCTGGCCCAATCGCCGTCCAGAAGATGATAGTACATCCACCGAGCCGCTTGCAACCAATGCGCACCCCCCACATTGCAGGCCAAAGCAGCCGTGTACATCCGCACATGGTTGTGCATATAGCCGGTTCGGTAAAGCTCCTCCACCGCCGCATCCACCGCCGTAATCCCGGTCCTTGCGTTCACCAAAGCCGCTGGTACCTGATGATGGCAAACCCCGGCCTGAGGCTGCCGGAGGTCTTGATCAATCCCGTTGCCCTGATGTTTCCAGACCTGCTGAAAGTAGTCGCGCCAAGCCAATTCTTTGACCAGCGACTCGCAATCTTCCCAGGACAGCCCCCGTTCGACCAAGGATGTGGCCACTTGACGCGTACTTAGAACCCCCCTTGACAGATAAGGCGACAATTTGGTCACCGCCCCATCCAGGTAATTGCGGGAACGCGCATAGGCCGCCGGCCGAACCAAGCTCAATCGCACCCGCACATCTTCAAGGCGGGGCGACCACAACGACGCACCCTCAAAATCAAAGGAAGCCTGCCAAGGAGTCCCCGTCACCGCTTTGAAATTTTGTTACCCGAAATACTTCGCTGACGACTGCATCGAAAGCGTTCGATGTCGTCGGATCTTTTGTGAAGGTGCTTGTGGCTGACCTTTTGATGAACCCGTTCACGCCAAAGTTTGAAACTAGAGGACTTGAGTTCTCGCCGCATCAAGGCCACCACATCGGCTTCTGCCAACCCAAATTGGGCAAGGATGGCCTCGAAAGGCGTCCGATCCTCCCAAGCCATTTCAATGACCCGATCGACCTGGGCAGGACTCAAGGCCTCGGATATTTTTGGTAGGTTCGCAAACGGCGGGTTCATCCCTTAGAAACAAACCCAAGTCCTCTTGGTTTGGTCCCCCGCTCAAAGGAGCTTGCGGACCTCCAGCCCTCGGATGCATACCCTCCCCGGGTCCAAAAGGGACACCTCCATCCGCAAATGCTGACCTGCCTCGACTGACACGTTCCAGGCCTGCCGAACCCAGGCCTCCCCCGAAACCGATTTTTGAGGATAATCCCGAAGGGTCCCCTGGGTCGCCGATACCGAACCCAGCCGAACCAACCACAACGAGCTACTGATGCGCGAAAAAAAAACGACCTGGTAAACGGCTGGTCCACGGTAGGTCCCTCGGTGCAAAAATTCACTGGAAAAGCCAGGTACCTCCTTGCCCTTCCCCTCCCAAGGCAAGGCCGATTCCACACAAATCGGCGATGCTACGGAGTCAACCCCCCGGCCGCCCCCAAAGAAAGCCATGGAATCCAAGTAAACCCGGGTAGACCCCCCCTGTATAGAACCCTGGGCAACGGGCACCTGAAAATCCCAATCCACTGCGCTTTTGGGGGGACTTTGACAAGCCACCAAAAGGCATAACAAAAAACAACCAAATTTCATGAATCACCTACTGTCCTGATGGACCGGGAACCAATAGGTTTTCACTGATATCCAATCTCTCGGGCACCACCAAAACCGGGTAGCGGCCCATGAAAACCACTTCATCGGTGGTGTGCCTTCGCAACAAATCTCTTAGCCATCCCTTATCGCGGGCGATCATCATGAGACCATCCGCTTTGCTTTGCAGCATCAAATCATTAATTCCAGAACCGGGATTTTCCGCCACCACCATCAGGGGAGCTTGATTCGGAAAATGCACCGAGGCCCAATGCAAAAAATACTCCACTTCCACCGAACGGTCTGTATCGTCAACCACATACCCCGGGGAAATCCGAGAATTCAAGTGGTCGGCAAAGCGCCGCAACCAAACGATGGCTAATTCGTAGGAAGTATCACTCGGGTCAACGGCCAACATCCATTTCATCGGCTCTTTGCTTCGTCCGTTCCATAAACAAGTTTCTGGAATCACCAATACAGGAACATCGACGGAATGCAAAACCGAAACCGCATTGCTTCCCAAAAGATACCTCGTCCAGCCATGGGCCCCTTTGGTACTCATAACAACCAACGAATGAGGCATCTCTTGACAACGGGCTTTTAACTCCTGGGTTAGATCCATCGGTGTGCTCCATGTTTTTACTTCGATTTCCTGCGGCACCTGCAGTCGATCCAAAAAGCTTTTCATCGATTCCTCGCTTATTCGTAACATCTCGGGGTACATCGCCGCAGCTGTTTCGGCATCCTGTAACAATAGACCATAACTATGCACCAAAACCAAGGGGACTTGGCCAAGGGCGGCCCATTCCATCCCCCAGCGGGCCGCGTTCAAAGAGGATTCGCTAAAATCCACGGGGCAAAGGACTTGTTGATAGGTTTTCATAGGAAAGCGGAGGGTTTTATAGGCAAGACAGATTGTTATGAGATAAGCGTCTACGATCTCTTTTCATTTAAATCCAATAACAAATAAACAACCCATCCAATCAATTTAGAGCAATAAATCATTAAATCTAGTTTTGTAAGATTTCACGAACCTTTTGGTTTTCTTATCTTTGAACGAAAAAATGCGGATTTCCGGTTTGATTTGGGATTTGGGAGGGCTGTTCATCCAGGTTCATCCAGAACGCCTACCGAAGAGGATTTGGGCCCAAGGGTCTGATTTTGAAAAAATACACCATCTTTTTGAATGCGGTCTGTGTTCGGAATTTGAGTTTGAGCAAGCCCTCCAACAATCCTTGACCCAAGCCAAAACAACAGCCCAGGCCGGGTCAACCATCGACTTCTGGAATAGCCTATTAGGCCGTTGGAACCTTGAAGACCTCGAACAACTCCAAGGGTATCGCGATCAATTCACGATGGTCTTGCTTAGCAACACCAATGCATGGCACGAAACAGCCTTCAAGCAATCCCTCCAAGCAGCCGGTGGAGGGCCCCTTGAAACCTATTTTGACCGGGTCGTTTTTTCCCATCAGCACCAAATGCGCAAGCCCCAACCTGAATTTTATCAAAAAGCCATCCTGGGCTTGGATTCACCCATTGGCGAAGCGATTCCCAATGAATCTTGGTTGTTTGTGGATGACAGCACCGACAATCTCCAAGGCGCTGCTTCCTTGGGCATCCAAACTTCTTTGCATCCACGAAACACCTCCCCGCTCAGCACCCTGTGGGGTACCTTGGGCCTCCAAGCCCTTAGTCTATGACCGTCAGCTTGATAAAATTGGCGCGGTGCACACTGTGCAGGGGCATCACCCCTGTATTCACCACCGTATCACCGGACTTTAGCCAACCATTGGCTTTGAGAATGCGGGTTACATCCTCGATGGTCTCGTCGGTCGAAGTCAATTTATCGTAAAAAAAGGCCTGAACCCCCCAAACCAAGGAAATCCTAGTCAAAAGATTTTGGTTGGGCGTAAAGATGATGATCCCGGACTTGGGTCGGTAGGACGATACCTGAAAGGCCGTATAACCGGACTTGGTAAAGCCAACAATGGCCTGAGCATCCACCCGGTAGGCCGCCCTGGATGCCAGATAACACAACTGATCCGATATAAAGGTGGAAGAATCCTGGGAAATACGATGTTCTCTGTAATAAATCTCGGACTGCGCTTCGACCGCTCCAATGATCCGAACCATGTATTCCACCACCTGGGCAGGGTGCGAGCCCATGGAGGTTTCTCCCGAAAGCATCAATGCATCCGCCCCGTCCAATACAGCATTGGCCACATCGTTGGCTTCGGCCCGGGTAGGCATAAAATTGGTAATCATGGATTCCATCATCTGGGTTGCCACCACCACCGGTTTGCAGAGGTCCATGCAAAGCCTCACAATGCGCTTTTGGATCAACGGCAATTGTTCAATTGGAAACTCAACGCCCAAGTCCCCTCTAGCAATCATCACGGCATCGGATGCGGCGATAATGTTTTCCAAGTCAGCGACGGCGGACGGTTTTTCGATTTTGGACATCACCGGAATATCCTGTCCCTTGGCCTGAATTTCTTTGCGCAATGCTTCGACGTCCATGGCTTTGCGTACAAACGAAAGGGCCACCCAATCCAAGCGATGTTCCAAGATGAATTCCAAGTCCTTACGATCTTTATCGGTGAGGCTGGGCAGGGCCACTTCGGTATCCGGAAGATTCACGCCTTTGCGCGATGTGAGCAAGCCTCCGGAGATAACCTCCACTTCGATCCGATCCCGGGCATTGCTGGACAAAGCCTTGAACTTGAGTTTGCCATCGTCCAATAACAACAAATCACCCGGACGGATATCCATGGGGAGCTGGCTGTAATTGATGAAGATTTCTTCCTTGGAACCGGTCACCGGGGTGGTCACCATGGTCAGACGATCCCCGGGCTCAAAAAGCACACCCCCCTTGGGCATTTCGCCAATGCGAATCTTGGGACCCTGAAGGTCTCCTAGGATACCGACCGATGTTCCCAGCTCCTTGTTCAAATCCCGGATATCTTGAATGGCCTGAGTCAACAAGGAATAATCAGCATGCGAAAAATTAAGTCGCATGACATTGGCCCCGGCGAGAATCAATTCGCGGAGGGTTTTTTTGTCAAAACTTGCCGGACCCAGGGTGGTAATGATTTTGGTTTTCTTGGAAGACGGACTTACAAGATGGGATGGGTTAGGGTTGAGGGGGGTTGCCATTCGAGGGTAGATTGCCTAGGTGAAAGTAGACTTTAAAATTTGGTGCGCAAGGTACGAAAAGGTGGGATGCTCTGGGGTTCAACGGAGGTCAGAATCCGAATGGTGCCGATCCAAGGGGTCAAATCGCAGGGGCTCCAAGGCTTTGGGACTCAAAACAGATCGGAGGTCGGCGACCAAGTCCACCCCGGCGATCGAAGCCAAACGAAGCCGGGGATCATCGGTCCCCCACAACTCCAGAGCCTCCGCCGGCCAAGTAAGGATATAGTCCATCCCACCAACCCGGGGCAAAAGGAGCCCCAGCGAACCGCGATTGCTGACCATGCAGAGGGGCAAACCGTGGAGTTCGAGGTCCTGAAAAAAGAGCTGAAAGGCCGAAATTTCGCCTTGAGGTTCCAAGGCCCATTCGACATCCTGGCGGCTCCGGGCCAAATTCCAGTTCAAATTCTGGTTCAGCAATGCGGCCAAAACATAGGGCGGAAGGGTGGATGCAAGGCCCCAAACGGCCAATTCAGCCCCTTCCGTCAACTTATACACCTTTTTGGCCACCCCCAAAAATACACTTGGATTTCTGGCACCGTGGAACAACGATGCATCACCTCAAATTCCTTGTAATATTGCGATTCAAATTAACCCAGAACAACATGTCTGATATTGCCAGTAAAGTCCGTTCCATCATCGTAGACAAATTGGGAGTGGACGAAAACGAAGTAACGCCAGAAGCGAGCTTTACCAACGACCTTGGAGCCGATTCTCTGGATACCGTTGAGCTCATTATGGAATTCGAAAAAGAATTCAACCTCTCCATCCCAGACGACCAAGCCGAAAACATTCAGACCGTCGGCCAGGCCATCACCTACCTGGAGGCCAACGCCAAGTAATTGACCCTGGGGCTATTCGCCCTGTTTTCATCATGCGCAGAGTCGTCGTCACCGGCCTAGGGGCCCTAACGCCTTTGGGCAATACCGTTCAGGAATATTGGGAAGGCCTTGTGGCAGGCCGCAGCGGTGCTGCGCCTATCACCAAATTTGATGCCTCCCGTTTCCGAACCCGGTTTGCGGCAGAGGTCAAGGGTTTCGACCCCGAAAACCATTTGGACCGCAAAGAGGCCCGCAAAATGGACCCCTACACCCATTATGCCATGGTCACGGCAGAAGAGGCGTTCAGGGATGCCGGTTTGGAGGGTCTAGCCCTCAACGGTGAAAGAGCGGGTGTCATCTGGGGTTCCGGCATTGGGGGGATGTACACGGTGTATCACGAATTCAAAGCTTTTTTTGATGGTGACGGTACGCCCAAATTCAATCCCTTTTTTGTCCCCAAAATGATTTCGGACATCGCCGCCGGACTCTTATCCATCCGATACGGTTTTCACGGTCCCAATTACACCACGGTTTCGGCCTGTGCCTCCTCGAACAACGCCATCATTGATGCCTTTAACTATATCCGTTGGGGGGTTGCCGACCTTTTCATAACCGGAGGTTCCGAGGCGGCCATTAATGAACCGGGGGTTGCTGGATTCAACGCCATGAAGGCCCTTTCGGAACGAAACGACGACCCCAGCACCGCCAGCCGGCCCTTTGATTTGGATCGAGACGGCTTTGTACTGGGAGAAGGTGGGGGCGCTTTGATCTTGGAGTCCCTGGATCACGCCTTGGCCAGGGGTGCACGTATTTATGCCGAAATTGCGGGTGCCGGCTTATCCGCCGATGCCCACCATATCACAGCCCCGCACCCCGAAGGCCTGGGTGCGACCTTGGTCATGAAAAATGCACTGCGGGACAGCGGTCTGGGGCCCGCTGACATTGACTACATCAACGTACACGGCACCTCCACCCCCCTCGGGGATTTATCCGAAATCAAGGCCATCCAAAATGTCTTTGGTCAGGATGCCTACCAACTGAATGTTTCCTCGACCAAATCCATGACCGGTCACCTCCTGGGTGCGGCCGGCGCCGTCGAGGCCATTGCCTCCATCAAAGCCATCTGCGAAGGAATTATTCCGCCTACCATCAACCATTTTACCGACGACCCCGCCTTTGATCCAGGCATCAACTTGACCTTCAACCAAGCCCAAAACCGCACGGTCCGGGCCGCTCTCAGCAACACCTTTGGTTTTGGTGGTCACAACACCTCGGTCGTCTTCAAAGCTTACCGGGCTTAATGCCTTTGCTTTCCCGACTTTTTGCATCCGGCAATCCTCGCAAGGAACTCCAAAAGCGTCTTCGCACCTTAACCGGCCTGCGCATTCGCAATGCAGGTCTCTACGAATTGGCTTTTACCCATCCTTTGGTGCACGGCCAAAAGACCCTGAGTTTCCATAGCACCAATCAACGCCTTGAATTTTTGGGCGATGCGGTACTAGACCTGGTAGTCGCGGATTATTTGTTTCGAAAATTCCCCTTCAAACAAGAAGGTTTTTTGACCGAAATGCGCTCCAAAGTCGTCAACGGGGAGTTTCTGGACCGCTTGGGTCGGCAATTGGGCCTGGATGCCATCCTCAAAGAGACCTCCATTCGGCTATCAGAAGACCCGGAGCATGCCCAAAAAAGCAAGCACCTGGACCGGCAATTGAACAGCAAAGGTTCGGTAGCGGACGCCTTTGAGGCCTTTGTTGGCGCCTTGTACCTGGATATTGGCTTGATTGCCACAAGGCGTTGGATCGAAAACGCCATCCTGGACCACAGCATTGATTGGGAGGAGCTCGAACAAAGCGGGATCAACCCCAAAAGCCGACTGCTGGAGTGGGCCCAAAAACACCGGGCCAAGTACCGCATGGCCTGCGATGAATCCGAGACCTCCAACCACGGGGGGGGCAAAGCCACCCTCTACACCATTACCCTCTGGGTCAACGGCCAAGCGGTCACCACCGCCCAAAATTTTAACAAACGCAAAGCCGAACAAGAAGCGGCCTCCTTGTTTTTTGAACAAAGGGACCAAAACGAAGGCCCTTAGGAAATAGCTTTAGGCTTTCTAAACATGCGCCCTTTCACCCCTGATGCAGCCCCCGCCAAAGCTTGGATTTTTCAAGAACGCGAATCCCCCGAGGTGAGGGACGCTTTGGCCGAAGCCCTGGGCATGGACCCATTCCTGGTTCAATTGCTTGTTCAACGCGGGATTCGGACCTTTGATGAAAGCAAGGCTTTTTTTCGGCCGAATTGGAATGATTTAGGAGATCCCTCCTTGATGAAAGGCATGGACAAGGCCCTCGAAACCATGGCCGAATGCATTGATAACGGGGAGAGAATTTTGCTGTACGGCGATTACGATGTTGACGGCACCACGTCGGTCGCCTTGTGTTTTCGTTTTTTGCGCAAGTACTGTGCCGATATTGGATACTACATTCCCGATCGACGCAGCGAAGGCTACGGTCTATCCCAAAAAGGCCTTGATTGGGCCGTTCAAAACGGATTCCGCTGTATTGTCACCTTGGACTGCGGAACCACCGCCTTTGAGCAGGTCGACTACGCCAACACCCTTGGCCTCAAGGTCATCATCACGGACCATCACAAACCCTCCGATCGATTACCCAAGGCCTGTGCCATCCTCAACCCCCTTCAACCGGGCTGTCCCTATGCCTTCAAGGACCTGAGCGGATGCGGTGTAGCCTTCAAATTTCTGGTGGCCCTCTGCCATCGTTTTGAGTGGCCGATGTCGGAACTCTTGGATCAATTGGAATTGGTGGCGATTAGCATCGCAGCCGATATGGTTCCTTTGACAGGCGAGAATCGGGTTCTGACCCATTACGGTCTCCAAAAGTTAAATAACAACCCATCCGTCGGCATACGGACCATGTTGCAACATTACAAAAACCGCAAGCCAATTCTCGACCTTGGCGATGTGATCTTTGGACTTGCGCCTCGAATTAACGCAGCCGGCCGCATGGGCGATGCGCGCCTGGCTGTTCAACTACTGGTCAGCGAAGACCCTGAAGAATGCGCCCGTTTAGCGGCTGAAATCGAAAACAGCAACCTGGATCGCCGCGATACAGACACCGAAATAACACGGATTGCGATTGATCAGGCTTTGACGATGCACCAATCCGAGAACAAGATGACCACGGTGGTCTGTGGCAGCGAATGGCACAAAGGAGTGATTGGGATTGTGGCATCGCGTTTGGTGGAGCGCTTTTACAAACCGACCGTGGTTTTTTGCTTGGAGGGTGATAAAATGACCGGGTCCGCCCGTTCCGTACAGGGTTTTGACTTGTACAATGCCCTGCAACAATGCGCTGATACCATCGAACAATTCGGGGGGCATAAATTCGCGGCAGGCCTGACCCTGAAGGCATCGGCTTACGAGGATTTCTGCCAACGGTTTGAAGAAGCCGTCGCCGCAACGCTGGAACCTTGGCAAAAAAGACCTTCGCTGCCCATTGATCTCGAAATACCTTTGGAAGTGATTACCCCCAAGTTCTTTCGAATTCTAAAACAATTCGCTCCCTTTGGACAAGGCAACCGACAACCGGTCTTTTGTTCCCGGGGTGTCTATGCTTCCCCCGGATCGCCCCGCATAGTTGGTCAAAATCACCTGAGCCTGAGCCTGCAGCAAAAGGACGGACGGACATCCCTGCAGGCCATTGCCTTTGGGCAGGCAGCCCTGCTACCCCTCTTGGCCAAGGGCTTACCCTTTGACATCGCCTACAACCTGGACGAAAACTATTTCAGGGGCCAATCCGACATGCAATTACGGATCCTCGATCTTCGACCTGGTGGTGAATAAAATGGAACTCCGGGCCGAATTAATCTCCAAAACCTACGGTCGCCGCGCCGTGGTGCAATCCGTTAGCCTGCGGGTTCAACAAGGCGAGATCGTTGGTCTCCTGGGGCCCAACGGCGCCGGCAAAACCACCTGCTTCTACATGCTCGTCGGCCTTGTCAAACCGGATAGCGGAAGGGTTTTGCTGGATCAAAAAGATTTGACTCAACTCCCCATGTTCGAAAGGGCTCGTTTGGGCATCGGATACCTGCCTCAGGAAGCCTCCATCTTTCGAAAACTGAGCGTGGAAGATAATATCCGCGCTATCCTGGAATTAACCGACCTGGACCGCGTGGCCCAAGCCCAAAAGACCGAAAGCCTGATCGCCGAATTCAACCTGGACCGAGTTCGCCGAACCCGCGGCGACTTGCTGAGCGGCGGCGAACGACGCCGCACCGAGATGGCCAGGGCTTTGGCCACCGATCCGGCCTTTATGTTATTGGACGAACCCTTTGCAGGCGTAGACCCCATTGCGGTGGAGGACATTCAACAAATTATATTCGCCCTCAAACGCCGTAACATTGGAGTCCTCATCACCGACCACAACGTTCAGGAAACCTTGTCCATCACCGACCAGGCGACTTTGCTCTTTGAAGGCAAAATCCTCCGCCAAGGAACAACCGAATCCATGGCCGATGACCCCGAAGTACGCCGATTGTACCTGGGTCGGAATTTTGAATTCAAACGAAAAACCTTTGACCAAGCGGTCTGAGGAATCCTTCATCCCCTAAGGCCGTGTCAGTTTTTAATCAGCTGGTTTCGTGGTGGTTCAAAAAAAGAATGCACCAGATGGAGCTCTTCATGCGCTACCCGCACGATGTCCAAAACGAGGTTTTGCAACGACTTTTGGCCAAGGCCAAAACCACCGCGTGGGGTGAACAATACGGGTACGCCAACCTCCAAGGTCCGCATGACTTTGCGGAACAGGTGCCGTTGAGTACCTACGAAGATTTGTTCCCTTGGATTCAACGAAGCATGGAGGGCGAAAGTTCGGTGTTATGGCCCGGCGAAATACGGTGGTTCGCCAAATCCAGCGGCACCACCAACGACCGCAGCAAGTTCATTCCCGTCAGCGAGTCTGCCTTGCAGGATTGTCATTTCAAAGGCGCCAAAGATTTGTTATCGGTCTATTGCAATCTCCGACCTGATAACGCTCTCTTTGAAGGAAAATGCCTAACCATCGGAGGCAGTCAAGCCATTAACCCCCTTAATTCCAACAGCTACACGGGTGATTTGTCTGCCTTGTTGATGCACAACCTGCCTTTTTGGGCCGACTTTATCCGAACCCCCGATTTGTCGGTCGCCCTGATGGGCGATTGGGAACAAAAGATGGATCGAATCATTCAGGAAACCATCAAAGAAAATGTTACCAATATGGCCGGGGTCCCTACGTGGATCCTCTTGATCTGTCGGCAAATTTTGGAAAGAACCGGCAAACAAAACATGCTGGAAATTTGGCCGAATATGGAGGTTTATTTCCACGGCGGGGTTGGATTTCATCCATATCGAGCCCAATTTCAACGGCTCTTTCCTTCGGAACATACCTGGTACCTGGAAACCTACAACGCATCCGAAGGATTTTTTGGGTTGGCGCTGGAACCGCATCGGGATGAAATGCTGCTCATGTTGGATTACGGGATTTACTACGAATTCATTCCCCTCGAAGAAATCGATCATGCCAAGCCCACGGTCCTGCGCTTGGACCAGGTCCAAACCCAGCAAGCCTACGCGTTGGTTATTTCCACCAACAGCGGCCTTTGGCGCTACCAAGTAGGCGATACCGTCACTTTTACCTCGACCCAACCCTATACCATCCGCGTTTTGGGTCGAACCCGCTCCTTTATCAATGCCTTTGGGGAGGAGTTAATGGCCGAAAATGCTGAAACCGCCATTGGAGCCGCCTCCAAAGCCTGCGGGGCCCAGGTAAGGGATTATACGGCGGCACCCCTCTTTTTGGAACAAGGCCATGCCGGCCTGCACCAGTGGCTCATCGAATTTGAAACGGCCCCCGATAATCTGCAGCGATTTGTTCAAATTTTGGACGAAAACCTAAGGCTGTGCAATTCCGATTACGATGCCAAAAGACACAAAAACCTGGCTCTGCTGGAACCCGAAGTGGTCGTACTTCCGGAGGGAAGCTTCTATCGATGGCTGGCATCCCGAAACAAACTCGGGGGCCAACACAAGGTTCCCCGTTTGGCCAATCATCGAGAGATCGTTGAAGCGATCCTCACCCAAATCAAGCAGGACAACCCCTCTTGAGGATCCTTTTGAAGGGTCTGGTCAATGATCCCGCTCAGCGGCAAAGACTAGCAAGGCCCCCAGGCTGTCCCGAGCCGAGCCGGCCGGAAAGCTCTCCAATTGACGCTGACCTTTTTCCACCAAACCCTGCATAACCCGACGGGCATAGGCCAAGCCTCCGCTGGACTCAATGAACTCTACAATCCGAGTCACATTGCGAGGGTCCGCGGGCTGCCCTTTGATCAGGCCAATCCAACGCCGCCGTTCCAACCAGGAAACCTGACCCAACGCATGAATCAGGGGCAGAGTCAACTTCTTTTCTTTGATATCTGCCAAAGGCGCCTTGCCTGTCCGATGACCGTCAAAGTCCAACAAATCATCCCTCATCTGAAATACCAGGCCCAGGGTTTCGCCAAATTGACGGGCTTCTTCCACACGCTTGACTCCCTCCTCCGATTCACCAAGAACGGATGCCACGCCCACCGCACAACACGTAGCCATGAGGCTGGCGGTTTTGGCCGAGATAATTTCAAAATAAACCTCTTCGGTGATGTCCAGTTTGCGGGCCTTTTCGATTTGTAACAATTCTCCTTCGCTCATACGGCGAACGGCGTTGGATGTCAAATGCAGGACTTGGTAATCTTTGTGATCCAGCGCCAACAACAAGCCCCTGCTCAACAAATAATCCCCAATAAGGACTGCAATTTTGTTCTTCCACAAGGCGTTGATACTCCAGAATCCCCTGCGCTTGGGGGCTCCATCGACCACGTCATCGTGAACCAGGGTGGCGGTATGCAACAATTCCACCAAGGCCGCTGCCCGGCGGCATTCTTCACCGCATTCCCCGTAACAACGCGCGGCCAAATAGACCAACATGGGGCGTATTTGTTTGCCCTTGCGACGAACGATGTATCGAGTAACCCAGTCGAGCAAAGGAACTTTGCTCCGCATCAAATCCCGAAAGGCGGATTCAAATCCGTCCAATTCGGTCGCCACCGGGGCTTTGATCCGATCCAGCGGAGAACTTGCCACCGAATCAGTAAACCTCTGTCCTTAAGCTGGAAGAGTAATTGAGCTTGAGGGCGTTGGCCTTGCGCAACTCTTGCTTGACGTCGGTCACAATACCCATTTTGACCTCCCGGTCGGCTTTGATGGAGGTCGTCAAAAGAGGAATTTCTTGTTCAGAACGAGCAGCCCGCTCTTTGTCAATAAATTCAGCAATCATCGAAGGGGTTGCAAAGGCATCGTTCAACTGGATCCGAGGGGCTGTTCCAAATTGAGCACGGTAGGTTTCGGTTGGTACGCCAATGTGTATATAAGATACCAAAGACTTCTTCTCGAGTTTTTGGATTTCGGTCGCCTGGGGCACGACCACCTTCACCTTGAGATCCGTTTCACGCATCACGGTGGTCACCATGAAGAAAAAGAGCAACATGAAAACGATATCCGGCAGCGATGCCGTGCTGATGGCCGGGGTAGGTTTCTCTTTTTTCTTGAGCTTCATGACTGGGAATTGGGGGTATTAACCTTCGGGTTCGGCTTCGGAAATAACCTGACGGTAGTAATCCTTGATTTCGTTTTGACGGCTCTCGGGCAATTTTTCCAAAACTCGACCGTACAATTGCTTAGCACGCTGATCTCTCAATTCATTGTAGGCGGCTTTGAGCTCGTTGTGGACCTGTATGTAAAGGTTGTACGAAGTGCCGCGGTCGTTTTTGAGGGATACGATGGCTTTTTGGGGGGATTCGGACAAATCAGGATTCTTGGATGGATTATCAATGAAATCCTTGGTCATGCGCTTGAGTTCCTTGATATCCGTAGGCTCTCCATCCACCAGCAACATATCGTTGGCATTAACCAAAACTTTGAGAACATTGCGTTCCTTGATCCTGATATCGTTCTGAGGTTGATTCTCCTCCGGCATCGGGGGCAATTTGATCGCAATCCCTTTATCGGTATCGATGGTCGTCGTTACCAAGAAAAAAATCAACAGGAGGAAGGCGATATCCGCCATGGATCCTGCATTGACTTCTTGAACCGGTCTGGCCATAATATTTACCTAAGAGCAAAAATGGTTCAACGAAAAAAATTGACTACTTCGCCAACAATAAGCAGGACGAACGTCAAAATACTAGTGATGTACAGCATGATCAACGACCCACCGATTAACTGGGAGGTGAAGGCGGTGATACCAAACTTCTCGTACGATGGCAGAACCTCGTTACCTGACAAAGCATAGGATAGCCCAAAAATGACGGCGGCTGATCCGACCGAAACCAAGGCTTTCTTGGCAGCCTCCATGCTGGTAACGATCTCCCAGATTGGAAAGGCTAATGCAGCCAGGAAGGCCACAAAAAACATGGCGTAGGACAAATAGAGTCCTGCGTCAATCATGAAGTCTGAACCCATGATTTTATTTTTTACCGTATTTAACCAAAAGATCGATCAAGCTGATGGAAGTGTCTTCCATGGTATTCACAAGTGAGTCAACCTTGGAAATCAAATAGTTGTAAAACACCTGAAGAATCATGGCCACGATCAGACCAAAAACCGTGGTCAAAAGAGCCACCTTGATACCACCGGCCACCAAAGAGGGACTAATATCACCTGCAATTTCAATGGCATCGAAGGCCTGAATCATCCCGACGACCGTTCCAAGGAAGCCCAACATAGGCGCCAAGGCGATGAAAAGAGAAATCCAAATCATACCTTTTTCGAGTTGGCCCATTTGGACCGAACCATAGGAGGTGACCGCCTTTTCGGCAATGTCAATGCCTTCGCCCGAGCGCTCCAAGCCCTGATAAAAAATACTTGCAACGGGACCGCGGGTGTTCCGACAAATTTCTTTGGCGCCCTCTAGGTTCCCGGCTTTGAGGGAATCCTCAACCTTTGCCAACAATTTGGTGGTATTGGTGGTCGCCAAATTCAAATAAATAACCCGCTCAATGATGACGCCCAATCCAAAAATCAAGCAAATCAAAACCGGGGCCATCCAGATTACGTCCCCTTCAATGAACTTCTGCTTGAAAACGTAGTGAATGGAATCTCCGCCTTCGTTCACCGGTGCCGCTTCTTCGGCGGCTGCGGTATCGGTTGCTGCATTGGCAGCTGTATCCCCCTTGGTTTGGGTGGTGGTGTCAGCTGTTTTGGCCGTAGCAGGCTGTGCGGTCTTACCCTGAGCCTGGGCGTCAAAACCGAAACCCATCAGGGCCATGGCAAGGAGGCCGGCGGTAAAAAGAACGATTTTTTTCATGGTTTATAAATGGATGAACAAAAATAGAAAGGAAAAAGGGTCGTTGGGTTGTTTAAGCGTTAAGGAGGCAATAATAAGGGTTTTGGACATTAAAATGGGTCATCTCCCCAAAAAACAATGCCCGGAACGAATCCGGGCATTGTCCATTAAGCAAACTCGAATGGCGAACCAAGGTTACGGCTGAACATTTACGCGCTGAACGATGGTTTTGGTGGTTCCGGAAACGTCTGTCAAGCCCAAGCGAACCAAATACGTTCCAGAAGGAATGCCGTCCAAAAGCAATTTGGTACGCAACTCCCCAGCGGTGACCGCCTGGTAATCTGACTTTACGACGCGGCCCAAGGCATCGATCATTTCAAGCGAATAGGAATGAATCCCTGACTCGAGGGCTAATTGGATATTCAAAACATCACGAGCCGGATTGGGCCAAACCTGTAGTTCCCCCATCAGGCGAGACTTGGAAGCCAACCGAGGCATAACCAAGCTGGCATCGGTGATGGTCTGAGCCATAGGATCGGCAATTTCGCTCATGCTACCGAGGGTCAGAGCCGAGAAATCAACCTCAACCCCCTCTTCGGCCCTCAATTCCATCTCAAAGAGCACGTCACCGGTGCGGACCTTGTGTCCTTCGGGCGCTGCCCAACCCATCCGCAATCGGCCATCGACCAAATGATGCAACAAAGCGTTTTCGCCCATATTGGCACGGATCGATACGAGTTCCAGTCCGTTTGGCCAAGGCAAATCCAAGGACATAGCTCCCATTTCCATGGTCTTCCCTGCCAAAACAGCCACGCGCTGTGTTTGACCCTGTTCGAGCCCAACAGCCGTGTTTGAAGGAAGCAAACGTGGCAGGGCAAGGCGACCGGAAGTACTACCGAAGTACGAAGCGTTCACATCCCCTGAAGCTAGGCTTGTCACCGAAGCTTGGAGCAAGCGGCCCGAACTAAAGTCCAAGGAACCGCTCTTGTACTGCCAATTTCCGGAGGGGAACGACGAAAGGGAACCGTTCGAGCGACGAATAATCATCAATGCGTCGGTGTTGTTGACCAAGTTCGAGGTGTTTACATCCGCTGCAAGGGCCACAATGGGCGTCGGATTCAGCAAACCCTGATAAATACGCCGGGCTTCGAGGGCATCGGTGGCATTAACCCCACCCCAGGCACGGTTAGCATTGCCTTTGATTTGGTATGTACCGGCCGCAAAATTCTCCAAGCTAAAACGTCCATCGGTTCCTGTTGTGGTAGACGCGATTACCTGCCCGTTGGTGTTGACCAAGCGCAAGGTGTCTCCCACCAAAGCGGTGGCCTGCGTATTGGCGTAGGTCAATCGACCGCTCAGAATATTAAAGCCCATTCCAACTTCGTACAGGGCCAAGGTTCCACTGATTTCGTTGGCAACCAAGAGCATTGGCTTTCCGTTGGGGCTCTGTTCATGACCCAAGAATTGAATCACCTCAGCACCGCGATCGCCGGCCAAAACAGTTGTTGAACGGGTATTCAAATAACCACTAAAGACCGGAGCGGATGGGTTGGTCACCTCAAAGGCCATCACACCACCAACGCGCTCCAAGGCGATGAAGGCGAAGGTACGCGAGCCGATTTTACCAACGGCGACACCCTCGGGCTCAGGGCCCTTGGCGCGGCTGCGGTTTTTGCGGGTATTGCTTTCGCTATCGGCATTGAAGAAGGGGCCCCAAGTTGGGTCGGCCAACACAATCGACTCGATCAGGTTCTTGGACTCGTAAACCTGGGCACCGGTGGCGGCATTGTAAATCGCAAAAGAACGCGGGCCCACCATGTGCAATTCGTCGTAATCACCGTCAGCGTCCAAGTCTCCGCTTTGGTTGGTAATCCGTAGGCGACCCAAGGCATGGGTTTCCTTCAACATGGCGCCATTGGGGAAGCGGGTTGGGTCCAAATTGACGGCGCCAACGGTGGTGCGCTCATTCAAGGCCGTGTACTCGCGCTCATCTCCTTCGTTGGCGGTCACCAAATACGTGGTGGTACCTACCGTGAATTGAGCAAGAGCATCCGGCATATAAAAAGACCTTACCGGCCAGTTCGTCATCAAAACAACCCCGTTGTTATCGGAAGCATCGAAACCGTTCTGAGCAGTCTGATGATTCTTCATGCCCATAGGCGTAATGTTGGTCACAATTTTGTTAACCAAATCCAAGTGAGCGATGGAATTGTTTTCCTGGAGTGTTACCCAAGCCTTTGCATTGTCAGAAGAAACCGTAATATATTCTGGCTCAAGGTTTTGAGACAAGGTTCCGATGGTTGAACCCTTGCGAACACCCGACGCCATCAAGGAAGCACTAAGGGCGTTAAAACCTGTAAAATTCAAGGTAGTTACATCCGACTGAACAAAATTGGTGTCTTGAACATCGATGATGCTTACCGAACCTTCGGGATCTACCGAGAAGGTCGTATTGGGCTGACCTTCGTTGGCTGTCAAAAGGTATTTTCCATCGTGCGTAAAGGTGATCATATCAGGCAAGGCACCGACCGTTACTTGGCCTTTGTAATTACCCAACGTATCAAAGAAAATCACACGTCCAGGGTTCTGTTCGATCGAATCCGGGCTGGCAACGGCCAACAAACCGGGCTTGACGGCCAAGCTCGTAATTCCGCCGTAAGGCTGCATGCTCACCGAACCCAAAGTCACGGGTGACGATGGATTGGCCAAAGAAACCATGTCGAAACGGCGCTGAACGCCAGAGCTCAAATAAGCTCTTTTGCTAATCGGATCGTAAGCCACCACCTCGGTTGTGGCTGCGAGGCCTGGGGTGGGATCAAAGCTAGCCAAGGGAGTCATGACCACTGCACCACTGGAAACAGGGGCCTGTCTATCCTCATCTGTGATGTAATAAGTAAAATAATCGGCCCCGGTCAAAGTCAAACCTTCAAGGCTATCGATTTTGAATACCAAATATTCGTCATCCTCTACCAACGCGTCGTTGTTGATAGTCAACGGGATTTGGATGGCCGTAGGGCTGTTGGTGACTTGAATGCGTTGGGTTTGCCAACCGCTGAGATCGGCCGTGGATCCGTTGCTCCAAGTGCTGAGCAGAGAGATGCGGAAAGAACCGTTGGCAGGTAGGGTTGCTACATTGGATAGGGTCACCGGGATGAAGGCATCGCTACCGTTTTCTGAAATCGTCTTGAATCGAGAACCGAAGGCAATGCTGCCCAAGTTACCGGTCACAACACCGCCGCTGTAGGTAACATTGCTCAACGGGGCTGCATTGCTGTCGGCCAATTCGCAGTTACCAGCGGTGGCAAGGTCAAAGGACAAAGAGGTAGGACCGCTTTGCAAAACAACAAAACGCATATTAAAGAGCAATCCATTCACATTGATGGCGTTGGCGTCAAACCAACCGGCCCG
>JBMOHV010000032.1:0-20914 GCA_049317645.1 Bacteroidia bacterium
TGGGGCCGTTTTCGCGGTTGTCCAAGTCAAAGGATAGTTCGTCTTGGAAGGGGTTGGGCCGGGCGGGGCAAAGCCCCACGCCCCTGGGGGCGTCGGCGATGGGCGCTGTCCCGGAGGGAGCACCGTTGCTGCGCTCCGGACTGGGGACCAGAAAAGGCACCCAATCCAAGGCGCCATCGCCAGCCCGGCCCCACGCTACATCGTCCTGCTGAGTTCCATAACACAGGGTATCCATCATCACGTATTGACTGCCCTGCAAGCGATGAAGACCCACACATTCCCCGTAACCCGAGAGGGTAAAATTGGCATGCAGGTTCCCCCGCGTTGTATCCCCGGAGGCCCATACCAAGACAAAACCACCGGCCGGAATCGTCAGGTTGGGCAAACGCCAGCGCCCCGGTTCGGCCATGTTATCCGTTAAGTAAACCCCGTTCAGGCTGTAGGGCTGCGATCCTGTGTTATGAAGCTCAATCCAATCGCTGGTTTGGTTGGCCTGATCGACGATACCGGTACGGTTCAGGGCCATGATTTCGTTCAGTACCAACGGGCCCTGATTTCGGAGAGCAACCCGCATGGGATTGCAAGGCCGAATGCGTTGATTTTGAGCCGCATCCAATGCCCTCACCTGCACACTGCATTGCTGAACCGCTGGGTTTAGGTTCCAATAGGCCCCGTAGACTCCATCGCCCGAAGCACCATCTCCGTGCAGCCCATCGTCCCATAGCGGGATCTGTAGGGTCACCCCGTCCTGAGTCGCCAGCGCCACGGCGGTCACCCCGCTGCTTAGCTCATCCTCAATCCGAACTCGGATGGTGGCCCGACGACCGGGGTATGGATTCAGCACCAAGGGTCGATGAACGATGGGCGCCAGGTTGCTCGGACCCGTCAAAGCCCCCAGGGTCGACGCCGAACGCGCAATCAAAAAAGGTGTTATGCTACCGGTCACATGGGCCCGGTTCAGATTGCCGGAAAACGACTGCAAAAATTCCGCGTACGTAAACCCGTAATCCAGGGTCCTGAACGAATCCAACAAAGCAAAAGGCGCCAAGCGATCCCGGACACTGTCCACAAAAGCCAAATAGGGGGCCTGGACCTGGCGGTTGGCCAACCGTCGAAGGTAAAAGGAATAAATATCTCGGGTCTCGGAATTGGCCATTAACTTATCGTACAAAGGCCTGGACTCCCCGGGCGTAAAACTGTAGGGCGACAAGGTGCGGTAATTGGGCCCACCCCATTGGATATCGAATGTGTTATCGGTATCGTATGGCAAAAAGCGAAATCTTCGATCAATCGGATGTTCGTAGAGATAAAAATTATTTTTGTTATAATACGAATCCCAATGACCGGAGCTGAGATCCGTTGCCAAGGTCAGCAAGACGGATTCAACGTCCAGAATACTGTCCAAGTGGCAATAGATTTGGGAGGAAGACGTCTGTGTCAAAGTCCTCACCATCAGGGCAAAACGCGTATAATCATCCCCTGCCGTATTCGTCATTAAATCGTAGGCTCGCCGCCCCCCGGAGGTGAATTTGTAATCGTTGGGATTGTTGGATCGATAGGTCAAATCCGCTGGCCACAAACACTTGAAGAGGTTTCCGTAGTCCTGGGCAAAGCGCATTTGCATAAAATCCTCGTTCAGGTGTTCAACATTCAAGTAAACCCCCCGGTATTGCCCATTAAAATACAGATTCACATGAGCCGCACGCGCCGAATGCGCCCCCACTCGTTCGGATAATTCGTAATAAAATTTGGCCCGGCTGATGGATGGGTCGTTGTGCATCCCGTAGAGGTTGAGATCGGTCACCCCCTCCAGGTTTTGGCCATCGCGGTACGTGTTAAACGAAATTCGAAACTGTTTCTTGGCGGCGGATCGCGATGTATTTCCGCGAATTCTCAAACCACATTCCCTCAGGGTATCCGTCAAACCATTGCGGGTATAGACCACCGTGCACCGGTATTCCCGGTCCTCGTTGGGATTGTTCAGCATGCGGGCCAGGCTATCCGGCGGAAGCAGGGCCTCGAACCGGGCCACCACCTGATCGTCGTAGAGGCTAAAACCCCGGCCCCCCAGCGGCCAGACAATCCCCTGGGCCACCACCATTTCCAAAAAGACCCCCAGGACCCCGATAACGACCAGAGATGCTCGACGGACCAACCCTTTCCAAGAGGAATGGTCCAAAAAACCAAAAACGGACGGGGCTGCGCTGGATTTCATGCTTCAATATTAAGCGAAAAATTAGGCCATTCTCATATTTTGGCCCTTTTGGGGTCGCAATCCCCGTTCCTCTCGCTTACTTTTGGAAATCGTTAATGTTCAAAACCTACTCTACCAACCCCTCAAACTCCTTCCCATGCTCCAAAAATTGACCTTTTCAGCCTTTTTGGTATGTTTGTCCCTTGTTTTTGCCCAGCCTCTTTTGGCCCAAAAGCCGCTTTCTTCGGCCTCTAGCGGAAGTTTTGCCAGCTACGGTGCCCACAAATCCACCATCGAGGTCGGTCTTAACATCACTGAAGGAAGCACGATTGTATTACCCAAAGTGCGTTACCGCTACTTTTTGAACGATCGCATGGCATTGCGCGGTACGATCGAAGCCGCTACCAACACCAACGTGGAGCGTGTTTATCAGAATCCAAATTTCACCGGCAACGAAGGAACCCTCACGGTCAGCGACCGTCAGTGGGGTCTTCAAACCGGTTTTGAATACCACCCATCGGGTACCAAAAGACTCTCTCCTTATTTTGGAGCCGTGGTTGGTTTGAACGCCGGTCGCAACAAAGAGGATTGGAAAGACTACAACATCGACAGTTTGGGTGGCTACTACGAATTCCAAACCAAAGCGAACATCACCGCTCCTTTCCTTTCGTTCAACTTTGGAGCCGTGGCCGGTGTTGACTTCTACCTGGTTGAAAACCTGTATTTGGGATTGGAAATGAATTGGGGAATGACCGTTCGCAACAACCGTCCCACCGAATTCTCTTTCTCCAGTCTTACCAGCAGCGACTCCGGAATTTTGGAGCCGAGCACCCGCAATGTGAGCTCCAATTTTGGTGCTCTGCCTTCCATTCGTGTAGGCTGGCGCTTCTAAGAAGCCGCCCCCAATTCTTCGTTAGCGAACCCGGGCCAGGGATAAACCATCCCTGACCGGAAGGACGACCGTCTCCAATCGGGGATGGGTCACCGCCCTGCGATTGTATTCCCGCAACGCTTCGGTCTCCGCGTCCTTGTGCAGGCCGGCTTCTGCTACCTTTCCGCTCCATAACACATTGTCAGCCAGAATATAAGCCCCTGGTTTGAGGACCTCGACCAACGCCTCCAGATAGGCCGGGTAATTTTCCTTGTCGGCATCTACAAAGACCAGGTCCCAGTCTTCATGGACTTGTTGAATCAGCCCCAAGCCGGTACCGGTATGCAAATGAATGCGCTCACGATACGCCGACCTTTCCACAAATTCCTTGGCCATGTCCATGACTTCGGGGTTGTTATCAACGCTGTGCAGGAGGCCATCCTCGGTCAGGCCTTCGGCCAAACAAAGGGCCGAATAGCCCGTAAAGGTCCCAATTTCTAGAATGCGCTTCGGGGCCAACATCCGACTGATCATGGCCAGAACCCGGCCCTGCAAATAGCCCGAACACATTTGGGGCATGAGGCAACGCAGATGGGTTTGGCGTTCGAGTTCGACCAAGAGGGCTGAGGGCGCATGGCTGTGTTCCTCGATGTAGGCGTCCAGGTGGGGGGGCAAAAAATTCATAGGCAAAAAAATTTAGACCTAGACCTTTGGGTCTAAGGCGTTTCGTTCCTCCAAACCAGGCTGCGCCATCCTTGCCGGACAAAGAGCTGTTCCGCAATCGTTTGGAGTTGGGTCAAGGGGATGTGGTGGATGCGATCCACGATTTCTTGTTGGGTCAACAAACCGTTCCCGTCCAAGAAAGCCTGACCCCAGCCGATTAGGTTTTGGAGTCTGTTTTCTTCGGCCAAAAGCAGGCGACCGATGAGCTGTTCCTTGGCGATTTTGAATTCACGGGGACCCGGGCAACGAAGGCGCGGGTTGCTCAGGATACGGTCGATTTTGGTCCGGACTTTGGGGGCTTGACCTGCATCGCAAGAAAACTGTATGCTCCACATGCCCGAGTCCGAATAAGGGGTGTAATGGGCATCGATATCGTAAACCAAAGCAGATTTTTCGCGGAGCTCCATGCTAAGGCGGGCACTCATATGGTCCCCACCCAGCCAATTGACCAAGAGCGCCAAGGCCCAGCGCATATCGTGCCGAACCGAGGGGGTTCGACCGCCCATGATTCCGTAGGCTTGGTGAAAGTCCTTGAGTTCTTCGAGTTCCTGTTGACCGCGTAGGGCGGTAGGCGCTTTGCGGTGGGGAGTCGCTTGGGGGCTTTTGAAAGAACGCTTGGGCATCCTTTCCTCCAGGGCCTTCAAGACCTCTTCGGCCTCCAGGGGTCCGTGGTAAACAAAGACAGCCGGCCTTGCCCCAAAAACCGATCGATAATGATGCCGAACCGATGCACTGCTCAGGGCCGTTAGGCTGGATTCGTAGCCCAAAATGGGGTGCGATAGGTGGTGTTTGCCGTAAACTGATTTTTCAAAAGCCTCCAAAAGGCTCTCTTCCGGGTTGTCACTGTACATCCCGATTTCCTCACGGATGACTTTTTGTTCTTTGGCAAATTCTTGATCGGTCCAGCGGGAATTCCACCACATATCCGCCACCAGATCCACCGCCGCTAGGCTATGCTTGGCTGGGCAGGATGCATGCAAAACCAAGCGCTCTTTGGTGGTAAAGGCATTGATATCCCCGCCTTTGTTTTCGAGTTCGGTGAGGACCTGCATGGGTCGACGGTCCTCGGTACCTTTGAAAAGCAAATGTTCCAAACAATGGGTCGCCCCGGAACCTACCGGTTCATCATCCCGACTACCGCAATCGCTGAGCAGGGCCATGTGGCTGAGGCTATGGTGGGGCTCGTGCACCCACAGCACCGGAAAACCGCGGGATGTGCGCAAAACACGAGGCAAATCTTGAACCACCATCAGGGGGTCAAAGATAGGGAGGGCAGGGGGCCATCTTCAGGTCCCAAGGCTCACCAAATCGTTTTCAAAGTTGATGAATGTATATTTGCCTCCCTTCCGAATCGTTGCATCAACCCATGCTCAGTCGGGTCAGCGATGACGGAAGGCCCAAAGCCCGCCGAAGTGGTGAAATTGGTAGACACGCACGTTTCAGGGGCGTGTGTCGCAAGACATGCCGGTTCGAGTCCGGCCTTCGGCACCAGGCCTGCATCCACGGGGTGCAGGCTTTTTTTTGGCCGATTGTTGGCGTGGACGATCCTGTTTTTCGGCTGTTTCCTCCAGGCGACCTCGGCCCAGCCACCCGGTACGGTCCGGGTCCGGGGTTGGGTCAAGGACGATCAGGGTCGGGGCGTGGCCTACGCTACCCTGGTTTTTGAACCGGGTCAAATCACCGGTCTTAGCAACGAGAACGGTCGATTTGAGGTCTTTCTTCAACCGGGTGCCTACACCGTTCAAGTCGCGCATTTGGGGTATCGCCCCCGGCGTATGAATTGGGAATTCCCCCAAGGTTCAGGATCGGTTGTCGAAGGCCCCGATTTGATCTTGGAGCCCCGGGTGGTGGCCCTGCAGGAAATCACCGTAAAGGCCGGCAAAGAAGACCCCGCCTATGCGATGATGCGCAAAGCCATCGCAGCGGCCCCAGCCCACGCTGCGGGTCCATGGCGCTACACCGCCGAGACCTATGTCAAAGGCCAATTCAAAATCGTGGAAGTCCCCTGGATTCTGCGCCGGCAATTGGAACAGGAGGGACTCAAACAAGGCGTAACCTATGTTATGGAATCCGCCAGCCGTATAAAATACCGCCGTCCTCGGAATTTTGAGGAGAAGGTTTTGTCCCGCCGCTCCAATTTGCCCAAAAGCATGGAGGCCAATTTGAATTATTCCAATATTAATTTATACGAGCCCCAGAGTCGGGATTGGGTATCGCCTTTATCCTCCAAGGCCTTTGCGCATTATCGTTTTGAGTACCTAGGCTCCGAAGAAGAAGAGGGCGAGCGATTGCACCGCATCGCGGTCCGACCCAGGGGCGGGACTTCCAATCGTTACCAGGGAACCTTGGTTTTGCGGAGCAAAGACTGGAGTCTGGATCGGGTGGAGTTGGTGGTGAAAAATCCCGCCGGCGATGTCTTTCGAATCGGCAAGCAATACCGCAGGGTTCAGAGTTTTTCGATGCAGACCATGGAGGATCTACAAATGGAGCTGAGCTTTTTGGGCGCCTCGGCCCGTATTCGCTATATCAGTTCCATTCGTCGTTTTGACGAAGTGCTGGCCCCGCCGGACCGCTTGCCCTCGGTGGCTTCATCCTCCAGACCTGTTGGCCCATCGCCTTCATTGACCAAAACCAGGTCGAGCCGAAAAAAAAGCGCTCGTGTTGTTGCGGATTCAGCGGTTGCCGATTTGTCCATGGCGGCGGATTTTGTTCGGAAGGCTACCGCTGGCCTGGATAGCACCGCTGGCTTGGATAGCACCGCTGGCTTGGATGCCGAATACCGCTTTGAGGTGGATACCGCTGCCGATGCGTCCTCTGATTCGCTGTGGGAAATGCTGCGAACGATTCGTCTTGATAGCGCCGAACAGAAAGGCTATGCGGTTGCTGACAGCTTGGGCGCGTTCAAAAAGCCCCGATCAACCGATGATACCACCCGTTCTGCGGCTTCACGCTTTTTCAAAACAATGTTATGGGGAAGCCAATCCCAGAAGGGACGGGATGCAGCGGGTCAGGCCTGGCAAAGCCAGGAATGGAGTGGCTGGCTCCGACCGCGGTTGTCCGCTTTGGACCTCTACAATCCCTTGGAGGGATGGGTAGTCTCCGGGACCTACCAGGTTCAGCTCAGAGACCTTCAGAACCGTAACACATCGTGGAAGGCCTCTTTGCGTTGGGGTTCTCGCTTGCATCAGATCCTTCCTGCCATCGATTGGTCCCGTAGCACCACGGAGACCCGTTGGCAATGGGGCATGGGTTCGGCCCTGGAACCCCTAAGCGGTTGGCAAATGCCTCGCTGGGCGCATCTGTTATCCTTGGGCACGGCCCATCCTTCTGAGCAGCGGCCTTGGTGGTATACGGGTTTTGAAGGCGTTTTGACCACCAAAGCTGAAGGCGGCTTGGAACAACGTCTCTCCAAAAAATGGAGAATGTGGCTGGGCGCAGGGGCCGAAAAACGATCCTATGTTATGCAGTCTCCGGATCCCCTTCTTTCTCCCATGTGGTCGTCCGCATTGGCCGGAATAGGCTCCGGCTCGTCTTATTATTCGGTTCGGCCTACCGGTTCCTTGGGGGATTTGTTTAGGGACCATCAACGCCTCCGGATGCATGCGTCTTGGCGCTGGGAACCGCTGACCGAAAAGAGAAAAGTCAACGGGTGGGTTCGGTATCGTCGCAGCTCCGAAGCCTTTGTGGGTTTGGATCTGGACGCTGCCTGGGTTTATCAGCAGAAAGCTGCCTTTCCCTGGTCCCGCGTTCATTTGTTTGCGGAGCGTAACCGAGATTTGGGGGCGGACCGTCGATGGAACGGGCGAATAGGGGCTGGTTGGTTTTCACAAAGCCCCCGCACCTTCGCTGATTTCTATGCGTGGCCATCCCAAGCCTATGGATGGGGCCGTGAAAGAGCGATGGCTCCCCGAGGATTAAATCCTCATCTATTGACAGCCCAAAAATCCTGGTTCACCCTGATGCAGGAATACCAAACCGCTCGATTGAGCATCACTCACTGGAAACCCTTGGCCAGAATGCGGGCGACGGAAACGATCTGTGCTTATTTGTTGGGTGAACCCGGACGGATGATTTACGGAGAATTGACATGGAAATTATCCGGGATTGCCGGATTGGTGGGTCTCGAATTGGGGCATCAAACCGCTCTTTTCCGTCAGGGTTCCTGGGAACTTTCGTCCAAGGAGCCAGCGGGTCTTGCCCCGCCCTCCCGTGGTGCTTGGTGGCTTTTGCAGGGTGGGTTGGTCCGAATCAACGTGGCGCTACCCTAGAGCCAGCCCCCTTGCCTCCAGCCGATTCCTCCTCCAAAAAAAAAGGCAGTCCAGAGGGACTGCCTTTGTGTTTGGATTGAAAAAGGGGATTACCCGTTGTTTTTCATTTCCTGAACTTCGAGACGGAGGGTCTGGCAATGGGCCTTGAGGTCCTGCAAACCTTTGCGGATACGTGTACCGGCCGCTTTGTTATCTCCATCGTAAAACTTCTGGAAGTCTTTCTCCATGGAGGTTACCATCTCAAGCAATTCGTTGTATTTGTCCATAAGGGGGTTTTTTTATTGAGCCAAATTAGGTATAAATCCCCTGCCTGCCCCCTCAAAACCCAAAAAAATGGCCCAAAAACGCTTTTTAGGCCAGTGTACAGTAGACATTTTGGACATCGTCGTCCTCTTCGAGCATCTCGATGAGCTTCAAACATTCTTCGGCTTGCGCCTCGTCCAGGGTCTTGGTAAGGGTCGGA
Source organism: Bacteroidia bacterium (assembly GCA_049317645.1). Classification (GTDB taxonomy): domain Bacteria; phylum Bacteroidota; class Bacteroidia; order UBA7662; family UBA7662; genus SYHX01. Next base: position 8,520 of record JBMOHV010000032.1, read on the forward strand.
ATATACGATAATTCCGAAGACACGATTTGTATACCTATGGATTCAAGGGACTTCTGCACCTGTCCGAAATCCGTAAAGGCTGCGGTTAGGTTCCATTCCCCGTCTTCGATGCTGATATCCTCGGCGCCGGCATCAATTAATTGGAGTTCCAGGTCTTCGGCCGCCATGTCGCCGGGGTCCAAGCGAAACAGCGCTTTTCGTTCAAACAAAAACCCAACCGAGCCGGAGGTACCCATAGCTCCCCCGTATTTGCTAAAAAGATGGCGGACATTGGCGACGGTTCGGGTGGGATTGTCCGTGGCGGTTTCTACCAAGACCGCGATACCGTGGGGGGCGTACCCCTCGTAGACCACTTCCTCGTAGGCCTTTTCGTCTTTGTTGGCGGCTTTCTTGATGGCCGCTTCCACCCGATCCTTGGGCATATTGGCCGCTTTGGCGTTCTGAATAGCGGCTCTTAGGCGGGTATTGCTTTCGGGCTCAGGGCCACCGGCCTTCACCGACATGGCGATTTCGCGGCCAATGCGCGTAAAGGTTTTGGACATTTTGTCCCAGCGGGCAAACTTGCGGGCTTTGCGGTATTCAAAGGCTCTTCCCATGGTAGAGGATTCGGATCAAAGGGGTGAGAATAGGCGGTGAAAAGGAACGGGATGCTAGTTGGTCGGAGGGATTGCCATCGAGCGCTGCGAATTTAGCAAGGCCGTGTCCACATATTCAAAGGTGGTGAGGACCCGACAAACGCCCCCAACCAAGGCAACATCGTGTTCATAATGGGCCGATAGGGAGCCATCCCGGGTGCGTACGGTCCAGCCGTCGTTTTCGTGTCGGATGGCCTTGCCTCCGGCGTTGATCATGGGCTCGATGGCCAGGACCATTCCATCGCTGAGGCGGATGCCTTGTCCCTTTTTGCCGTAGTTGGGCACCTCTGGTTTTTCGTGCAATTGGCGGCCCAGGCCGTGGCCAACCAATTCCCGAACCACACCGTAACCGGCCGCCTCGGCATGTTCTTGGATGGCGTGGCCAATATCCCCGATTCGCTTACCGGCCACGGCCTGGGCGATGCCGCGGTCCAGGCACTCGCGGGTGATCCGAAGGAGCCTTTGGGCTTCTGGTGTTATAACACCGACCCCAAACGTAAAGGCCTGATCCCCGATGAATCCGTTGATTTGAACGCCGCAATCCACCGAGACGATGTCGCCATCCCGAAGCGGGGCTTTGCCAGGAATCCCGTGGACGACCTGGTCATTTGGCGAGACGCACAAGGTATTTGGAAAACCGTACAGGCCTTTGAAGGCAGGTATACCGCCCGAATCCCGGATGTATTCCTCGGCCAAGCGATCCAATTCAAGAGGACTTACTCCCGGCACAACCCGGGGGGCCAGAATGCCCAAGGTTCGGCTGACCAGATCAGCGGCCAGAGCGCATAATTCTATTTCTTCGGAACTTTTGAGCTGAATCATCGGTTCCCTCACTTACCAAACAACTTTTCCCACAGGCTTTTCTTTTTGCGGACCCGGTAATTGAAGTGTGCTTTTTCGTTTTCGAGTTGATGAAAAAACGGACCGTCCTCGGGGTGAAGCATCTGATAGGTTTCGCTCCATCCGCGGAATCCCCCTACATTACGGTCATCGATAAAGATGTCCACATTCACTTTGCGGGCACTGATCCCTGGTTCCAGGACCTCCCCGGGGAAATTGGCATTGACGGCGTAGAATTCCACCCCGTTTCTGCGGCAATGGTCCACAGCGGCCTGCAGAAGGTCGCCTTCTCGGATGCTCCACAAGATAAGTTTGTGTCCTCTTTCTTGAAGCCTGCGCAATGTTGCAAAAGCAAAAAGCATTTCCTCCCCAATCTGAGGGTAGGCGTGTTCAACCACGGTGCCGTCAAAATCCACGGCAATGGTCTTGGACTTTTCGGTAATCATGCCCTGGGCCATGGTATGTTCAGCTATTTAAAACGAAAAAACCGACCCGTACAAAACGTTCTGGGGGTCGATGCACAGGACCGGGATCTGAGCCTGGTTGTTGACAATATGTTCTTCGTCGGTGGTGGAAAGCAAATCCAACAAGCCTCGGTGATCGCCGGTCATGATGGCCAGCAAGTCTGCATCAACGCGAATGGCATGCTGGATGATTTGTTCCACATAGGATTTGCCCCCTTCTACTTCGGTGGCCAATTCGTAAGGGATTTGTTGAGAATCAAAATGACGGGTGGCAAAATGGATGTTGTTTTGAACCGCGTTTTTCAGAAAATCGTCGGTTTCGTGGGCGGCAAAAAGGTGAACCGTTCCGCCAAATATTTTGGCAATGGCAGCGGTTTGGAAGGTCTTTTGCTTGGATTCTTTGCCGGCATCCATAGGCATAACAATGGTCTTGTAGCCGTGGGCCCGAAGCGGACGCTCCTGGACAATGATATCAGGCACCGAGGATTTTTCGGCGATTTTGATAACATTGGATCCAAACAAATGCTGAAGTCCAACCATGCCACCGGTTCCGATGATGACCAATTTTGCCTTGGATTCGTGGGCGTATTCCGGGATGGTGGTAAAGATGGAGCCGGTGACCATATCGTAACCGGTGGGAATGCCCGATTCACGTTCAACCCGCGTTGCGAGGGCAGCCATCCGGTCGTTGAGGTCTCGAAGGCTGATTTTGTCCCTACGCATCAGGGACTTGCTGTCGGAATTGACAACGTGCAGGAGTTGAATCTTGTTGTCCCCTTTGCGTGCCACCACGGTGGCATGCTGGATAGCGCAATCGCTAGGTGGGGTGAAGTCGTAGGGTACTAAAATCATGGTTCAAAGATACCACCCATTTCGATACGCTCTAAACAGCCCAGGGTGGGGGTGGCGGTTCGGGGCTGACCCAAGAGGTCGGATTGCAGAGCCGGGTATTGGGAGCGCAAATCGATACCCGCGCGATGAGCAGGGCTTAGGGTATCGATCGCATAATTGCGGTTGCCTGGGTTTTTGAAACGGGGATTCTGGTACAAAAGGTTTGTTCCGGACCAGCCCCGCAGGCTTTTGAGGATACAGTGTTCAAATTGGTAGCTAAGGCTGCCATTCCCCGAAGAATCCACCCCAATTTCCTCGTCCGTCCCCCCCCAAACCAGGCAATTGGTCAGGGACAAAAGGGCGTTGTTGCTGCGGGATGGGGTCCCCAGGTTACGGTTGCTGAGCACCATGAGCGGGTAGGCCCGGGTAAATTCCGATTGAAGATGAACAAAGGTGCTGTGCCTAAAACGGTATTCCCCCCCAAAATCCCCCAAAAAATTAAAGAGACCGCAATTGCTGACCAGTACATTATCTCCTTCAATGTGGGCTGTATTTCCGTAAATGCCTGCCTGCGCAAAGTGGTCCACCCAAACACTTTCCAATCGTAGGTTGGGTTGGCTTCCGCTGGCCGGGAGGGAATCAACCCGCAATGCCACCGAACCATTGCGAAGGTGGACGTGTCGGAGGTAATTGTTGAGGGAACCTCTCAAAAAATGCAATCCGTTCCAAGCCCCGGCCAAATCCCGGTAAAAGGGGTCCAAACGGTCCCCCTGCATGGTAATGGGCTCTTGGGCGGTGCCCTGGGCACGCAGTGTGCCGTTTACGTAAATGGATGAGCCGGCATTCAAAAAAATGCGGGTCCCGGGTTGGATCCATAGGGTTGCCTGCGAGTCGACCAGGATGGAATTGTAGATGACGATCGGCAAATCCTTGGTCCAAACGGTGGTCCCAATGATGGAATCCCTGTAAAAACGCGCATTTTGACCAAAGGCCGTCAGCATGACTTTGCCCACCTGTTGACCCGTAAAAAACAAAACGGAATCCGTCACCAAATACGGAGTCAGGCTATCGTTGGGGTTGACCGTGACTTCGGCAAAGATGTAGAGGCTGTCGCCGGCCGCCAGGCGCAGGTTCTGGGCCTGATTGGCTGCCAAGCCGTTGATATTAAGGCGAAAGCCCGAGGGACGACTGCTCCCTGCCAGGGCAGAGCCCAAGGCGATCCGGTCCACCAGCAGGTCCTGGTTGCTGGGATTGTAAATCTTGAATCGTTTGGTAATGGAACCGGCCTGCACCAAAACAGTGTCAAAGAGAAGGGTATCGGTCTCGTACCCCAATTCGACGCTCAGCCCCCCTCGGTAGGTATCGGGCCTGCAGGCCCAGCCCAAGAGGCCCCATGCCAAAACCATGAGCCATGGCAGCGCGGCGTTTCGATGAAGGCCGGGGGAGGTTTGGGATGACAAAAGGTCCAAGGTGGGTCGCTGTTGACCAAAAGTACGGCCATTTGAGACGGGAGAGCGCGCGAACGAACGATCGTTCGTATGTTTGGCCTATGAAAAGCGACCTTCTCGCTGCAACCCAAGCCACGGCTCCGCCTAGCAGCCGCCGGGCCTTGATTGCCAGCCTTGCAACGGAATTGTTCCACCGCAAGGGCTACGCCGCGACCTCAATGCGGGAATTGGCCTCGGTGAGCGGGATTGAGGCGCCCTCTCTTTACAATCATTTTTCGTCCAAGGAGACCCTTCTTCACGAAATCTGCTTTGGGATGGCGGATGCTTTTGTCTCCACCGCCCGACGTATTGCGGCGATGGATTTGCCGGTGGAGGATCGCCTGGCCCGTGCCATCGAGGAACACCTGCGCCTTCTGTTTTCGGACCGAGAGGCGGTGGGTGTCTTTGTGAACGAATGGAGGCATTTGAGCGAGCCATCTCTGCAGACCTTCAAGGCCCTGCGTTCGGATTACGAACAATTTTTTGCCGGTCTTTTTCAGGAAGGAATGCACCAAGGAGTGTTTAGCCAGGGGGATCCCCTATGGTTAGGACGCCAATTGCTTTTGTTAATGAACGGCTCGGTGCATAGCACGGCCCGTCCCGACAGCGAAGCCCTTGCCGATCTGGGTCGTCGTTTTTACAGCCTATGGATGCACGGCGTGGCATCTTCAATAACCCAACCTGATTGATTTTTAAATTTTAAATAGATTGTTATGTACGGAGGAGGATATGTACCCGTTGGGGCCGAAGAGCCCAAAGCAGCAGCCGAAAACCCCGAATTGCTCGCGCAGTTTGAAGCACGCATAGCCCGCGGTGAGAAAATCGAACCCCGGGATTGGATGCCTGCGGCCTACCGCAAGCAGTTGATCCGCATGATCGAGCAACACGCCCACTCTGAAATCATCGGCTCCCTCCCCGAAGGGACCTGGATCACCAGGGCCCCCGGATTCCGTCGCAAATTGGCCCTGATGGCCAAGGTTCAGGACGAGGTAGGGCATGCCCAATTGCTGTATTCCGCCGCTGAAACGCTGGGCAAAAGCCGCGAAGAGATGATCAACGATCTGATTAATGGCAAGTCCAAGTATTCCAATGTGTTCAATTACCCCGCCGAAACCTGGGCCGATGTGGCCGTTATTGGCTTTTTGATTGACGCCGCCGCCATTGTGAATCAGGTGGCCAATTCCAAGGGATCCTACGGTCCCTACTGCCGGGCCTTGGAACGGATTTGTTACGAAGAAAGTTTTCACCTCAAGCAGGGTCACTCTGTTTTTGTTTGGCTGGCAACGGGAACGCCTATGCAGCGTGATATGTTACAACAAGCCTTGAACCGTTGGTGGGAGCCTATCATGCATTTTTTTGGCCCTTCCGACAAAATGTCCCAGCACACCGAAACCTTGATGCGCTGGAAGGTCAAAATGGCATCCAACGATGTGATGCGTCAGCAGTTTCTTAACATGTATGTTCCCAAGATTTGGGAGCTGGGACTCACCCTGCCGGACCCCCAACTGCGCAAAGATGAATCTACCGGCGAATGGTTGTTTACCGAACCCAACTGGGATACTTTTTTCAAAGTCATTAACGGGGATGGACCCTGCAACCGCGAGCGTTTGGCAGTCCGTAAAGTGGCCGAAGAGCGCGGAGCCTGGGTCCGTGCGGCATTGAGCCGCGCCGATGCCCGCTTTGTAACCCCTTTGGCCTAAAACACCCCAGATGCCTATTCTATCCCTTGATCCCCGGGTGAATCGCTTGCAGGCCGAACAGGTTTCGGCCGAACAGGGACCTGTTTTGGCCCCTGGTGATCATTGGCCCAGTTACCAGGTTTTTCACCAGAGGCGACGGGGCGAAAAGCATAGCAGTGTTGGGATCGTCCATGCGCCCAGTTCCGAGATGGCCATGGCGCTGGCCAAGGAACAATACGGTCGTCGTGGAGAAACCTCCAATCTATGGGTGGTCTGCTCGGCCGATGTTTTGGAAATGGACTACGCCGACGAGGATGTTTTTCGTACCACGCCTTCCAAGTCCTATCGGGACCCGGCCGGTTACAAAGTGAACGATAAAATCGACGCCTACAAAGCCAAAAACCAAGGTTAATCCGCCAGGAAACCCCCACGCTACCATGCCGAACTCCCATCCCTTTCCCTCCAGCCCTCTGGCCCGTTATCTCCTCCAAATTGCGGATGATCAGCTTATTATGGGTCATCGAAATTCCGAATGGACCGGTTTGGGTCCCATCCTGGAGGAGGATATTGCCTTCTCCTCCGTTGCCCAGGATCAGGTCGGTCATGCATTGGCGTTTTACGAGTACCTGCAGGCCGAATGCGGTGCCGATGATCCAGACCAAACCGCTTTTAATCGCCCCGAAAATCAAATGTTATGCAATGGACTGGTGGAGCAGCCCATTGGGGATTACGCCTTTAGTTTGGTTAGGCATTGGTGTTACGATCACGCCGTACGCTTGCGTTACGAGTCTCTTTCGGGGATTCCAAACCAAACGCTTCAGTCCATCGCTGTGAAACTCCGGGGCGAGGTCAAATACCATACCTTTCATGCCGATACCTGGATGAAGTCATTACTGGAGGGCAGCGAAGAAAGCCGGTTCCGTATGTTGGCCGCTATCATGGAGGTTTGGCCTTTGGCTTTGGGTATGTTTGAATCTTGGGTTGGGGAAGAAGATTGGCTGGTTGAATTGGCGGGCAGTGGCCAGGGTTGGTACCCCGGCGAGGCCGGCCTACGCTTGCAATGGCAGGAACAGGCCTTTCGATCCCTTCAGACCTGGGGGGTTGATGTTGAGAAACTGGGATTGGAGAAGATGGATCCTGTTTTGGGGGGTCGTCAAGGGTACCACACGGTGCATTTGGCCCCTCTTTTGGAAGAAATGACGGCGGTCTTCCGCCTGGATCCCCAAGCAGAATGGTAACCCCTGCCGATTCCGCCGACCTCAAGGAATTCAACCTGAAGGGGAATATCCCCGATGGTTTAACGCCTGATCTGCTCCGCTATTGGGAAGTCCTGGACCAGGTGCCCGATCCCGAAATCCCTGCGATATCGGTGGTGGACCTGGGCATTGTGACCCGGGTGACGGTGGAGGATAACGGCGCGGTGCAGGTGATTCTAACCCCCACCTTTGCCGGTTGTCCGGCCCTTAAGTGGATGGAGAAAACCGTGCGAGAAGCTTTGCTGGAAGCCGGTGCTCCGGAGGTTGAAGTCCAAACTACCTTTGAAAACCCTTGGACCTCCGATCGGATTAGCGAAGTGGGTCGCGAGAAGATTCGGAATTTTGGGCTGGCGCCCCCACCACGTCGTCGCCCCGGGTGCGTTGGCCCCGATTTGGAGGCCTTGGCCCATGCCGCCTGTCCCCGTTGCGGATCAGAGAACACTTCCATGAAATCCCCTTTTGGCCCAACCCTTTGTCGTTCATTGCATTATTGCTTTGATTGCCTGGAGGCCTTTGAACAATTCAAACCGCTTTGATTTTACCTTTGGTCCTACCGAATTTCGCCTTACAATCCTTTCAATTGCACCCCTAATTATTCATTTTTTATGTTATTTGAATTATCCGAAGAACACCAAATGATTCGCCAGGCTGCCCGTGATTTTGCGCAGCAGGAACTTTTACCCGGTGTTATCGAACGAGACAACAAGCAGGAATTCCCCGCGGCCCAAATCGCCCAAATGGGGGAATTGGGATTGATGGGTATGATGGTGAGCCCGCAATACGGGGGGGGAGGGATGGATACGGTATCCTATGTTTTGGCGATGGAAGAAATTTCCAAAGTGGATGCCTCCGCTTCGGTTTGCATGTCGGTGAACAATTCATTGGTTTGTTGGGGATTGGAATCTTTTGGTTCCGAAGAACTCAAGCAACTTTATTTGCCAGCCCTGGCCTCCGGTCAAAAGATTGGCGCCTTTTGTTTATCGGAACCCGAGGCCGGATCGGATGCCACATCGCAGCGAACCACCGCCCTGGACCAGGGTGATCATTACTTGCTCAACGGCACCAAAAACTGGATTACCAACGGAAATTCCGCATCTTACTACATTGTGATCGCCCAGACCGATGTGGCCAAAGGCCACAAAGGCATCAACGCTTTTTTGGTGGAGAAGGCCTGGCCAGGGGTGCAGGTCGGCAAAAAGGAAGACAAAATGGGCATCCGCGGTAGCGATACCCACAGCATCATGTTTACGGATGTCAAAGTCCCCAAAACGCATCGGATTGGAGAGGATGGATTCGGTTTCAAATTTGCCATGAAAGTTTTATCCGGTGGCCGTATTGGCATTGCTGCCCAGGCTCTGGGCATTGCCAGTGGCGCCATGGAGCTCAGCATCAAATACGCCAAAGAGCGCAAGGCCTTTGGAACCGAGATTATGAACCATCAAGCCATTCAGTTCAAATTGGCAGATATGGCCACGGAGATTGAGGCCGCCCGCTTGCTTTGCCTCAAAGCGGCATGGCTCAAGGACCAGCACCTGAATTACGATATTGCCTCAGCCCAGGCCAAGCTCTTTGCTTCGACCGTTGCGATGAAGGTGACCACCGAAGCGGTTCAAGTCCACGGAGGGTACGGTTACGTGAAGGAGTACCACGTCGAACGAATGATGCGCGATGCCAAAATCACCCAGATCTACGAAGGGACCTCGGAGGTTCAGCGGATTGTCATATCCCGGGATTTGATTCGGGGATAATCCGGAATCCTTGGGCTTAGGCCCCAAGGGCTTTTTAGGCCCCTTGGGTTTTAATTGACCACCGGGAGGGTGGCGTATTCACGCCCAAATTCCATCATTTGTTCTACAAAATTGTCGGGGTATTCCACTTTGACATCTTTGATTTGGCCCTGGACCATGATGGGGACCAAACGGGGCTGGATAAAGCCCGAATAGGGCTTGGATTGAATGGATTCAAAACGCTTTTTGACTTCTGCAACCAGCGCTTGCTCCACCTTGACGCCGTAGCTTTCAACCAGGTCTTGACCGGCCTTGAAATCGCCTTCGCTTTTGATGCGTTGGATTTCCCGTAACAACTGACCAAAGAGGTCCCGGAGAGCATTGTAATCGTTGACCACAAAGTAGGTTTTGCCATCCCGCTGCTTGCGCTCGATGACCTTGGTGGCCAGTCCTTTTTGGTAAGCCCAGGCGGCGTTGAGCTGGCGATTGCGCATATGCGATTCTTCGAGATTTTCCCCGACCTCCAGCCGGCGCAGTTGAAGCATGAGTCCGTTGCGAATGTATCCGTCGTACTCGGCTTTGCCCACTTCGAGGCTGGGCATGACGCCAAGTTCGATGAGCTTGGGGTCCATGATATAGTACAAAGCGACCAGGTCGGCCCGGGCTTCTTCGAGGGTCGAAGCGTATTGCTTGAGGGTTTCTTTGGGGGTGCCTATGCCGGGGTTGAGCTGGCCGGATGCGTGGCCTATGACCTCGTGTAGGTCGGTATGCAGATCGCCGGCGAGTGGGCCAAATTTCTTGGAACGATCGATTTCGGCTTGGTCCCAAGCAAATTCCTGAATGGAACTGCCTTTGGCTCCCATTTCGTTGTAGGCGTAGACCATGTTACCGAGAGCCACCGATTTGGAGCCGTGCATTTTTCGAATCCAGTCCGCGTTGGGGAGGTTGATACCAATGGGAGTGGAGGGAGAGGCATCACCGGCCTCTTGGACGACGGTAATCACTTTGGCGGATATGCCGGTCACCTTGGCTTTCTTGTGTTCTGCAAGGATGGGGGACTGGTCTTCAAACCATTGGGCCTGGTCGCCAATCGCCTTAATTCTTTTGGTCGCTTCCATGTCGCGGAACGAAACAACGGATTCGTACGAGGCCCGCATTCCCAGCGGGTCGCCGTAAACTTCAATAAAACCGTTCACCACATCGATCATGGATTCGGTATCCTGAACCCAGGCAATGTTATACGCGTCCCAGGTTTTGAGGTCGCCTGTTTTGTAGTATTCAACCAAAAGCTCCAAAGCTTTCTTTTGTTTGGGATTCTCGGCGACGGTGATGGCTTTTTGAAGCCAAAACACAATGCGATCAATAGCCTCACCGTACAAACCTCCTGATTTCCAGGGAATTTCGGTCACTTTTCCATTGACCTTGGTCAGGCGTGAATTAAGGCCAAACCAAACCGGGGTGGTATCGGCTGGGTTTTTGAGGGGCTTGTAATAGGCTTCCACTTCTTTTTGGGTGACCCCGCTATAAAAGTTATTGGCCGAACCCTGCACAAGGTCGATTCCGGATTCCTGATTGACCCGCTTGGCATCGATTTTGGCATCAAAGAGGATGGGTTGAAGGAAGGCCGCCAGTTGGGCAGGGTTGGAGCAGGAGGGGGTTACGGGGAAAGTGGCTTTGGGACAACCTTGGATCAAGGCATTCCAATAGGCCGTATCAAATTCGGGGACGAACTTGCGGGTGCTGTAATGGTGGTGGATGCCGTTGCTGAACCATACTCTTTTGGCATAGACCATGAATTGTTCCCAGCGCGGGTCTTTGCGGTCCCCTTCGTAGTGCTCTACAATGTTTTCGATGGTTTTGCGGATCAAAAGGTTGTGTCGGTAATTCTGGTCCCAAATCATATCGTGACCGGAGCGAGCCGCTTGGCTGAGGTAATACAGCAGTTCCTTTTGTTGAAGGGTTAGGTTTTCAAAACCAGGAATCCGATAACGCAGAACCTGCAGGTCGGCAAATTGGTCTGCCAGGACCTGGAATTCGGCTTGGGGTTCGGTAGGGGTATCCGAAGGGCGATTTTGGCAAGCATGGAGCATAATCGAAGCGAAGAACAGGCCAAAAAGGGCTACGGAGCGATGGCGCAGCGCAAAGCAAGGGTTGATTTTCATAGGAATCTAGGGAGGTTAGCGGGTAGAGGGCAGGCTATGGGTCGTCCTTTGGTGAGGTTTTGGATTAATTTCTATCAGACGAATTTAGGGGGTGGTTTTGCAATTAGTTTTGCCGGGATGAAAAAACCGGCCAAAAACAGCCCAAAAAAGACCTCTGAGGCTCCCACCGTGGGCGTCGATGGGTCAATGGCGGGTGAGTACGCCCATATTTTGGCGGCCGAGTTGGAGGTCAATCCAGATTTTGGTTCGGAACACGGGGAGGCCGAAGTTCAGACCCCTGGTCACGACATGGCAGTCCGGGAATCCATGGCAGTCCGGGAATCCATGGCAGTCCGGGAATCGGAATCGCTGGTTCCATTAGCCCCCGTGGAGCCCGAAGAAGCTCCGGGTTGGAACCCCATCGCCCTCGATGGTCCCTTGGAATTGCCCCATGCCGTCGAAGCCTTGGTTTTTGCCAGCGAGAAACCCTTGGATGCTCGTCAAATCGCATCCTTGTTGGCCAGTCTTTGGCCAGAACCGGTATCAAGCGTCCAGGTACAAGGCGTTCTGGATCAACTGGTCCTTGAGTGGGGCCAAAGACCGGGCGGCTTTGAATTGGTGCAAACGGGCGGAGGTTATTGTTACCTCACTCGTTCTGCTTTTCTGCCTTTGGTCCAAAAAGCCGTTTTGGAGCAATCCAAGCGGAAGCTTTCGGTGGCTTCTTTGGAAACGCTGGCGATCGTGGCTTACAAGCAACCTGTTTCAAAATCCGAGGTAGAGCAGATACGGGGCGTGAACTGCGATTTCTCTATTCAAAAATTGTTAGAAAAGAAACTAATCCGAATCAGTGGAAAAGGTGACGGTCCGGGCCGGCCTACGCTGTACAACACTTCGGAATTATTCATGGATTATTTTGGCATCAATTCCATTAAGCAATTGCCTCAGCTTAAGGATCTTGAGCAGGAAGAAAACCGAATCGGAGGGGAAGATGAAGATGCATTTGAGACCCATGTTATGGCTCTCCATGCCCCATCCGATGAACATGATTCTTCGGAAACAAACGAGGCCCTCTTGGAAACAGAGTTTTCCGTAACAGACGACGCTGAGACGTCGGAAAATCAAACACCTACCGACAGCAGGGATGCTGACGAAACCTATTCCTAATTCCCCTTTTTAAATTTTTGTAGTGAAAAAGAAATCCGAAGAAAATTCGGGCTCGTCGCGTCGTACCTCGACCGAAGGTTCTACAGGTCGGAAAAAATCTTCCGGCGATTTTGAGCCGCCCACCAAATCCGACCGCGCACCGCGTCGGGAATCCACTGGTTCCAACGACCG
>JBMOHV010000033.1:0-20743 GCA_049317645.1 Bacteroidia bacterium
CGTTTGGTAAAGCCAAAAATTAACCGACAAAATCCATAACGAACCTCCGGCGACCCCGGTCCACTCGTAATACTGAATCCACCAAGGATGATTGGCGGGGGCATGACCCAGGAGCATCCACGGGAAATCCAGATCGATGCGCTGATGCACATATTCCATCGCCAGCCAGGGACTCACCCAGGCCAGCCATTGCAACCAGACCTTCTTGTCGGTGGCCAAAGAACCCGCTTTTTGGAGCCATGCATAAAACATAACGGCCAAGGTGAGGTAGAGCGCATTGGCCACGACTCCAGCCACTGCACCAATCAAAGCGGCCCGATAAACCCACCAAGTACTCAAACCAAAAGCCAAACAAGCAGCACCAAAAATCACCGGCAAAGGCCTGCGGGTATGATCCACCACCCACAACAAAGGGATCAAGGCTACCCAACTCAAGGGAAGGAAATCGTGGGGAGGGAAGGACAACCACCAAGCCAGGCCGGCTAGGCCCCCCAAAACCCAAGGAAAGAGACCAGGGGATATCCATCGGGCTATCATCGGATTCATACTGCAAAAAACGGAGGAAGTCGTTTCCAAACCAAAGAACATCGGGATGGTTTAAATCTTTGTAATTTGCACGAGTTCTTATGAAAAATATTCGAAAAAGCCGATTTGGGCAAGCCCTTAGCCCCTCCACGATGAATATATTCCTCCGGGGGGTCCTCGTTTTGGTCATTTCCGCCATCGCGGCCGCTCACCCGGATCGGGTGGCTGCGGCGGCTGTTTTCTCGGAATTCGGACCCTCGGTCTTTCGACTACCGCACCAAGGGGGGGTCTTGGAAATACCCATCCTGCCCACCGGTATCGGTAAAATGCGCCAACAATGGAAAGGCTGGGCGTCTTGGGATGGACGCGTTTACCTGCTCATGGGTTGCAAGCGCTTGCCAACGGCCACGGAATGGGAAGCGCTTAACCAGGAAGGGCTGCGTTTTGAGGGGTATCTCCCTCCGCTGGGTTACTTTGTTTCGGCACCCGCAGATTATAATAAATCATTGTTAAAAGAATTATCTTTTCCAAAATCCCCCATCCTTGCCATCGCCCCCGTTGATCCTCTGCTGAAGCTGAGTCTATTTCTAATGGAGAACGGGTTTCCACGTTTGACGGTTGACTCCGACGGACGCGCCCTCCTCCATGTCACACTGCATGCGAGTGCATCGGTTGAACAATGGACCAGGGAAATCAGCCTTGTTCCAGGCATTGAAATCGCCAAATCACCCCAAGGGCAGGACGGTATCGCCCTGCAGATGCCTCCGCATCTTTTGCCTACCCTCCTGCAACACCCGGCTGTTCAATTCATTGAACCTGGAAGCCAGCCCGGAGAACCCGAGGATCGGGAAGCCCGCAGTCTGCACCGGGGTCACGCCATTGATAACCTTGTGATAGGCGGTCGTCGCTTTGATGGGGATAGCGTCGTGGTGGCCATTGCGGACGATGGAGCCATCGGTCCGCATATTGATTTTGCGGGGCGTGTCACGCAATACACGACCAATACCGCAGCAGCCAACACCCACGGGGATATGGTCGCCGGCATCTCCGTTGGCAACGGCAACCTCAATCCAACCCGCATCGGTGCGGCCACCAAGGCCTATTTGCACATGTACGGAATCTCCAGTTACCCCCATGTGAGCAATGCCGTGACCAACTTGAGCACCCTGGGGACCACCCTGACCTCCACCTCCTATTCCGAAGTCAACGGGGGTCTCTACAACAGCAGCGCCGTCAGCATCGATGCCCAATTGAACAGCAACCCCTTGCTTATGCACGTTTTTTCTGCTGGCAATGCCGGAACCTCGGACCACGGGTACGGTGCCGGTTCCGGATGGGGGAACATTACCGGTGGTTACAAAGCCGGCAAAAATGTGATCGCCGTCGGCAATCTTCGTAACACGGATTCGCTCGAAAATTCATCGAGCCGAGGCCCGGCCAGCGATGGACGCATCAAACCCGATATCAGCGCCAATGGTTACAACCAAATGTCCACCGGTCCCAACAATACCTACCAGGTGGGGGGTGGAACATCCGCTGCCTCGCCCAGCGTCATGGGAACCCTCGCTCAAATTAGCCATGCCTACCGCAGCTTAAATCAAATCCGCCCTCCTGCCGCGCTCCTCAAAGCCGCCATCCTCAATACAGCCGAGGATCTTGGGAACCCCGGGCCGGATTTTCGCTTTGGTTGGGGCCGAATCAACGCCCTAAGGGCGGTGGATTTATTGCAGGACAATCGATACCAAACCGGCACCCTCAACCAGGGAGATAGCCAGAGTCTGGTCTTGGATATTCCACCCCTTACCCGGCAATTAAGGGTGATGCTCTATTGGGCGGACCGGGCAGGAGTCGCGAACGCTACCAAGGCTCTCGTCAACAACTTGGATCTCCGCGTTCTATCTCCCGTTGGGACCGCGGTCTTGCCATTGGTTCTCAACCCAACACCGACCGTTGCAGCCCTGAGTGCCCCAGCTACTCCCGGTATCGATACCCTGAACAATGCAGAGCAGGTTCGCATCCTGAATCCTGCACCGGGGAATTACACGGTGCGCGTTCATGGGACCGGAATTGCCCAAGGACCTCAAACCTATTGGTTGGTCTACGAGTTGCATACCGATCAAATTAAAGTGACCTATCCCATGGGCGGAGAGAGCTTTGTTAGCGGAGAGACGGAATTGATTCGCTGGGATGCAACCGGCAATACCGGAACCTTTACCGTCCAATGGAGCAATAACAACGGGCAAACCTGGTCGAACATCGCTTCCAATTTGGGGCCGAATGTTCGCCATACCTCTTGGGTTGTTCCTTCGACCACCGGTGGTCAATACAAAATCCGGGTTCTATCGGGAAGTCTAACGGGGGAATCCACCCAAACCTTCAGCGTCAGTCCTGCTGTGACGGGACTGGCCTTTGGGTATATCTGCCCCACCGAGCTGGGCTTGGTTTGGACACCGATGAGCGGAGCGGGTCGTTACATCGTGCACCGATTGGGGGCACGCACCATGGATTCCATCGGAACCACCACAGGAAGCAATTTTACGGTTACCGGAACCAATTTAACCTCCGAAGATTGGTATGCTATTACAGCCGTTGGGAACTCCAGCGCGTGGAGGGGTCGCCGCAGTCTAGCCGTTTCCAAACCTTTGAACACCACAACCGGTTGCCAAACGGCCCCGGTTGCCAATTTTGGAGGGTCCTCCCAACAAGCTTGCCTGAACCAAACGCTCACCCTGCTGGACCAAAGCCAAAACAATCCAACCAACTGGCAGTGGACGATTGCTCCGGCTTCCTTTGTTTTTGTGAACAATACCAACGCCAACTCCCCCAATCCTCAAGTTCAATTTACCGCCAACGGCACCTACACGGTCACCCTGGTGGCGGGAAATAGTTACGGCTCCGATACGTTGAGCAGGCTTCAGTTTATCAGTGTGGGGCAGGGTCAGTCGCTACCGATTTCGGTTAATTTTTCGGGGCTGGGTCTGCCGTCGGGTTGGGCTCTCCAAAATCCTGATTCGTCAACAACCTGGGTTTACCGCAGCGGTACCGGCCCTGGAGGAAGCACCACCACCATGGCTTGGATTAATTTTTTTGCGTACAATGCCAGGGGTCAAGAAGACGGCATGGTGAGTCCCATCCTGGATTTGACCAATGCCAATCCACAGAACACCTGGTTAACTTTTGATGTGGCCTATGCCCCCTACAACACAACCTATGTGGATGGATTGCGGATTGATGTATCATCCGACTGCGGAACCACCTATACCAACGGCGTTTACAACAAAAGCGGCAGCAGCCTCGGAACCGTTCCGGCCAGCACGACGACCTTTACGCCCACAACGGCCGCCCAATGGCGCAAAGACAGTGTCAATCTGGGTGCCTATGCCGGTCAACGAATCCGCCTGCGATGGACCGCCATCAATGATTACGGTAACAATTTGTATTTGACGAATCTGCAATTGAGCAGCAGCGGGCAACCATCGGGTTTACCGGTCAGCGGTCGATTGGTCTATGCCAACAATACCCAAACATCCCTTAGCAACTCCTTGGTGATCCTCAAACAAAACAACCAAGTCTTGGCCACCGATACCACCGACGCGTTGGGTCAATTCAATTTAGGATTCCGAGCCCCGGGATCCTATACCCTGGAGTACCTCACCTTCAAGCCTTGGGGCGGGGTGAATGCGACCGATGCCTTGGGAATTAACAGGCATTTTGGGAACTTGGCTCCTTTGGCGGGGTTGCCCTTGGTCGCCGCCGACGCCAATGCGTCCAATGCGGTGAATTCGACCGATGCCCTGATGGTTTCAAGGCGTTTCTCGAATCAAATCAATGCCTTCCCCTTGGGCGATTGGGTTTGGGGCACCTTGAACCTCAACCTCGTGAACGGCGGGTCCTATACCAATCTTCTCTTGCAGGGCCTCTGCGGCGGAGATGTCAATGGATCCTACGTACCCAACGGACTCTAATCAGCTGCACCCGCAGTTTTAGGCGTCCTCTTCGGCTTCACGGGATTCGGGGACGTCGGTGCGAGCCTTGGCTCCTTCGATGACCAGCACCATTTCGCCCTTGGGCGGTCGTTGGGTACAGGCCGCCTCCAATTCCCCCAAGGACAAACGCAGGGTTTCCTGATGCAGTTTGGTGAGTTCCCTCGCCAAGCAAGCACGACGCTCGGGGCCCAGAGCGGTTTTGAGCTCCCCAAGGGTCCGAAGAATCCGGTGAGGAGATTCGTACAAAACAACGGTCCGGCTTTCGGAACGCAGGCTTTCGATTCGGGTTTTGCGACCCTTTTTGAGGGGCAAAAAACCTTCAAAAACAAATCGATCGCAAGGAAAACCCGACAAAAGCAAGGCCGGGATGAGCGCCGTTGGGCCGGGCAGAACATCCACCTCCAATCCTTGTTCTAACAATGCACGCACCAAAAGAAATCCGGGGTCTGAAACCCCGGGCGTCCCTGCATCCGAAACCAATACGATCGTCCGCCCGTTGCGAATTTGTTCCACAACCCTCGTTAACACGGCATGTTCATTGTGCGCATGGTAGGGCTGCAAGGGGGCGTTGATTCCCAAGAGTTTGAACAACAAACCCGTCCGTCGAGTATCCTCACAGAGGACCGCATCCGCACTGCGCAGAGCTTCGAGGCTGCGAACGGTTATATCCCCCAAGTTGCCCAAAGGGGTGGCCACCAGCAACAAACGTCCGCTTGATGCGGCAGACCCGGAGGTCATTGTTCTTCGTGAATCCGAAAGTCAAAGGATTCCATGACCATATTGGCCAGGAGTTCTCGGCAGGCCTTGGTGGTGATGGCCTCGGCCTCGGCACGATCAGCCGCCTCGAGGCGAAGGCGCAAATGCTTGCCAACCCGTACATCCTGCACATGGTTCAGGTTCAGGGCCGCCAATCCGGTCAGTACGGCTTTTCCCTGGGGATCCAGCAAAGCATCGTGCGGCATGATGTCAATTTCTGCAATAAATCGGGTCATAGATATCGGGCGATAAAAAAGGAATAAGGAAAATAAAAAAGCATAACAAAAAACAGACCGGCCAAGCCGCCGGCCATGATAGCCACAGCACCCACGCCCAACAGGACCCAACGTGCTGCATTGACACGGGGTGCTCCACTTTCAAATTTCATCGAAAGCAGGGGCCAAGGAGATACCAATAACCATGAACCCATCAAAGCTGCGACGGCCAAGTGCCAGGCCTCCAATTGTAACAAATACAAGGCGGGCCATGTATCCAAGGCGCCCAAAAAACTCATCCACAAGATGGCATGGGCCGGTGTTGGCAAACCCCGAAAAAAGCGACTGGAACCTTCTTCCAAATTAAAGCGAGCCAAACGCCAAGCTGAAGCCAGGGGGATCGCGGCAAAGGCAAGCAACCACCAACCCTCGGAATGGGATGGCCAGGGGGCCATGGGCCAGTACATCGGCCCTGTTTCATCGGTTGGCCAAGGCGAAGCCCCGTAAGATGGCAACAAACTGCGGGCATGGACCATGGCCAGGCAGGCGGGCAGAACCCCAAAGGAAACCAAGTCGGCCAAGGAATCCAGCTCCTTGCCCATGGGGCTGGGGGCCCGCAGCCATCGGGCCGCTGCTCCATCCCCAAAATCAAGCAAAGCGGCCAAAATGATCATCATCCATGCCCAGTCGTAGCCCCCGTTGAGTGCACCTACAATCCCCAGGCAGCCGCAAAGCAGGTTGGCCAAGGTCAGGGCATTGGGGACCGCAAAGCGGATGGCGCGCGGTATACGTTCTGGATTCACTCCTCAAAATTAAGCCCACCCCCTGCATCAAGGGATGGGTCGTATTTTTGGCCTTCTTGATTTTTGGTACGTGATACGATTTCTTTTGTGCTTGGTTTTTTTGAACCTGGGGACCTATCGCAATGGCTCCGGAGCCTCTTTGCCCTGGCCATCCAACCCTATGGACTCCCTTTCGAACAGGCCCTGTTACCTCACTTGGCCGGATTCCCTATGCGAACCGACCACCTTACGAGGACTCATGGGCAAGATCCCCATCGAAGTCAACCGGGTTCAACGACCTGAATTGTACGCCATGCTTGCCAAATGGTCCAAATACCCCTACCGCTACGCCGGCCGTACCTCCCAAGGCATCGACTGCAGTGGTTTGGTTTGCGAAATCCAACGGACGGTTTACGGAAGGTCCTACAGCGGGGGCTCCGCCGATATCTACCCCAAACTCACCAAAATTCCCAAAGAAGAGCTTCAAGAGGGGGACATGGTTTTTTTTAAAATTCGAAAAAACAAAATCTCCCATGTAGGGCTTTATCTAGGTAACAACCTCTTTTTGCACGCCACCACCAAAGCCGGGGTCATCGTTTCCGACCTTGATGAAGAATATTACCGCCGCCGCTATTATGGTGCTGGCCGAGACCCCAAAGCCCCGACCTGCACCCCCCTTTACCTCCCCACGACCCCATGACACCCGAAGCCATCCTTGAAGCCGTCCGTGAATCCATGCGAGGAAATCTCTGCGAATCCCTGGGCATGGAAATCCTCCATGCTGAGATGGGCCAACTAAAGGCTCGAATGCCGGTCGACCATCGAACGCGCCAACCTTTTGGGCTGCTGCACGGCGGTGCCTCCGTTGCATTGGCCGAAACCCTGGGCAGCATTGGCGCCAATATGCTGGCCGGGAAAGGACGTTATGCGGTAGGGATGGAAATTAATGCGAATCATTTGCGGGCCGTCCGAGATGGTTATGTTACAGGAACCGCCACCATTATCCACAACGGCCGCTCGAGCCAAGTTTGGGAAATTCGTGTTTGCGATGAACAAGATCAGCTTTGCTGCATCTCCCGCTTTACAGCCGCCCTACGCGACCAAGCATGAGCGTAGAAACCTCCGGCACAGTCTCCGCCGAGGCTTTGTTTGATTATTGTTACAATAGAGGTATTGGATGGGTCAGCAGTCGCCGACCCCACCGCAGCGGTTTGGCAAAGGATGATTCAGGAAGGATGGACCATCCCTCTGTTGCGTCCCATTTGGACCCGACTCAGCACTTGGTGGATCCCACCGCTCACCACAACCGGGTATGGACGCCTCAGGACCGAAATGGTTTTGTGGTGGCCCCCTTTGATTTAAAAAAACAAGCTGCGCTGTGGATGGAACCCGCCTTTGCCTGGACAGGTGATCAGGTTCCCCTTTCTTTGCTTGAGGCGGAATCTTGGTACAAGCAACCCTTGAGAGAATCCAAGGCGAGCGAATGCCCCCAAAAGCATCATCAAAGTCAAGGTGAATTCTGCCAACACGTGGAGTATATCATCGCTCGCCTAAAGAAGGGGTCCCTCGAGTCGAACGAACTCAGCAAAGTGGTCTGGTCCAGGACTATGGAGGCTCAACAACCCGAGGATCTTGGTCCCTATCCATTTTTTGAACATATATGCCAAGCCTATCCAGGGGTTCATGCTGTTTTGTGTTATCACCCATCGATGGGGTTGTGGATTGGCGCTAGTCCTGAAATCCTGGTTGAACGCCAAAAAGACCGGGTGTATAGCATGGCCCTGGCCGGGACAAGGCCGCTTCCGAACTTGGAGACCGAGGAGGAACCCCGCCCTTGGAGACCCAAAGAAATTCTGGAACAGGGCTTGGTCCTGCGTTACCTGCAACATCGGTTCCTGGGCCTGGGCCTGGCTCCCGAGACCGGTCCAACCAACAACCTTCAATCCGGACCGGTTGAACACCTTCATACCGAGGTTCATGCGACGACTTCTTTGACTTGCTACCAAATGGCCATGGCGCTGCATCCCAGCCCGGCCATCGCAGGCGAGCCTTCGGAACAAGCCCTCGATTATCTATTGTTCAACGAACCCCATCCGCGTGAACTCTACGGGGGTTTTTGGGGTTTTTTGGACGCCGAAGGCTGTGGACGACTATCGGTCAATTTGCGATGCCTACGCTGGTACCCCGATCGGGTTGTTTTGTACGTCGGTGCCGGAATCCTGGCCGATTCGGATCCCGAAGCAGAATGGCAGGAAACCTGTCGCAAGGCATCGACCCTGCTCAATCTGCTAAAATCCGAGGAAGACATCAACCAACCGCCCCATCGTTCATGAAAAGCGACGCTTGGCTGCATCGTTCCCATTGGTCCTTGCTGACCACAAGCCTCCATCAGGCAGGGGTGCGTCGATTGGTCCTGTGCCCAGGCTCGCGCAGTGCACCCCTCACCTTGAGCCTGGTTCGCAGCGATCGGTTTGACTACGCGGTCAGCGTGGACGAGCGCTCGGCGGGTTTTGTGGCGCTCGGGATGGCCCTTCGGCATCAAGAGCCGGTGGCCGTGGTTTGCACATCGGGTACCGCCTTGCTTAATCTGGGTCCAGCCGTCGCCGAAGCGTTTTTTCAACGAATACCCTTGGTGGTTCTAAGTGCAGACCGACCCCTCGGCTCTGTGGGCCACCAAAGGGGGCAAGTCATCCATCAAAACGGAGTTTTTGGAGAGCATGTTCAGGGATCGCTCTGCTGGGTAAACCAGGATAACTCGACGGAGGCTCTTCAGGCATCCTGCGATGCCCTCCAAGCCATCCTCCAAACGGCGTGTTCCCAAAAGGGTCCGGTCCATATCAATGTTCCTTTGAGCGAACCGCTTTACGACGTACCCGACCCTTTGCCAAGGCAGACCATGGAGGGGATTCTTGCATCGCAGGAATTTTTGACCGTTCCAACCCGGTTCCCGAATCTTCCCAACGACCTCAAGGACGCTTGGAATAGCGCCTTGGTTCAGCGCCAAAAAATTTGGCTTGTGGCGGGAATGGGCGCACCCGATTCCGAGTTGGACCGAATTCTTGAACAGCTTTTGGAACAAAGCCCCGCATGCCAACTTTGGCGCGAAGACCTTTCCAACCTTCGCAGCGGCCGTCGTATCAACGAAATGGCATGGAATCATGCCCTGCCGGAACCCCCGGATCTCTTGATTTCATGGGGCGGGGCCCTGGTTTCCAAAGCATTGGGGCGTTGCCTGGCCCTGAATCCCCGCCTCTTGCACTGGCGAATCGACCCCAGAGGCGATCTCATTGATACCTACCAACGCTTGGACGGCGTTTGGGACACGCAACCCCTGCGGGCCCTCCAAACCCTTCTTGAGCTGGTCCCCCCCTTTTCCTCCGACGATGTTCAAGGCGATGATGGGATGAATGATCAGCAGAAACATCTATTGTTGGAACAACAAATCCAAGAAAAATACAAGCACATTCCCTACTCGGATTCCTGGGCCATGAACGCTTTGAGACCCCACCTGCAGGGCGCCCGTGTTCATTTAGGAAATTCCAGTTTGGTCCGAAAGTTTTTGGCCTTGCCATCCACCACCGGTGCTCCTGCCTTGGTTCATTGCAACCGGGGAACCAGCGGTATCGAGGGCAATGGATCAACAGCCCTGGGGGATGCCCTGGTATCCAAGGGTTCCGATGAAGTCTGGCTTTTGAACGGGGATCTGGCGACGGCTTACGATGCCGGTGCTTGGCTGGTGGAGCCCCGGCCTATTCTTCGGGTGGTCCTCTTTAACAACCAAGGCGGCGATATTTTTCGACAAATCCCCGGTTCCTCAACGCAGGCCGAATGCGAAACCTTGTTTGCCACCCCCAGGCCCATTCATTGGGAATCCTGGTGCGCGGGCTACGGGCTCCCTTGGCGTCGGGTGGATTCCAAAGAAAGCTGGGAAGCCGGCTTGGCCTGGCTAAAGGCCCAAGAACAATCCGCCGTCTTGGAGGTTTCTACGTTGGTAGAAGCCAACCGAGAGGCGGAGAGGCAGCTGCGGCCCAACCAGCCTTAAACTTGCAGACCTGACCTTGAAACCTTTCAAAGACCCTTTCAACCATCCTTTCACCAAACCATGAACCAACGCACCTACTCTTGGACGCCCTTGGCTGCCTTTGAAGAAATCAAATTTGAACTCTGCGAAGGGGTCGGCAAAATTTCGATTAACCGCCCTGAAAAGCACAATGCCTTTACGCCGCTCACCGTTCAGGAAATGTCCCAGGCCATGGAAATGTGCCGGCAAGACGCCCGCATTGGCGTGGTCGTTCTGACGGGAGAGGGGGGCAAGGCCTTTTGCAGCGGAGGAGACCAAAGCGTGCGCGGTCACGGTGGCTACGTTGGCAAAGACCAAGTGCCCAGACTCAATGTTTTGGATTTGCAAATGCAAATTCGCCGCATCCCCAAACCGGTGATTGCCATGGTAGCGGGGTGGGCCATTGGCGGGGGCCATGTTCTGCATGTTGTTTGCGATTTGACGATTGCGGCCGAAAACGCTCGATTTGGTCAAACCGGCCCCAAGGTGGGCAGCTTCGACGGGGGATTTGGAGCCTCCTATTTGGCCCGCATTGTCGGCCAGAAAAAGGCCCGGGAAATTTGGTACCTCTGCGATCAATACAATGCAGCCGAAGCCTTGGAAATGGGCTTGGTCAACAAAGTAGTCCCCCTCGAAAGTCTTGAGGAGACCACCATGGAATGGACCCGCAAAATCCTGGCCAAAAGCCCTATCGCCCTGCGTATGCTCAAATCCTCTTTCAATGCCGAATTGGATGGACAGGCCGGCATCCAAGAACTGGCCGGGAATGCCACCCTTCTCTACTACCTTAGCGACGAAGCCAAGGAAGGCAAAAACGCCTTTATCGAAAAACGCGATCCCAACTTTGATTCTTTCCCCAAATTCCCTTAAATCTATCTCATGTTACCAAAATTCCTTGGGGCAACCTTCCTGGGCATCACCTTGGCCTGCGCCTCCCCCTCCGATCCGACGGACCCTACCTTGTCCAATACCGCATCCCAACAAGCCCCTCAAAACACCATGCATTCAGCCGACCAACCCCTAGATTCCGGATTATCCGATCTTCGTTTCCACGACCTAACCTTTGTGGACATTCACGGCAAGTCACGCAGCATGTCGGAATTCAAGGGTCGGCATGTTTTGATCGTTAACACCGCGTCGGAATGCGGATACACGCCGCAATACAAAGACCTGCAGGCGCTGCACCAACAATACGGTTCCAAAATCACGGTGATTGGATTTCCCTGCAATGATTTTGGGGGCCAAGAACCCGGGGATGAAAAAGCGATTGAAGGTTTTTGTTCCAAGAATTACGGCGTTGATTTCCTGATGGCATCCAAGGTTCGCATCCAAGGCGAAAATCGGCATCCGGTGTATCGTTGGCTTATGAGTAAGTCCCTCAACGGCTTATCGGACGCGGTGGTGCGCTGGAATTTTACCAAATTTTTGGTGAACGAAGAGGGTCAATGGATCGCAACCTACCCTTCATCGGTTTCGCCGATGGATGCCCAAATCACCAAGCAACTACCCTAAGGGGATAAACGTTTAATACCGACTGCAGGTTCGAAAACCTGCTTTTTTGCAGGGGCTATGAGAACCCTGCTCCTTTGTTACGGTGCCCTTTCCTTTGCCCAAATCGGGAATCCCCTGGGGGCCCAATCCCCATCGAACGGCGTACAGGGAACCCTGAACGTTTCGGCCCAAGTTCGATCCCTGCGCCAATTTTATTGGGTCCGCGAATTACCGCGAAGAGATGAAGTCCCCGGCCAAGGACGCATCGGATACTTTGGCGGTGAGGCAAACATAACCCTTCTGTGGGGGGCCAAATCGGATTCCAAAACCACGGCTTTGAGCCTCCGACCGAATTGCTGGCACAACTTATTGGAATTCCCTTCGATGGATTCGTTGATTCGAAATCCCGTGAATGTTACGATTCAAATGGAAATCGAATGAAGAGCTCCGCATTCCTATTGGTTACTTGGTTGGCCGTCTTGCTGAGCCACCGCGATCTGCATGCCCAAGGTGGGTCGGTGCAGACCCGCTTAATGAACGCCTACCGTGGTTTGATTTTTGACCAACCCGGCCAGCCCATTGTTAGCGGTAACCAACAATCCTACAGCATCCAAATTCTGGACCCAAGGACCCTGGTTCTGGAGATTGCAGCTCCCCCAAGAACGCCGCTCATGGTTCAAATTCAATCCGTCCACCAGCTATGGAACCATGCCGTATCGCCCGCTGAATCCATTCCATTTGCGTGGGAGGCGGCCTTTTCCAATGCAGGGATCAACGACGAGCGAATGGCCAGGCGGCAAGCCATTCCGTTGGACGTTAATCAAAATCAATTTCAGTTTGAAATGAACGATTATCAGTCCATACCCGGTAATCCGGAACCGATTGATGAAAGAGTCAAAGCCTATTTGTATGTGTACGGTCGGTTGGGTCCCGTAGGATTTGTTACCCCCGGTTTCTACACCAACCCCATGAATATCCAAGTATGGTACTAATCAAAACGAACCTTCCACCGCTACCCATCAAAGGCCATCCTATCTGCCAAGACCCAACCAACCCTCTCCTATACAACCACCCCAAAAACCAAACCAAAAAAATGAAAACGTCATCTTCCCTCCAAATCCTGATGAGCCTGAGTATGGCTGCTGTCCTGTTGACGGTCAACAACCTATACGCCCAAAACACAGGCGTTATCAACACCAACCTCAATGTTGGAGCAACGGTCCTTGCCCAGCTCAAATTAACCAACAACTCCGATGTTCAATTCGGCAATCTTTCAGCCACCACACCGGGCCATGTTTTTCTTTCACCCACCGGTAGCGGTCACACCAATACCGGGGTTAGCACTTCGGTAGGCAAATTCACCGTAGAGGGATCGACCAGCGGATCCGTCAAGGTTACATGGCCTGCCAACATTGTTCTTAACTCGTCGATTGGATCCAATACCTTGATTTATAACCTGCAGGTTAATGGAAACGGCAGCGATCTGGCCTCTGGATCCACCATTCTTGGAACAGGTGGATTGGGCGTAGCCGCCATAGCCGATGTTACACTGGTCGCCGGAAAATACTACCTCTATGTAGGAGGAAAAGTAGGCGGAACAGCCGGCAGTGCCGCCAATCTGAACGCCCAAGCAACGGGCGTTTATGCGGGGATTGCCAATTTCCGTGTTGAGTACAATTGATTGATTACAAATCCCCCTCCTCGGTTGGGGGGAGGGGGACTAATCTTGTTTAAAACCTCCATCTTCTTTCAAAAAATCGTATCAATGAAAAAGAGCATAGGGATCCTTCTCTTCTACACGGTGTCTCACTGCTGCCATGCCCAGGTTAGCATCGCGCCAACGGGACTTCTTTTGGACGGGCGAGGCCAAGGCGTCATGTACATTGGCAATACCGGCAGCCAACCCCAAGAGGTTCGAATCCAATTTCAATTTGGTTACCCAGGACAAGATTCGATGGGATCCCTAGAGATGATCTACGGGGATACCATCCGTGAAAAATCGTACGGTTTGGGTCCTTCGATAAAAGCCTATCCCTCCGCCTTTACCCTGCAACCCCAATCCCAACAAATGGTGAGACTACTCCTCAAAGAACGCCTATTCCCTCAAGATGGGCTTTATTTCTCGAGGATAAAAATTAACTCCCAAACAGCCGTTCCAGATGCTGGGACGATCGATTCCACCTCCGTTGGAACCCAGGTTTCTTTTCGGTTTGAGCAATTCCTTCCTGTATTTTACCAACAGGGGAAACTGGAATCTGCTCTGAAAATCGCTAACCGGACTCTTCAAGCGGATTCCGGAATTGGACGGCTGAATTTTGATTATCAGTGTTCCAGTCATACGCCCTATTTGGGCCGTCTTCGTTACCGTCTATTCTCAGAATCGGTCGTGAAGACTCTCTCGATTGGAAAGGATAGGCCTGCCGTCAGCGAACAGGATACGTCGTGGAAAGAACTGGAAATAGCCCTTTATTTTGAAGGCAATCGTCGTTTCCATTTGCCGTGGCCTCAATCACTCAGCCCTGGCAAACATTGCCTAGAATTGGAATTTAGCAAGGGCCGAAGTGATTACCCCGCCTTAACTTATGGGATTTCTCCCGATTACCGGGAGAAGGTTTGCTTTGATCTGCCATGATTTAAGCTTCATGACCCTTCCTGAATGTTTCGCCTTGTGCTTTTCGGCCCTATCAAGTCAAAGCGACTCCTTGATTTCCTCGCCTTCCTTTCAAGATGCCGTGGAATACCAAGCCTTCACCCGTTACTCGGGGTACAGCGTAGGTTGGCTGACGGTCCTCAAAGCAGGGAACCACTGTTGGTTTCCGCTCAAAGATTGGTTGGATCAGAGTGGGTTCACCTATCAAAAGCTCCTTGTCAACCGAGGCCCCAACGCCCTTGATACGATCCTTAAGGGGTATTCACCCCTACGATCCAGGCGATGGGAGGCCAAGCGTTTTGATTTTCAATCCGGCACCAAAATAAATGCGACGCAAAACCTGATCATCGATGATCGTTCATGCGTTTGGGTCAACGGTTTATGGATTGAAAAAGAGTACGGATTGACGGCTCGCTTTAGGGAACAGGCCTTGGAACTCGATTTTGAGGGAAAGACCCTGGCGCCGGTACGGCAGTGGTTTGATTATACCTCCCGTTGGAGTAAATCGACCCCAAAGAGCCCCGATATGTCGACCCATAACATTGAAAAAACAGAACGCACGAGCCTTTCGAGCAAGTCCTTCGAAATTTCTACATGGACAGGGAGCTATCAAATCAATCTCGAAGAGGAATCCAATCGAGCCGCCCTCCAATGGGAGGCTGTGGGCCATGCAGGATTCATGGGATTCAGGTTATTCGGATCGGCAACGGCGGCCTTGAAACGATTTGACCATGCCTGGCCGGGCCTGGAGCTGCAATGGGCCTGGGGTCGCCAACAACAAATCAATTGTTTGATTTCTCCCTCCTCGGTCTCGGGTCCATGGAAAATTTCGGGTAGCAACTCCCTTATGAACCGTACCATTGACTTTGATGCGCCTTCCGGAATCCATTCACGACGATGGCATCCTCCGGATGGACTGGCCGAATGGTCCTTAAACCACGGGGCGACCGTCCCCGCCGCCTCCAAAAAGCCTGTCATCGTTCACCTTCTTCCTGGAAACAACCGAATTGACTACCGTCGTCTGAATCCCTGGGGTGGGATTTCGAATCATCGTTTGTTGTGGAGTATTCCAATGGGTATGATTCCGCCAAAACGTTGGAACTACGGGTATGAAATATCCGATAGGTTCAAGACGAGCGGATTCTTGGGTTACGGCCTCCATCCCTTCCTAAGTCTGCGAACAGAAATTCTAGTGGAGCCCAGGCGTGAAGCACCAAGGCAAGGATACTGGATGTTAACCTGGGCCGGAGCATGGACGGCGGGGCGATTCTTGAATGGCCAAACAAGCTGGACCCTCACCAACACCCTGCAGCAGTTTCAACAACAAGTTCATCTCCATCTCAGCAACCATTTCCAAGGGACTCTGAGGCATCAAAGGAGGAATCTCCCGCGGGCTTACCGTACGAGCCCTGGGTTAGGACCCGATTGGACTCCAAGGGAGCATTTGGACTTCCTTGCTCAATGGAACCTCCCCAGAGGATATGGGCTCAAAATGATACGCTTGGAAACCCCCCTTCTGGGGCCAAAGCGAGGATTGTTCGATCGCAAGAACGCGCATGGGCTCATGCAATTTGAAGCATGGGGACAGCTTTGGTTTTGGAGCTTACCCGAAGGAAGGCTATCCTGGCAGGGTCGAATTCAGTCCAAGCGCTCTCCCGCCTCCATGGTATACCAAGTTAGCGGTCAACGACAAGGCTGGCAAGCCTTCTTGCAATGTCATTTGCGCTCGGGTCATCATTTCAATGTTACCTATTCAACTTCAAATCCCATAGCTACCCCCGGCGCTTTTGCGAATACCATCCATTCGACTTGGTCCTTTGAGTGGAAATGGATCGGCCTTCAAGGAAGTAGAGCTCTCCGTGTCAGCCTCCATGATCAAAAGACACGCTGGGAGTGCAAAGGACAATTGATGGTACCGCATCAACCAAACCAATACCCGCTCATGGCCGCCAATGGCTTGTCCTTCATACACCTTGAATGGTTTGAAGATCGAAATCATAACAAAGACAAAGACCCCGATGAAGCCGTTTTGGATGCCACCGGGGGATTTGAGGTCCCTGCCGGCATCCCTTATCAAATGATGGACAATGGTTCAGCACTCCTCGGCCCCTTTCCGAACCACAGCCAACTACGAATACGATTAACACCTCAAACCATGCTCAGTCCTGGTTGGGTTAGCGATCAAAAGGAAATGGAATTGGTCTCGCTACCAAACTCCACGGCCAAATACCGTATCGCCCTGTTGCGGAGCCGACAAATCTCAGGGACCGTCCAATTTGAAATCCCCACCAAGGAACGACCCCCAAGACCCCTTGGCAGCGAAGCAGGTGGGATTCTGATATATGCCCTTCGATTCGAAAAGGAAGTCTTTCAATCGGTCGATTCGATACTCCAAGATGGGGAGGCTTTAAAATTTTTGGGTGATTCGAATAAAGCCCAAAAAACACGAACCTTGAGCGATGGTTACTTTGAATTCAATGATTTGACCCCGGGCCTCTACTTGGTAGGACCCCTCCTAAAACAAGATGGACTGCCCTATCAATGCCGCCCTCAGATGATGGACCTCCGCCAGAAGGAAACGGGCGAAGCGGTGTTTCGACTGGAACCGAACGACGGTCTTACTTTTTGAGCCAGGCTTCCCAGCCCATGGCCTGCAATTCGCGGTCCTTGGCGGTGACATCGTCGTGCATTTTCTGTTTATAAGCCTGCATCGCCGCAAGAAGTCCAGGTTTGGAAGTCGCCAAAATCTGAACGGCGAGGAGGCCCGCATTGGCCGCACCGTTCACGGCCACGGTAGCCACCGGCACACCGGTGGGCATTTGCAAAATGGATAACAAGGAATCCCAGCCATCGATGGAGTTGGAAGACCGAACCGGAACGCCAACAACCGGCAATGGAGTCGAGGCGGCCAGCATCCCGGGCAAATGGGCCGCACCTCCTGCCCCTGCCACCAAAACCCGAAGACCACGACCCGCCGCTTCCTTGGCATAAGCCGTCATGCGGTCGGGGGTTCGGTGCGCGGACAAAACATGCAATTCGTAGGCAACGCCAAAAAACTCCAAAACTTCGGCCGCTTTGTGCATAACCTCCAAATCCGAGGTACTTCCCATAACAATGGCTACTTCGGCGGGTGAAGGGGGGGTGGATGTGCTCATGGGTTGGTTGTTTACAGCGTAAGGTTCAAAGAAAATTTGAAGGCTCCAATCAGTTTGCAGCCTCGATGCGTAGACATGCTTCAACGCGGTCGGCTATTTGATTTGCGACGGTGAGATCCGGGTGCACCACGGTCACGTGCCCCATTTTGCGGAAGGGGCGGGTTTCGGCTTTGCCATAAAGATGAACAAAAACCCCTGGCAAGGACAAAACCTGATCCAAACCTGGGTAAACCACCGGCCCACGGAAACCTTCTGCCCCTACCAAATTGACCATGACCGCGGCAGAGCGCAGGGAGGTATCACCCAGCGGCCAGCCCATCACGGCACGGATATGCTGCTCAAATTGAGAGCAATGAGCAGCCTCAATCGTGTAGTGTCCGGAATTATGGGGCCGCGGTGCGGACTCGTTCACCAGAAGACGGCCTTGGGTGTCCAGCAAAAACTCGACTGCCAGTATCCCAACAGTGCCCAAACCTTCGGCCACCGCTGCAGCCATTTCCATGGCTTGGGAACGCAAATGGTTGGGCAAAAGGGCCTCGGTTTCCGCCGCAGAGCCCGCCATAACACGGCTGACCAAATTCGCCTGGGGATCAAATTGCATCAGGCATGGATCGTAACAGCGAATATTCCCCTTTTGATCCCGCACCGTAATCACGGCCAATTCGAGAGCGATATCAATCTTTTGTTCCAACAATGCAGGCGCATCGGGCAAATCAACCAAGTCCTCCAACGAATCCAAGATTTGAACGCCTTTGCCATCGTAACCCCCCCGGGCCGCCTTCCAGACCGCCGATGGATGGGATAAACCGGCCATTTCCCCCTCAGGCATTAGCCAAAACGCCTTGAGTTCATCGAGATGCTCAAAACTCCGAAAAGGAGCCGTCGGCAATCCTTCCCGCACATAAAATTCCTTTTGGGAAATCTTGTTCTGAAGAAGGGCGAGGATTTCGGGGCGGTGCCAAACTTCGATGCCTTCCCCCTCCAATTGAGCCAAGGCGCCTGCGTGGACGGCCTCCAACTCGTAGGTCAAGACATCGCAACCCCGTCCAAAATCCAAAACGGCCTGGGCGTCGGAAAAGGGAGCACAAACCGTCGATGGAAAGCGCATGGCCACCGGGGCCAGGGGATCAGGGTCCATGAAACGGGCTTGGAGTCCAAGTCGGTGAATCGGATCCAGCATCATGCTTCCCAATTGTCCGCCTCCCAAGACGCCTAGGACCTTGTGTTGGGCCTGTACCTTGCTCATAAAGCCGATGAGGAACAGGAAACGAAGGGCAAAAACGATTCCACAGCCCAAAATTAACCTATTTTAGCCGGGCCATGAACCGCGTTCGCCCCAAAAAGCAACTGGGTCAGCATTTTCTGACCGATGTGCGCCTTGCCGAAAAGGTCGCGCTGTCCCTCACGGGCTGGGGCGACTACCCCAACCTGCTTGAAATCGGTCCTGGAACCGGTCAACTCACCCAGCACCTGCTCAAACTTCCCTACCGTTTGTGGCTGGCCGAGGTGGACCAAGAATCCATCCAATACCTGCAGGAACACCGACTCGCCCAACCCGAGCAGATGGTCGGGGATTTTCTTCGTTGGAATCCCTTGCCCTGCCCCGGTGATAGCGGCCCAGCGGGAACCCTTGATTCGGAACAAGACCCAGGAAAAAACAAAGCCTGTTGGGGGGTTGTTGGGAATTTTCCTTACCACATCAGCACCGAAATTGTTTTCAAGGTCCTGGAGCATCATGCCGTAGTCGGTGAATGCGTTGGCATGTTTCAGCGCGAAGTGGCTCAGCGTATTTGCTCCGTCCACGGCAACAAGGTCTACGGCATTACCAGCGTTTTGACACAGGCTTTTTTTGAAACCCAATACCTATTCACCGTCAACGAAGGTTCTTTCTTTCCGCCCCCCAAAGTCAAATCAGGGGTCCTGCGACTCAAAAATCGATGGAATCCACCAGCCTGTGATCACCGCTTGTTATTCAGGGTCGTCAAAGCGGCTTTTAATCAACGACGCAAAATGTTATCCAATGCCTTGGGACAGGTTTTGCCCGAAGGATACCGAGACCGCATGAACATCCTCCACCTGCGCGCAGAGCAATTACCTGTGCAGGCCTTCGTAGAGCTCACCCAAGCCATCGAAGAAGCCTTATCTGATCAAAATATATCATCCTAATCAATGAATATTCAACGCATTATGATTTTGGATGCGGTTCATCAGCTGCTCCCAGAACGCCTTCAGGAATCGGGTCTTTGCGAGGTTTTGGATGGGTCCAACGCAGACCCTGATGAGATTTTGGAGGCGCTGGGGCGGACCGATTTACCGGTGCATGGTTTGGTGGTACGATCCAAGATGAAATTGAACGCTGCTGCCTTGTCCCGCGCGGTGAATTTGCGCTGGATTGCCCGCGCCGGATCCGGATGCGATGGCATTGATACGGATTTTGCCTCCAAAAATAACATTGCATTAATCCACGCCTCGGAAGGAAATCGCTTGGCCGTTGCCGAACATGTTTTGGCCATGATTTTGGCCTGGCTCAACCGCCTCAACCAAGGAAATCAAGAAATCCGAGAGGGCATCTGGGACCGAGAGGGAAACAGGGGCCGTCAGCTGGCTGGTTCGGTGGTGGGCTTGATTGGCTACGGCCATAACGGGTCCCAAACCGCCCGCCTCTTGGCGGCCATGGGTTGCAAAGTCTTGGTTTACGACAAGTACCAACATGGTTATGCCTCGACCGATCAACCCTTGGTCGTCGAATCCACCATGGAAGAAATCTACAACGAGGCTCAAATTCTAACCCTCCATGCCCCTCTGACCGACCTGACTCGCAATTTGATTCAAGGGGATTACCTCCGGCGATTTCGTCAACTCAAATTATTGGTCAATGCCGCCAGGGGTCCCATGATCAACCTGCCGGACTTGGTCCAGGCCCTGGAGCAGAATACCCTGGAGGGAGCCTGCTTGGATACCTTACCCATTGAAAAACCCCAAAACTGGGATAAGGAATGGATGGATCGACTTTTGGCCCATCCCCGGGTTATGGTCAGCCCCCATGTGGCCGGTTGGACCGTTGAATCCTATCGAGCCATCTCCGAGGTCCTGGCCCACAAAATCATCGCCCACCTCCAACAA
>JBMOHV010000034.1:0-20001 GCA_049317645.1 Bacteroidia bacterium
TAGGCGCCTCGCAGATTTTAGGCGCCTCGCAGGTTTTAGGCGCCTCGCAGGTTTTATTTCTGGGATTTCGAGCAGGTAGTGCAAAGACCTTCGGCGGTTAGTTTCCAATCCCGAACCAGGTAACCCGTTGGCAAAACGGGCCAAGGCGGTTCCGAGGAGTCTACGCAATGGGTTGTGCCGCAAGAATCACATAGAAAGTGAATGTGTCGGTGCTGGTGCTCGGTTGCATCGCAAACGGGGGGGCAAAGCGCATAGCAAGGGTTGGTCGTTCCTGCATTGATTTCATGGAGGATTCCGGCCTGCATCAGGGAACGAAGGTTTCGGTACAGGGTGACCCGGTCGGTGTCATGGCCTAGCCTCTGACTTATTTGGGCCTGGGTAAGGGCCACGGAGGATTCACCCAAAACAAGAAGCAGGGCCCGTCGAAACGGGGTGGAACGAACCCCGTGCTGGCGGAGACGTTGGGCCGAATCAGCCGGCTTTGCGCTCGTTGTCAATGTCTTTGTACGCTCCCTGGGTCGCGAAGAAGCTCATGGCGGCAATCAAACCACATAGCAGCAACATGTCGATATAGCTTAGACGCTGAGGTGCCATGATGGCGGAAGCAACAATGTACCCGGTCCAAAGCAGGGTCAGGATGGTAAAGGCAACGGCCAGTTTAAAGTGCATGGCGTAGGGTTAGGGCGCTTAATTTTGATGGTCAAAGATAAACTATTTGCGAGGCTTCATCGCCTCAAAGGCTTGTTTGATCATGGGCCTGGGCATCCATTGCACAAAGCGATTGAACTGACCGGCCATGAGTCGCTCCCCACCGTCGATGGTAATACATCCACCTTGGATATACGAAGCCATGGGGCTCATCAAAAAGGCTGCGCACTGAGCCAGTTCCTCTGGCTTTCCGTAACGACCCAGGGGTATGCCCCGTTTGTAGCTCTCCTCAATCGAAGGGTCGGGCATCAAGCGAGACCAAGCGCCTTCGGTCGGAAAGGGACCGGGAGCGATGGCATTGAGCCGAATGCCGTAGGTGGACCATTCAACGGCCAGGCTGTTGGTCATGGCCAGGACACCCGCTTTGGCACAGGCCGATGGAAGTACGAACGATGACCCGGTCTCGGTATACGTTGTAACGATATTTATCACATTGCTGGAAGGCGTACCGGCTGCGATAATTCGCTGCCCAAATTCGAGGGTGCAGTGAAAAGTCCCTTTGAGAACAATATCTACAACGGCATTGAAGGCGTTGGGGCTCAAGTCTTCCGACGCGGACAAAAAATTCCCCGCCGCGTTGTTGACCAATCCGTCCACCACGCCCCATCGACGGGTTAACTCGTCAAACATGGCCCGCACTTGTTCCGGGTCCCTGACATCGCAGGGGATTGCAACAGCCCTCTCCCCCATGGCATCGGCCGCATCCTGAAGCGGTTGGGGCCGACGACCGCACAGGGCCACATGCGCACCCAATTGATGGAAGTAGGTGGCCATGGCCAACCCCAGTCCGCTGCCGCCACCGGTCACGAGGATATGCCGGTCTTTGAGGGTGTCTTCTTGGAACATGATCTTGAATTTTTTGGTGGGGGTTATGGAATAAACTTAGGCGCCATGACCCATGGCATAGGCTACCAAAGCACCCAAGAGGGCACCGATGGCTTGCCAGGGCTTGAGGCGATGATTTTGACTGCTTTCGTAAAGGATGGTCGAGGCAATCTGAAGAAAGGAACCCGTTGCCACGGCCATCAGCGCGTGCAATATCTCTCGACTGCCTTCTCCGGCCTGGCCCATGCTTTGGCCCAAAAACATGCCCAGAGGGGTCATCGAAGCGACCACAATCACCGAAACCCAAATCAGCAGGGGTCGGGCCTTTTCCTGTATCATCAAGGCGGTCAACGCAAAAGTGGTAGGGGCCTTGTGCAACAAAATTCCTAGCAAGAGTGGACTCCAAAAAGTAGCCGAACTTCGGAGGGTGGCCGACCCTGCCAAAGGAAGTCCTTCCACCAAGCCGTGCAGGGAAAGGCTAAGGATAAGACCCCAATAGCGAACCGAACCCACCCGAAAGGAACCTCCCTGGGCCGATGAATCCCGGTGTTGGGTTGACTTGTCATCCATCGGATGAATCGGATGATCGCAGTGATGATCGTGACCGCTGTGCAGGTGACCGTGCTCAATTCCTGCCGAGAATTTCTCGAGCATCCATTGCATAAAAAAACCGGCAAGCAACCAAAGGTTTTCGTTGGGATGACCGTAGGAGAGGACCTCCGGGAGCAAGTGCAGGATGGCGGTGCTGAACAAAAGTCCGCCACAAAAGGTCAACAACCAACGAAAAACGGCGGGCGAGCCGTGGACTCTGCCTCCGATGGCAAGCCATCCACCCAAAAGTCCGGAGGCAAGCAGGGCTAAACCGACAGCAAACAGAGAATTCATGGGCAATGGATGATAGGCAATGGATGATGGGCTAGGAGGGATGGTTTTTTAGCCTTCCCGACGTAGAAGAAGGGCTACCGAAGCACAAAATAAACCAACCAGGGCTCCTACCAATACGTCGCCTGGAAAATGAACCCCTACTCGAATTTGGGCGATGCAAACAAGCCCGGCCCATACCGAACCAATCCACAGCCCGGCCTTGCCCCAACGGGCACGCAATGCCCATCCCAGAGCCCAAGCCAAGGCAAAATGATTGGCCGCGTGGGATGATACAAAACCATAACCCGAACCGCAAGTCACCCGGATTTGGCATTCGGCCGCGGTCAGCGGGTGTCGGCAAGGTCGGTCTCTTTGAACCAGGGGTTTGATAAGGCTCGAGGATACTTGATCGCTCAAGGCAACGGACACCACCAATACCAAAATCAAATTGAAGGGTCGTTCCACTTTGGATCGAAAAACCCACAGGAGCAAAACGGCGTAGAGGGGCAGCCAGGTCCCGGGGGTTCGAAAGAGGATGGCGATTGAATCCACCAGGCCCCATCCTTGCGGGTGATTAATCCATCCAAACCCATGCCGCTCCCATGCGGGTGGTTGCTCCAAATAACCAGCCAGGGCAAAAAAAATCAAGCCCAAAGCAAGTGACAATCCACTCAGAATTAGAAACTTATAACTTGAATACAGGTTCATTGCCCTAAGATCTCGGTTGGCCGTTCATGGGTTTTTGAGCGAGCCAAATGCAACGAGACCCGGCTTCGGACTCCGGTCGAAGATCGTAATGGGTCCATCGTTGGACGGGGCTGAAACCGGCAAGAAGTAGCAGGTCCTCAAGGTCCTTGGGGCTGTAACAACGAACCATTTCAGTAAAGACCAGGGGATTTGGTCCGGATTCCCTGTTGAAATCTTCGATACGAATTTCTTTGAGGAGCCTGCCACCCACGACATCACGCTTCAAGTGAGCTCGAAAATTCGGAAAACTTTTGGATTCGGAAGGAACCAAATGAGCCAAGGTATGCGCGGTATCAAAATAGTCCAGAACCACATAACCTCCATCGCGCAGGTGATGAAAGGCGTTTTGGAGAACCTTCAAATCGTCTTCGTCCTTCTCGAAATACCCCAGGGAGGTGAACAGGTTCACCACCAGGTCAAAGCGCCGATTCATGCGATGGGTCCGCATATCGCCGACCTCAAAATCCAAAGACCCCAAGGCCGCTACGTCCCTTTCGTTGGCCATGGTGCGGGCCCTCTCTATTAGCCGAGGCGAAAGGTCCAAACCGGTTACTCGGTATCCCAAATCGGCCAAAGAATTGGTGTGCCTGCCCCAACCACAGCCCAGATCCAAAACCTCGGCCTGTTCCGGAAGAGGGATTTGGCTGGTCAAATGCTTGACAAAAGCTTTGGCCTCTGTGAGATCGCGATGGTCGTAGAGGGTTTCGTAATAGGGGCTGTTAAACCAATCGAGGAACCAATCACGGTTCGACCATTCGCTGGAAGGGGGGGGTGTGGGGGAAGGGCTTAGGGGCATGAAGGGCAGCGAAGGTATAATAGCACCGGCAAATGGTCGCTAGGTCCTCCCAGATATCGATTGCCGGCGTAGGTACGAAAAGGATAACCTTTGAATTTGCCATCCTGCTGTCGAAGATTGGGAAGGTCGACTGTGGTCGCTGAACCGGGGATATAATAGGGCATGGACCCCGTTAGCGGACGATTTTTGAGGGCCTTGCTGAGTATAATTTGGTCCAGCCATTCCCAGCGATCCTGGTAGCAATAAGAACCTCCAGCCATCCCGGCCATCGGATGAAACAAACCACGGCTGGCCGTGCTGTCAGCACCCAAAATCAATCGTATGCTCAAATCCTGGGGGGTATCGTTGAAATCACCAAGCAAAACAACCAAGCAACGATCACTGCCCCCGTAACGGGCGTAGAGGCTATCCACGATTTGCCTCGATTGGCGTGCTGCTGCGTAGCGATTGGGCGCGGATT
Organism: Bacteroidia bacterium; assembly: GCA_049317645.1. Taxonomy (GTDB): domain Bacteria; phylum Bacteroidota; class Bacteroidia; order UBA7662; family UBA7662; genus SYHX01. Next base: position 4,401 of record JBMOHV010000034.1, read on the forward strand.
TTTCGTTGCCGCCCCGACGGGATGGCCAGTGATTTACAAGAAAATGAAGGGTGTCTCCGCTGGATAAGCGCCCACTGACGACCAAGATGGGTCGGGTTGGGGGCAAGGTATCCCCCGGTAAGTCGATGACTTTGTCTTCTCGGGCAAAGGGTTTGAACAAAGACTTGTTGTAAAGAAGGGCCACATCAATACCCCTCGCGTCTTTGGAATCGGCGTAGACAAAGCCTAAGTTGCTCTTGCGAAGGGGGGGCTGACGCAACAAATCGGTTAATACATTTTGATTTTCAATTTCACAGAGCCCCAGAAAATCAGGAACCATCCCACGATTCATTTGAGCGATGATGCCAGAAATTTGACCTAATTTTTGGTAGTAACGGGCTTCACCCCAGGCGAGGGAGGCCGTGGGCAGAAAGTCTTGATCGTCGGTGGCGGGGTCGTCCAAGGTGTCAAAAAGATTTTCGACGTTGTAATGTCCCATGCTCAAATCCCGACCTGCTGGCTTTTTGACCTTTCCTTTGTTTTGGGCCTGAAGGGTTGAAAGAAAGGCCATCGTGGTAGAAAGGACCAGCACGAGAGCCCAGCAGAGGTTGCGATATTTCATGTTAACTTTTATTAAACGACCTAGAAATCAACCGAAAGGTATTTATTATTGAGGAAATTACGCCCCTTATGCCTCCAAACAGGACTGAACCTGCCGCGGCTCTCTTGATTCGAAAGTCCTGGGCGGGCCGAAGAATCGAATTGTACAACCGGGAAGTGTCGTGGTTGGAATTTAACGAAAGGGTCTTGCTTGAGGCCGAGAACAGCCAGGTGCCTCTGGGGGAACGGCTTCAGTTCATGTCCATTTTTTCGTCCAATATGGACGAATTTTTTCGGGTCCGTGTTGCAAACCAGCATCGGCTTATGCATTTGGACAAAGAACAATTGCGAAAGCTGGATTTTCATCCCCACCGGGTCTTGTCCGTCATTCATGACCAGGCCCAGGCCCTTCAGCAACGTTTTGAATTGCTTTTTGAGCAGCGGATTCTTCCGGAATTGGAACATAACGGCGTGGTCATCAGCAACGAAATCAACTTACCGGCGGTTTTTCGTAACAAAGCACACACGTTTTTCAAGGAAAGCATCCAACCTTATCTGAACCCCATCCTCCTCGACCAAAAAACCAGACCGCTTCGATTGCGGGATTCCTATCTCTACCTAGCCCTCAAAATCAAGCGACGGATACGTTCGGAGACCTCGGATTATGCCTTGTTGGAATTGCCTGTTCGCTACGCTCAGCGTTTTTATTCGCTGGGTAACCTGGATGGCCGGGAGTATTTGCTTTTTATCGATGATTTAGTCCGTATGCATCTGAACGATGTGTTTGCGTCCATGAATCCCGAAAGCGTGGAGGCTTTTACGATCAAAATGACGCGGGACCAGGAGCTGGATTTGGACCAGGATTTGGGTCAATCGTTGTTGGACAAAATGAAATCGGGCCTGCGCAAAAGAGGGAAGGGGGACCCCGTTCGATTTATCTACGACCGCCAAATGCCGGATGATTTGCTGCGTTTTTTGGTTCGAAAATGGAGACTAAAGGCATCAAGTCTTATCGCGGGTGGTCGCTATCATAATTTCAAAGATTTACGTCAGATCCCATTGGCTGGTCGGGATGCCTTGTTTTATCCGCTCTGGGAATCGGTATCGCCCGGCGCATGGTCGGAGCGTCATACCTTGTTTAGGGCGATTCGTGAAAAGGACCGATTGTTGCATCACCCCTACCATCCGTACGATACGGTCCTCAAATTTTTGAGGGAAGCAGCCTTGGATCCGGATGTTCGAAAAATAGAAATCACGCTGTATCGACTGGCCACGATTTCCTCGGTCGTACGGTCCTTGATTACGGCCGCCTTGAACGGCAAAAAAGTCATTGCAGTGGTCGAAATCCAAGCTCGCTTTGACGAAGAAAACAATATGTACTGGGCCGAGAAATTGCAAGAAGCGGGGGCCGTTGTTCATTACGGTTTGGAAGGCTTCAAGATTCACTGCAAAATGTGTTTGGTGACCCGTCGTGAAAAAGGCCGGGATATCCGTTATGCGCACATGAGTACAGGTAATTACAATGCCCAGACCGCCAAGATTTATGCGGACGATTCGCTTTTGACAGCGCGACCTACCATCACTCAGGAGGTGAACAAAGTTTTTAGGTCGTTGTACCAAGGACGTTTGCATACTGCTTACCGTCATATCCTGGTGGCTCCCTACCGAATGCGAGATCCCCTCTTGGCTTGGATTGATTTTGAGATACGACGGGCCAAGGAAGGCAAACAAGCATGGATTTTTATCAAGTTAAATTCCTTGGTCGACGAAGCTTTGATTGCTGCCTTGTATCGAGCATCCCAGGCAGGCGTTGAGGTCCGTTGCCTTGTTCGGGGGATTTGTGCCCTGGTTCCTGGGGTTCCTGGCCTTAGTCAACATATTCGAGTGGTTTCCATCATTGATCGTTATTTGGAACATTCCCGGATCTATGCCTTTTGTCATGGTTCCAAACCCTTGGTTTACCTTTCATCGGCCGATTGGATGGCCCGTAACATGGATTACCGCGTCGAACTCGCATTTCCATTGTTGGATAGGCGTTTGCAACAAGAGGTCCTGGATTTGCTAGAAATTCAATGGAACGACCGATCCAAGGCGCGCTGGCTCAACGGCGCGGATGCCAACCGACTGGTAGGCGAAACCGAGGGTCCAAACAGTGGACTACGGGCCCAAGAAGCCTTTTTTGCTTACCTTCGTCAACAAAAATGAAGCCTTGAAACTAGCCGCCATTGATTTGGGGTCCAATGCGGCCCGTTTGTTGGTGGTCAAGGTGACCGAGAAACCCGGGTCCAATGCGGATTGGAAGGCGTTGGAGTATATCAGGGTCCCCATTCGATTGGGGGACGATGTTTTTGTGCATGGTCAGGTGGGTCCTGCTCGATCCAAGCAATTGTTGGAAACCATGCAGGGATTTGCCAGCCTAATACGGGCTTTTGAGGTAGACCATGCCATGGCTTGCGCGACTTCGGCACTCAGGGAAGCGTCCAACGGGCCCGCATTGGTGAAGGATATCAAAGCGCAAACCGGTTTGGATCTGGATTTGATTAGCGGCGCGATGGAAGCTGAACTGCTCTACATGGCTCAGCGCTCCTTGGCGGGACCCTCGGATCGAATTATGACCATGGATGTGGGGGGAGGTTCCACCGAAATTTCGCTTTTGAACGGGTCTTCTTTGGTAACGAGCCGTAGTTTTCAGCTCGGGGCGGTTCGAATCTTGGATGGGACCGACCGTGAACAAGATTGGAGAGAGCTCAAGGACTTTATCAAAAAACAGGTCCTTGAACATGCACCGACCCATTTTTATGGAAGCGGGGGGAATATCAACAAGATTTTTGATTTGCTCAAGACCAAGAAAGGGGAGCCCTGTACTTACAAAACCCTTGAAAAGTTCTTCGAACAAATCAGCGCCTGTACCTTGGACGAAAGGGTCAAGCTCTTTGCCCTGAACGAGGATCGGGCCGATGTCATTGTGCCGGCCTGTCGTCTGTTTCTGTGGGTGATGAAGCACGCGGAGATCACTCGTTTGACCAATAGCAAACTGGGTTTGAAAGAGGGGATCATCATGGCTTTAATGAATCGTTTTATGGGGCTCGAAATGCCTTCGGTTCACCAATGGGCCCCCGGCCCCCTTAGTGATACGACTCGTCTGTCCACCGCTGAGTAAGCCGAAGGCTGCATTCCCAGCGGGTTCCGTCTTCGTCTTGGACCCGACGAATCCAAAGTCTCCAACCGGTACCGTGGGTTCGGCCTTGGAGCGATGCCGTCAATCGCCATTGGGTTGAGGAACCCCTCCACCAGGTGTTCCCAAATCGCTGGTCTTCTCGAACCATGATGGTTTCCCCTTCGGGTCCGGCCAGGAGCCAACTCTGTCCCAAGCGCAGTTTTAAATTGGACCCCGTCTTGCGGCGCCAAAGCATTTGATGAGCCAGAACCAGGCTATGACGGGATGACTCAGCATCCATCCAAGAATGGGTGTATCCAACCTGTACCTCGCCGCTTTGGGATGGATGGATGGTCCAAGGCAATCGCAGGTATTGCCGAACGCTGTAACGGGGGTTCTTGGTCGTCGCTTGTTGGAAGAGCAAGAGGTACCTGAAATTTTGAAGTGGACCTTTGATGGAGGCAGCTTCAAGTCCCACGGCATGCGGATCAACTCGAAATGCAAGATTCCAAAAGGGTTTCAATTGCCACACGGCATTCATGATCGATAGGGATTCTGGTTCAGCGGTCGCTTGGGTTATCGAAATGCTCTTGGCGGGGTCGTTCGGAAGGTAAACCTTGCTATGCCGAATCCCGAAGGACCAACGGGGATGCGGAGTCAGGATTAGGGTCCACAAGCGCCCTAAATGACCGTTGAGCCCCAGCGATGGAGGAATCCAAAGTCCGTTCAATTGGAGGCGGTAATTCGTCCCATGCCAGGCCATATTTCCGCCCAGTCTCCAACGTTTTTGGAGGAGGCCTCCCTGCCAACTTTGTTCCAGTCGGCCCTTCTGCCGTTCAAAAGACAGGCTTTGCATCAACGGATGCCTACCTCGGGTATTCGGCACAAACCCGGACCAAATCCAACGACCCCATGGGGTCCAGTGTTGCAAGCTAAGCCCCCTCACTTGGTTGCCCGATGACCATCGAATCGAGGGTCGCGTGATTTCACTGCCCGGTGGATGTTGCCAAGGTTGCACAAAAGACGGCAGCCTCAACGTTTGATAGAAGAGAAGATTGGCCGATTGGAGGTGAAAATCTCCGATAATCCAACGATTTTTTGTTTTGTTTCCTTCCATATAGCCTCCAAAAGTCTCCTTGGTGGGGTTGCTAGGACGGTATTCCCAGCCCAATGCCCAACGCAGTCCTTGGTATTTTTGATCCAATCTGTATTGTAACAACGAATGTTCCAACGGGGATTCACCCTTCCATCGGTGACGATCCCAAATCCAACTGCTAACGGCTTCCATGGTGGTGGCATCCACCGTTGCTGCGCCGCCTGAGGGTCCAAACAAAGCACAGGGCTCAAAGAGTCCAGACCAATAGCGGGCTGTGATGGTGTCCATCCAAGGTAGGGCCATCCAGTACCAAGGGTTGCATGGTTGAGCCCCGGTTTGTTGGAATCGCTGATAGGTAGCGTCCTTTTGGTGGGGGGTCCAAGGCAATGATTCCAATGATTTCACCCATGCACCCCAACCTGCACGTACATGACCCAAGGAACCCCTGCCGTCTTGCTTTAACCAAGCCTCGGTACGATACGAATCCAGCAAAGGGACCGCCCCCTCTCCAAGCCAGGACTGTTCTTGGTCAAGGGCTTGTTCGGTTTCGAGTTCACTTTGTGCATAAAGGGCCAGGGGCATGCAGGGAAGGCTCAGCACCAGGCAGCCAAAAGCACCGGGTCCCCGCAGCCGGTCCCGCCATAGGAGGTACGGCTCCAAAATCATAGGCTATGAAAGGTCGAACGCAGAATAGGAACAGGAAGCTCGGTTCGTACTTGGGACAAGGTCCAACGACGCTTGGCATCCTGATAACCCAATCCCACCCCGATCATGCCTGCCCACGGATCGGAAACCAACCAACAGGACCATCGTGAGTTCGGTTGGTAACCCAGAACCCATTCGCTGACCGGCGGCCGGCCGGGCACAAAGTGCAACCGTAGGGATCCGTTCAAAGCACTTTGGTGCCAGGTGAGGTGCATTCCACTCTGCCATGCAGGTTTAGGTTGGGTGGCTGCCTCTAGGTCACGGTAGGCGTGCCGAATGCGAAAACCGCATCGCCACGATGTGGCCAGGCGATGCTCGGTCCCCAAACCAAAGTCAACCGATTGATTTCTTTCCTTGGGGCTCCACCCGACCGAAAGGTTCATTCCGACTCGATGGCCTTGGAAGCCACGGCTTAATCCCAGACCACCTTGGTAAGAACCAAATTCCCACCATCCGTTTCGTAGGAATCGAAGGGTTAACCAATCCCGATTTTTTTGATACCCCAGGCCGAGGATCAAGAAACCCTGGCCTGGCAAATAAGGGAGGTGTCGAACCCCCAAACAAAAACTAAAATCACGTGGTTCCAAAGGCTGAAGAGCCGGCCAATAGTCCTGACCTGGAATCCATCCGGGCATCGGGGGCTCGCCGTAAAGCCCCATGGCATGGGTTGAAGGCATGCTTTGGCCTTGAAGGAAGGCAGGAAAGCACAGCAGGGTCAACAGCCCTAGGGGGAAAACAAAACACCGCATATCCCCTGCAATTTGAGAGGGGAAACCACGGGTAATCGTAAGGAAAGGCTTACCAACGCATCAGCGCCGATCCCCATGTGAACCCGCTCCCAAAAGCAGCCATCATGAGAAGGTCCCCTTTTTGGATTCGACCTTCATCGAAGGCCTCGCTAAGGGCTATCGGAATACTGGCAGCGGTGGTATTGCCGTATCGCATGATGTTATTGTAGACCTGGTCTTCCCTGAGTCCTAATTTCTGTTGAATAAATTGGGCAATACGGAGGTTGGCTTGATGGGGAATGAGCAATCGGAGGTCTGAGGTGCTCAATTGATTGGATGTCAGGGCCTCTTCAATGACTTCAGCAAATCGAACAACGGCATGCTTAAAGACGAAATTCCCGTTCATTCGCGGGAAATAGGATACATCATCGGGGTCGTTCCGTTTCATGATTTCTGGAACCCAATCACGGGTGCTGGGTCCCAACAAGGCCAATTCCTCGGCGTGTTCGCCTTGGCTGTGAAGATGGGTTGACAACAGGCCTCTTCCGGGTTCATCGGTGCGACCAAGTACGACGGCCCCCGCGCCGTCTCCGAAAATAACGGAGACATTTCGGCCCCTCGTACTCATGTCCAGTCCAGCGGAATGCAATTCGGAACCCACGACCAAAACATGGTTGGCGGCTCCGTTGCGCAGGTATTGATCGGCAATCGAAAGGGCATAAACGAAGCCCGAGCATTGGTTGCGGATATCGATGGCGCCTATGGTTCGGCATCCCAGGTTGTGCTGCAATTGGACGCCCGGTCCCGGAAAATAGTAATCCGGACTCAGGGTTGCGAAAAGAATTAGATCCACATCCTGTGGGGTCAATCCTGCGGCATCCAGCGCTCTCTGGGCGGCCTCGGTGCCCATGGATGCGGTCGTGTCCACACCGGGTACCGCGTAGCGTCTTTCATGAATGCCCGTGCGTTCGACGATCCATTCGTGGTTGGTATCCATGCGTTGCGCCAGTTCATGGTTGGTGACAACGTTGGAGGGCAGGTAGCGCCCCGTTCCTAAAATGATGCTTTTCATAGTGAAATATAGATTCGTTCACGAAAGATAAGCCAAAAAAAATAGCCTGCTTTGGGGCAGGCTATTGAGATAGGGGATGTCGAAGGAGCCTTAGTTCTGCAGCGGATCGATCGATACGAAGGAACGGTTTTTTTCACCGCGGGTAAAAACAACCCGACCATCGGTCAACGCAAAAAGGGTATGGTCTTTGCCGATCCCAACATTGCGGCCGGGGTGATGATGGGTACCGCGCTGGCGGATGATAATATTACCACTGGAGGCCAATTGACCACCGAAAATTTTGACACCGAGCCGTTTGCTTTCGGATTCGCGGCCGTTTTTGGAGGAACCTACACCTTTTTTGTGAGCCATGGTTTCGTCAGATAGGGGTTGAAGAAAGAAGGGAGCGGGTGATTACCCGATGGATTCAACGAGGATTTTAGAAAAAGACTGGCGATGACCGTTCATTTTTTGGTATCCTTTGCGACGCTTTTTCTTGAAAACCAGAACTTTATCGCCTTTGAGGTGATTCAAAACTTTGATTTTCACTTTGGTGTCGGCCAAATAAGGTTGACCAATACGAACTTGGTTATTGTCCTCAACCAGCATGACAGAGTCAAGCTCGAGTACATCGCCTTCGTTGGCTTGCAGGCGGTGTACATACACCTTCTGTTGGGGGCTAATCTTGAATTGTTGGCCCTGGATATTCACAATCGCAATCATGGAATGGCTGGATTTTGGAGGTGCAAAGATACGGATGACTTGTTTACTTAGGCTAATTTGACGATGCAAAATGCGCTAAAATGGGTAATTAATCCCGAAAACAGTTGAAAAGAGGGGATAGGCCCCTTTGCTGATGGGGCCTTGAAGGACCTGGTTTCTCCATTCGCGATCCTTCCACTCGCGGTCGGTCCAACGCCTTAGAACCCAGCGTTCCTCGGGGACAAGGGCCGGATCTCGGACTTTGAGGGCAAAATCAACCCGCAAAACAAAAAAGCCAAAATCGTAGCGAAGACCGGTCCCCTGGTTGATGGCCAATTGGCTGGCGACCCTTTCAAGGCTAAAATTCCCCAAGCCCCCGTAGCTGGTGTCGTTGAGGGTCCAAATATTACCTGCATCCACAAAAAGGGCCCCTTGAAGGCTGCCCAGTAATTTGAATCGCCATTCCAGGTTGCTTTCGATGCGAATTTCACCAAATTGAATGAGTCGACCGCTCGCGTAATTGCTAAGGGATCCCGGTCCCAAACCCCGTACTGGCCAAGCCCGTAGGGAATTGGTTCCGCCCCCAAAGGTTCGCTTTTCCAAGGGAAGGGTGCTTTGATCCCCAAACGGCAGGCCCGCCGAGGCCAGGGCTCTGCAGGCCAGCACCGAAGCGCCTCGAAGCCGGTAATGCCGCCTCCATTCCGCGTCGGCCTTGAGGTATCGAAAATAGGGGAGGCCAAAAAGCGTATCCCCCCCGCCGTCGATAGCGCCGATGCCTTTGAGGAGGCCGTACAAATTACCAGAACCCTCCAAAACAAGGCGCCAATAATCCCGTTGGGGTTCGCGGATACGGTCTTGCAACCAGCTACCCCGCAATCCAGAGCTGAAATAGGAAACGAAATTGGCACGAAGCAAGGGATCGTTCAATTGATCCAGCAATTTCTGCAATTCCGCACTGAGGGAGCCGGTATTGGCATAGGTGAATTCCAAGGGAACCAGCTCGTAACGGGTGTACCGATGAACTTGGCCGGTAAAACTCAGGCTGGCTTTGAGGATATTGCGATCAAAGTCAAGTCGCTGCTGCCTTTGGTATTGCAAGCCCCAAAGGGTTCGCTCACTCCCGTTGAGACCGAGCGATTGAAAACGCCCAGGCCTCAAGATGCCGGGCACGCTCAATTGGGTTCTCAAACCCAGGTCCAGGGTGTTCAAACCGGAACCCGTACTGCTGCTACCCGTCAATTGTTGGGATTCTGCACCCACGGAGGCCCTGATTTCCAATTGGTCCCCCAGCCTCAGAGCGTTTCGTCGGGTAAAAGAAACATTCCCGTTCAACCCAAACAAGGCAATGCTGTTGGTTGAAAATTCAGTTTCAGCCCCAAAAAGCCACTTTGGCAGGGGCTGCAAATGGAGACGGACCCCGATGAATCGGGTCTGATCATCCACTTGCAATTCAAAATTCCCAGGGGCGAAAAGCCCCAACTGGGCGTAGCGTTTAAGGGTGTTTCGAAGTTTGGATTCGGAATAGGTGAGGTCCTTGTTAAAGTCGATAGGGCTCAGGGCCAAAAACGTATCCAAGGGCTCGTAGGTATTATGGTATTGGAGCCAATTCTTGGGAAAGTCATGGAAATCAGTCGAAAATGTTTGGTCCATCGGCGCTCGCTCCCGGCCGATGTTTAGGGTCCATCGGTTGAGACGGTAGGCTTGATGGTAATAGGATTGGGCAGGTTTGCGAATTTGCAGTACCAGGTCAATGACACCTGTTTGGCGGCTGCTATCCGCAATAAATTCAATAAAATCGGTGCTAAAACGAAAGAAACCCTGATCCCGCAACTGCTGCGCCAGCCAGTTCCTGGTTTGGTTGAGGGTCGTGGCTTGGTAGGGCTGACCAATGCGTGGAAACCGGTCGGGGTTTTGGGCCAGCAGGCCTTCCAAAACGGGCGCCAATTCCGGGGAAGGGCAACGAATTTGAATAGGACCCAGCAAATAAGTGGGCCCGGGTTCCATCGAAAAGACCTCGACGGCGCCCCGTTTACCCAGCATCCGCTCCGATCGAACCGTTGCCCGTAGGTGGCCTTGGTCCATGAGGGATTTGCGTAAGAATTCAGCCTTGGTATCCATGCCTTCGGTCGTACTCAAGACCGGAGCTTCGGAAAATCGCCTCAGGATGGCGTTGCGAAAGCGGGTGGTTTGACCCTGGCGCAATCCCAGAAAAGCATGGGTTCGCCAAGGGAAGAGGCCCAAGGCACGGCGGTTCAAGTCAGGTTTCAGGGATTTTTCCATGGCCCTGGCTTGGGCTCGGGGAACCCCTTCCAAACGATAACTTTTGAGCCAAACGTTGCCCTCACCCAGTCTTTTTTGGACCGTGCAAGAACTCTGCAACAGCATCAGGGGCAACACGAGCAGGCCTAGCTGGCGGAGTATCTTTGGAAGGTGGAAAACAGACATTGGAGCAAAGCCGAAGTTAAAGCCATGGTGGCCCTCGCTCAACGGCCTTTGGGCAAGTTGCAGCCCGAAGTCCTCGTCGAGGGACCCAAAATGATTTTGGAAGCCCTCCATAGCGGTTGGGTCCCCACCGCTTTGGTTCTTGATTCCAAGCATTTGGAAAGCAACCAGGGTGATATTTGGGCGTTGATTGATTCATTGCAGGCTTCTGTGGAATGCATGGGATGGGCCTCCACCACAGAAATGGGAAGAATTTCTAGGCTTAACAGCCCCCCGGCTGTTTTGGGCTTCTTTCGCCAACCGTTGGTGGAGGAAAGAAAATCGGACCTCCCTCCGTGGTGGCTGGTTTTGGACCGTATTCAGGATCCGGGTAACCTGGGGACCTTGCTGCGCAACGCCGATTGGTTTGGGTTTTGTGGCTTGATATGCAGTCCCGACACGGTGGATTGCTACAACAGCAAGGTCATGCAGGCCTCCATGGGTTCTGTTTTTCGGATACCGGTGCATTACACCCCCCTGACCCAAGAGAATTTATCCCGCATGACCGGTTTTTCGGAACAGATTTTTGGACCCCCAACAACAGGAAATCTTGAACTTGGAGTTGGGGCGGGGCCTTGGGTTGTCGGGGCCGATACCCGGGGTGTTTCGATGGATAACGTGACTTTTCCCAAGGAAGGCGGCCTGCTATTGGTTGGCAACGAATCCAAGGGTCTCAGCGACCAGGCCAAAGCGCTGTGCCGGTATTTTTGGGCGATCCCATCCTTTGGGAACGCCGAGTCGCTCAATGCGGCGGTGGCCGCCGGTGTTTGTTGTTACGGAATCCGACTTCGGACCGAAAAGGTCTAAAAGGCGCGGGATGCGTTGACATCCCCCGTACATAGGGCCTTGATATTCAGGGGTTGGCCCCCTCCAATGGTGGCTGTGGCTGTCAGGGCCGAGTAAACCCAATCCCCTCGACCGAAGGAAGATACCAGGTTGGCAAAACGGCGGGAGACTTGCAGCGCATCCGTGGAATTGATGGAGCCCGATCGGTTGGGATCACCGGCCTCAACTTTGAGGCCCGTGAGAGGCTGCAAGGCCGCGAAATGTCGGTTAATCAACAAGGCGTCGGTCCCGTTAATACCCTGCCAGGTCGGCGGATTCAGAATTTCCAAGGTATAGTTGCCCGGTCCTAGGCCTTGAATGGACCAATCGCCTTGGCTACCGCACAGGCTTTGGCCGGCGTTTTGGCCCAAGCTGTCCACAGCCCGGACGGTGACACCGACCAAGGGTGATGAAGTGCTGTTGTCGTATCGTAGGGTCCCTGTTAATTGGCCGCCAACGACCGGGGGAATGGAGGTGGTGGAACTCAGGGCTATTTGGTGAACAGTGCTGTTTTGTCCGCTGTACTGGGTGGCCAAACTGAGAGTGCCGGTGGCCGTCGTACCGGCGGCCTGTGCCGAGGAATTGAGAAGGTTGAGTTCAAAACATTCCCCTGCATTCACGGTAAAAGGAGTCTGGGTGGTTCCCCCTCCGCTAAACCCAAACCCCCCTCCGATAATTTGGATGGACTGGACCTGCAAAACCACGTTTCCACTGTTGCAAACCCAGCAAGATCGGGGCAGGGCCGTGCCCACGGGGACCAAGCCCCAGTTGAGTATGCTATCGCTGATGGTCACCGAACGCCAAGTTGGACTTTGGGATGGGGGTAGCACGGTGGTCATGCGCTCCAAGAATTGGGGGTAGTCCACCAAGGGGTTGCGATTGGATTGGGCCGCTTGGACTTCGTTGTTACGACGAATGGCAATGGAATCCGAGGGGTACAAGTTGACCCACTCCCGTAACATTCGTTGTTGCGCTGTATCCAAGAAGGACAGGTTCACTTGGCTGTTGGCGGCGTGTCGCAGTGCAAAGTACAAGACAGCCCGGGCCACCGGCCCTTTGTGGGCGTCCCGGGGTTCGAACCAAATTGAATTGGCTTTGGAACCTCCGGTATAGGTAAGGGTGGGGTTGGGTACCCAGCCAAAGGGCTTGTTTCCCCGGGCTGAGTTGATCCCTCCGTCGGTGGTAAACAAATGGTGAAGGTCGCTTTGCATAGGCTCGGCAGATCCCATAAAGCTCTGGGGCCAAGTGTGTTCGGTGTTCATGCTGTAAGGAGCATTGTTGAGGGTTCCGGTATTAAAATCGGTCGCCGTGTAGGAAATAGTCCGGCCCGAATAAACACATTCATTCTTGTAAGGATTGGCATGGGCGGGTTCCCGGCCATTCACTTTCCAATTATCGATAACACCAAACATACGGAGTCGCCCGTTGTTGGTTCCCGAATAGCCTAAGGAGGTATACGGTGAACTGATCCTTTGGGCCAAGGCAGCTCGCAGACTTTCGCCTTCGAGGTTTTGGGTGGAGGTATAGTAAGCCTGGCTGAAGACGCCCTGGCCTGTTAAATCAACTCGCAGGGTTCCTCCTTTGCCGTTGTGCGAAAGTAATAACTCGGTATTATTCCATGTATTGTGGCGGGGTTTGAACGATACGACCACCCGCTTGGATTGTCCAGGGGCCAAGCCAAAGAGGGTATCGTTGGTTCGAAAGGGAAGGTGGCCGTAATAGGGAAGGCATCGTGCCCTGCAAAGGATGCTAGCTGTATCGGTATTGGTGACTGTAAAACCCAAGGTATCATTACTTGTTTCGGTTCGATTCCCAAAGGCCAGGACGCTTTGGGAAAGACTCAAGGCGTTTTGGGCCTTGAGGGGGGCTGCCAGCCAAAGATGGGCCACGGCTACCTCAAGGAGGAACAAAACGCGAGACAATAACTTCTTCTGGGATGGGACCGGCATGGTAAACATTCAATGGTTTGGTTAACAGGGACTAAACAAAGGAACATCCTTGTTGTTATTTCTTTTTAACTTTATACAAGGTGCGAATATCTTACAAAATTCTGCTGTTGCCTTCCCTCTTGATCTTGGGAGGGGTGTACACGGCCCTAACCTCCAGTTCCAACCCTCCTTTGGGCCATACGGGTTCACCCGGAGAATCCAATTGCACGTCGTGCCATGGAGGAACGGCGCTAAATTCAGGACCCGCCACGCGCAGTCTCCTGCTGAACGGCTCGGTCCCTACCGATTATGTACCGGGGCAGACCTACAATGTAAGTTTAACGGTGAACCGAGCAACCCGTGTTAAGTTTGGATTTCAACTCAAGGTCGAAGATGGCAACGGCAGCGATGCCGGCACCTTGATTTCAACCACCAACCGCACCGATTTGGCTTCGGGTTACCTGTCTCAAACCTGGAATGGAAACACCTCCACCACGTCAGGCACCATCACTTGGAATTTTCAATGGACCGCTCCGGCTGCAGGAACCGGCGATGTGACTTTTTACTATTGCTCTAACGCCGCGAACAACAACGGCGGAACCAGCGGCGACGAGATTTATACCAACAACCTCACTTTGACCGAACAAAGCCCAGCCTTCTCGGTTAGCGGGGTCCTTCATTACGACAATACGGCGATGACTCCGATCGTTAACAGCCAGGTTCGTTTGTTAGGGCCCGGTGGAGTGCAGGTAGCAACGGCGACGACCAACGCTTCGGGTCAATATGTATTGAACAATGTAGCGCCGGGTTCTTATACCTTAACCGCACAGAGCAGTCGTCCCTGGGGCGGGGTAAGCGCCTCGGATGCCCTCCAAATCAGCCGGCACTTTAGTAGTCTAATCAACCTGACGGGGCTTCGCCAGGGTGCGGCCGATGTGAATGCCACGAATTCCATCAATACCGGGGATGCGCTGTTGGCCACCCGTCGTTATTCCGGCAATATCACCTCCTTTGCGGCGGGGGATTGGCGATTTGAGTCGATTCCCTTGACGATCAGCGCCTCTTCTGCAACGCAGAATATTCGCGGGATATGTTACGGAGATGTGAACGGGAGTTTCTTGCCTTCCGTGCAGCGAATTTTTCCGTACGCTTTGGACGGGGAGGTCCCTGGTTCTTGGGGCAACGAGGATGTCTTGGTTCCCATCGCTCTAGCAAAATCAGCACGTTTGGGTTCATTGAGCCTCGATCTTCAAATACCGGAAGGTTGGCAGGGCGTAGGGGTCGAATCCTATATGTCAGGAATGCTCCCGGACTATCGATGGGATGGGAACCGCCTTCGACTGGGCTGGTTTGATACCCATGGATGGGAGGGGCGCGAAGGCGCCGTCCTTTTGACGTTGCGTTTGAGACCTCGGGGTGGTAACAGTGGTCCCATCGTTCTCATGCCAGAATCGGAGTGGACCGATCCCCAAGGCCAGCCTTTGGAAGGTGTACGCTTGGTAGCCAAAATTCAAAAAACGGGCCCAAGTCCCTTCCTGTTGAGCAGGGTCGCCGGCGTTCTAAACTCTGTGCGGATTCAAACGTCGACTCCAGCCATCCTTCGATGTTGGGATGCATCAGGCCGAATGCTGAGCATCGAGACCCTGGGAGGGAATACTGGGATGGAGTCATTGGAACGACAAGTCCCGATGGGGACGTTCCTGGTTAGCCTGCACCCGGCCATGGAGGGTCCAAAGCCAATGACTTTAAAATTAGGGGCTTTTTAATGCCTTAAATCGCGGGGTTCGCTCCATGGGTTTTAGTTTTGCTCCCTAAATTTTTGTTTTTGATGAAACCAATTCCTCGCTTTCTTTCTTCGTGGATAGGCCTTTTCCTCCTTTTAGGGAGCTACGCGGCCCAATCGCAGGTGCGCTGTTGGACCCACGAGCATCACTTGAGCCGTCAGGCTCTAGGTCAGCATTCCGAGACCGAAGCCCAATTCGAAACCTGGATGGATCGACAAATGAGGGAAAGCGCTGGGGTGGGTTCTACCGAAAACGAATACAATATTCCCGTCGTCTTTCATATCATCTACCAAAACCCCTCCGATGCTTGGAATATTTCGGCGGCGCAGGTACAGTCCCAGCTTCAAATTCTGAACGAAGATTTCAAGCGTTTAAATTCCGATACCCTCAACGCACCGGCGGCGTTTCGAGCGGTAGCATCCGGTTCCAATATCAATTTTTGCCTTGCGCAACGGGATCCTCAAGGCAACGCTAGTACCGGTATTGTACGTTGGGCCTTCAGTCAAAATGCGGCCTGGTCCACGACACAAATCGATGCGACCATCAAGCCGGCCACGGTTTGGGA
>JBMOHV010000035.1:0-18638 GCA_049317645.1 Bacteroidia bacterium
CGAAACCGAAACCTTTGCTACGGGCTCTTGAACCGCACCAGCAACCGAGGCCTTCTCTTGGTGAAGGACAGGCCACTGCAAGCGTTTGCCCCGGCGTATCATCAGCCAGGCAAACCAAAAACCCGACAAAGCCAGCCCCGTTCCAACCAGCCCCACAAAACCGGAGGCCCAGCCTACGGCAAAGCGACCAAAGGCCCCACCCCAAGGAAAAGGCAAGGTCCAACAGGCGTGAAACAGATAGGCGAGAGTCACCGAAACAATCGAGGCAAAAAAGAGAGCATCAAAGGCGCGCTCTACTAGTTTGACTTTGAAATCCGAAAACAAAAGTTTGAGTCCCAAAAGCAAGGTCCAAAACCATAGGAATACCACCCCCAAACCCCAACCGCGGTACACCGTCCAATGACCCAAAAAAGCCCCCAACCTGCCCAACCAATTTTGGGCCTCGGCATCCGCAGTCCACAAGGATTTCCAAGAGGTTTCCAGGAACAAACTCTGGTCCTCACGCCAAGTCATGGTGTAGGAAACCAAAGCGATCAGCCAAACCAGGTTCAAAAAAAGAACCATCGTTCCTGCTCCGGTCTGAAAAGCAGGGTTTCGCCAAAAAAACGAAGGGGTCTCTTGGGCCGACCCCGCGGCAGATTTTTCCTGTCGACCGGGCTTAACGGATTTCTGGGTTTTGCCCGGTTCGGAACGCAGGGTATTGGATGGCACGGTCAAAAATAACTTAGGGGCGGTACAAGATATCCAGCAAGGTTTGGCCCACCGCCGTCATGGTCCGTGGGCTAATCACATTCAGTTGATCGTTGCGGGTATGCCAATGCGGTGGAAAGCCGGTGCCCTCGTTGCGCAAATCAATGATATCTACCATCGGAATCCCGGCCAAGGTATTCACGTAATAATGATCATCGGTCACCGGTTGGCAGGGCACCGGAACAAAGAGATCCCCGTAGCCCAAGGCCCCGGCCCTTTGCCAAATTGCTCTGGTCCAATCCGGTGCAAACTGCAAAGAATGACCTTCCCAACAAAACCGGGCATCCGCCGCACCAACCATATCCAATAGCACCCCTCGTTGAGCCCGGTATCCCGCCACATGAGGTCTGCGCGACCAAACCTGGGACCCTATAGCGTAGGAATCAGCCACCTCCGGAACGCCGTAATCCTCCAAATCAAAAAAGACCAAATCAACCCCCCAATCCGACGGAAGGGAATCCAAATGCCTGCCCAGTTCGAGAAGAACGGCTACGCCCGATGCCCCGTCGTTGGCGCCATCCATGCGTGCTTTGGGGTTATCGGTGTCCATATCGGCGAAAGGCCGTGTATCCCAATGAGCCGCAAGAACCATTCGCCGAGGGCTCTGAGGTCGAAAAATGCCAACAATATTGCGCAATTCAAAGACCTTGCCATCGTGCATGGTCAGGGATTCTCTTTGTTCAACGACCTGCAGGCCCCTTTCCCGGAGGGCGGCGACCATCCAATCCCCGCAACGCCGATGAGAAGCCGACCCGGGAATGCGGGGGCCAAAGCCAACCTGGGCACGAACCAAGGCCAAAGCCGAATCGCCCTCAAAACGAGGGGTCGCCACCGTGTTCGGGGGTGGAGTATCCGCAGGTTCATCGGAACCCCCATCCTGCGAAGGACGATCGCAGGCCCCCAGCGCCAACATCAAGAAAACCATCGCCCAAAGCGAAGCGCTTCGAATTAGCGTGACCATCGGCTCCCTTCTTTGTCGTCCATGATTTTGAATCCGGCATGGGTCAAGTGGTCTCTAATTCGATCACTCAAGGCCCAATCTTTGGAGGCCTTGGCCTCTTGACGCAAGGACATAAGAACTTCCATGGCAGCATCCAGCGCTTGAAGGGTGCCGGAATCCTCTTCGCTTGACAAAGTGGTTAACGGAAAACCCATTACATCCTCCACATAGGTTTGAACCGTCTGGCGTAAGCGGTTCCAGGCCTCCGGAGTGATTTGCGTTTTTCCATTCCGAAGTTCCTGAAAGTCTGCTAACAATTCATAAAGCGTCGCGATCAAAACAGGGCTGTTCAAGTCATCGTTGAGGGCCGCTCGTGCTTTGGCATCCAAGACATCGGGGTCCAAAAGCCCTCCGGGACCGGCCGTGTTTGGTCCAGGGGTCGCCTCAAAAACAGCAGGCTCGTAGGACATCAACGCTCTCAATCCCTGAATCCAGCGCTTGTAGCCTTTGCTGGATGCCGAAAGGGCCGCATCGCTGAAATCCAATGTGCTACGGTATTGAGCCTGTAACACAAAAAAGCGTATACTCATGGGATCGTAGGCCTGGGATAAGCCCTCGTGGGTTCCCGCAAACAAGTCCTCGAGGGTGATAAAATTCCCCAAGGACTTGCCCATTTTTTGGCCATTGATGGTCACCATATTGTTATGAATCCAGGTCTTGGCCGGGGCACAACCGTGGCATCCCGTCGTCTGAGCAATCTCGCTTTCGTGATGCGGGAACAACAAGTCCATACCGCCACCGTGGATATCAAAGGGTGTGTCGAGGTATTTAGCCGACATCGCAGAGCATTCAATATGCCATCCAGGAAACCCGGAACCCCAGGGAGAATTCCAACGCATAATGTGTTCGGGTTCCGCTTTCTTCCAAAGGGCAAAGTCTTCGGGTTTGCGTTTCTCGGACTGAGAGGCCAAGGCCCGGCGTTCGTTGCCAGCACCTGCCACCAAATCATCCACCACCCGACCCGACAACTGACCGTAGGGGTAGTGAGCGCGGTAGGATTCCAAGTCAAAATAAACCGACCCGTTCACTTCGTAAGCAAAGCCCCGTTCTATCAGGGTCTGAATCATTTCGATTTGTTCAGGAATATGCCCCGAAGCCCTGGGCTCAATGGAAGGCGGAAGGTTCCCGAGCTGATCCATGGCCCTATGAAATGACAAGGTATAGCGTTGAACCAATTCCATGGGTTCCACCCGCTCAAGGCGGGCTCGGCGGGCAATTTTGTCTTCGCCCTCGTCGGCATCGTCCACCAAGTGCCCAACATCGGTGATATTGCGAACGTAGCGGACCTTGTAATCCAACAAAGTCAAATACCGTAACAACAAATCAAAGGTGATGTAAGGCCGTGCGTGACCCAGATGCGGCGGCCCATAGACCGTTGGACCGCAGACATAGAGGCCAACATGCGGTGAACGTAAGGGCGCAAAGGTTTCTTTGGTCCGCGTCAGGGTATTGTAAAGCAAAAGTTCGGTGGCCATAATCAACGGCTGGGGTTCAAACCTTCAAAAATACACCATCAACGGCCGAGCACCGCTACCACCGGGTAGTGATCCGAATGACGCCCCGGCAAAACACGGTGACCCTGTACGGGCAGTTCAGGATCGGCCATGATATGATCAATACGAAAGCTGGGAAATCCCCCGGCATAGGTGTGACCCAGGCCCCGGCCTTTGGCCACATAGCTGTCTTTGAGACCTTGCCCTGCCAAGCAGACCGCGAAGGAATGAGGGAGGTCGTTGAAGTCACCCAGCAAGACCACCCGGTACGGTGACGCTTTTACTTTGTTTTGGACGGTTTCGGCCTGTGTCGCCCGCAATCGGGCATTGCCTGCAATTTTTCGAAAGATCCTAAAAACACTTTGCTTGGCGGTATCGCTCTGCAAGTCCAGGGATCGCACCGGTTGCAAATCCCGTGTTGAAATTCGATTGCTTGCCAAATGCACATTCATGGCGCGAAGGGTGTCTCCCTTGAGAACCACATCGGCCCATAACAAACCGGTGGGCGAATCTCCTTCCCCAAGGTTATGGTAACCAAAATCCAAAACCCGACCCCGGACCCACAAACCCAGCCCACTAAACCAATCCGGTTTGGTGGAGGATCCATGATTTTGCTTTTGAACAAAACAGACCGCTTGGCGCTCCCGATTCAAACCCACAAAGGAAAAGCCTCGCATTCTGGAGTCCAGTTTCATTTGGCGAAGAACATCAAAATGTTGAGGATCCCAACTTACAAAATCTTGAAAACCAACTAGATCAGGCTGTATTGAACCCAACAAATGCACCAAATAATCCCTCGATGATGCAAATTCATCTTTTTCTTCGGGTCCGGCATCCGATGGCAAACGAAAATTGCCCACATTGTAGGTCATAACCACGAAGGGATCGGTTTGCTTGCGGCCAGTATCCGATGATGAACCAAGATTCATCGCATCCGACTCCCCCATGGATGGCCATTGCCAAAAACGAGGATGCACCGTCCAACCAACGAGCAGAACCAATAAGGACAAAAGAAAACGTGGATTACGACGCAAAACCCACCAGATTCCACAGGCAACCAAGCCCATCAGCAGAGGGTAATACCCAAAGCCCAACAAGGCCAAAGGAGCAAACCACCGCGGATCCAAAAAAGGGACCGCGTACACCGCCAACATACCGCCTGCAAGGGCCAGATTGATGCCCATTAAGGCATGGCCCAACCATCGTAACAACGAATACTTGGCGCTATTTAACCGCGATGCTGCCGGTCGAGCCATTCTTTTTCGTTTGCTTTGAGAGAGGAATAACCGCTCCTTGAAATCTTGTCCAACAAGCGGTCGGTTTCAGTCTGAACATCGTTGGAGCGGGGACGGACCGTCGCCACAGGCCTGGACCTCGCCTTGCCCCAAAAAGCAAAGCCCCACCGGCCCTGTAAATAGCGAAGGACTATGATACCGGCTAAAGCCCCACCGATATGCGCCCAATGCCCTCCGGCATTGGCACCCATCAAGCCTATCACATCGTAGAGGGCCAGGCCCAAGGCCAGCCATCGCAAACGAAGGGGAAGGATCCCAAACAACATCAAGGATTGGTCCGGGGTGAGTAGAACCAAGGCCCAAAAAAAGGCCATCGCCGAGGCCGAGGCACCGATCAAACCGGGGACAACGGGATTCGAATTCCCGGAAATCCATGGAATCAGCCCCATGCCCAATTCAAAGAAAACAGCCCCGGCCAGACCACCGGCCAGGTACATGGGGTAAATAATGCGAGTCCCCAACAAATCCACCAACGAACGGCCCGCCCATACCAACATGACCATGTTCCATAACAAATGCCAAAAGCTCTGATGTGAAAACATATAGGTCACCAAGGTCCATGGGCGCTGCAGCAAGGCCTGCCATCCCCAAGGAAGGACCAACCATGGAGCCAAGGACCCAATCCCTGGCAGGAATAGCAAAACAAAAAAGATCCCGTTGATCGCAACGAGTCGATGGAGTCTGTTATTCCAATCGATGCCCCAACCCATGACCTAAGCCCCGTTTCGGTAAAACCAACGAACCATGATAAAGCCAAAGAGCATCCCGCCCAAATGGGCGTAATGAGCGATGTTATCGTTGGGGTTGGCCTGCAGGGCCGCCCACAGTTCAATCACCACATAAATCCCCGCCAAATACTTGGCCTTGACCGGTACAAAAAAGAAAAGATAGAGGTAACTGTTGGGAAATAGGGTGGCAAAAGCGATCCATATCGCCGCCACTGCACCACTCGCCCCGATGATATTGGGGGCGCTCATGAGAGCGGCTTTTTGTTCTTCAAGTGCCACCAAACCAAGGGCATCTGCATTGGCCATCTGATTTTCGATCGTCTGTAAAACCGGTCGAATATCCACCAAAAAAACAATGAGGTAATGCAAAAAAGCTGCGCCAAGGCCCGCCATCACATAAAACGACAAAAATCGAGTGGATCCCCATACGTTTTCAAGAATGCTCCCAAACATCCAAAACGAGAACATATTAAAAATCAAATGCTCCAAACTACCATGCATAAACAAATGCGTGATGGGCTGCCAGAAACCGTAGGCCTCCGAGCCTGGCAAATGCATGCCGAGCAAATCAATAAAATCCAAACCAAAACTGGTTTGAAAAACATAGGTCCCCAGGAAAAATAGCCCGTTGATGATGACCATGTTCTTGACCACCGGAGGCAGAAACTCAAAGCGACCGGGACTAATAGGTGTGTTCATACAAATTTGTTAATGCAATCAAAGCCCGCTTGGGTTCCCCACACCAACCCCAAGGTCGGCCTTCGGAGTCCAAAAAAGATCGTTCGCCGCTCACCCATGGCTTTAAGGCTCGCATCACCTGGGCCGGATTGGTCGAGTCAAATGGCCTTTCCTCTCCGTTCAAACCCCGAGTTCTGGCCAAATAACCAAGGGCTTCGGGCCGAACGGGCTGGCCTCCTTCGTGAAATCGGGCCCATAACCAGTCCAACAGGTCCAGGACTTCGGCCATGGGGGTATGAGCGGGATGGGCTTCTACCTGATAGGTGTCTTTCTCCTCCAGTCGTCGAAGCTCAATGCCCAAGCTAGCGGCCAAAGGCAGGCCATCGTCGGCTTGGTCAAGGCTCCCGCCCTGCCACAAAACCGGCTCCAATGGCAGCACCCCGTGCCCTGGGCGGTAAACCTGGTCCAGGTTTTGGATGAGACGGTCCATCATGATTTCCCGGAGCAAAGCCCGAACTTCAACCACCACCATTCGCTGACCCGTCCTAAACAAACCCGTTCCGTCCGGGTAAATCCATCCGTCTTGAAGTTGATCGTCTTGGAGCGCAGGTGTTATGAATCCGTTTGCCGGCTCCATCAAACCTTCCAAGAGCCGGTGATACCCGGACTTTGGGGCCGATGCCCCCCCTTCGGGCGATGGATTTCCAAACGGATTGTAATCGGGATTCACGCGTACCGAAGGCGCGCGAAGGCGATCCGGGGGCGTGCTCTGAATGCCCCAGGAACCGGGCAAAGGCTCCCATTCAAAATCCAGGGAAGGGCGCAATTGATACTGACCGAGAGACCGCCGAACGGCCGCCTTGAGGATCGCATAAATACCTTGGTCCTCTTCAAATTTGACTTCGATTTTGGAGGGATGAACATTGACATCCATCTTGGAGGGATCCACCCTAAAATTCAAAACATAGGCTGGATAATGTTGGGCGGGTAACAAACCCTCCATGGCCGAACTCACGGCATGCTGCAGGTACGCATCCTTGAAATAACGCCCGTTCACAAAGAGGTACTGGGCGTACCGCGTTTTGCGACAAAGGGCTGGTTTGGCCACAAAACCGCTCAAACCAACCAGTTGGGTGTCTTCCTCCACCGGAACCAAACCATCCGCAAAATTTTTGCCCAACACAGCTTGTATCCTTTGTCGGAGATTTCCAGGCTTGAGGCTGTAAACCATTTGACCCTGCGACTTCAATTCAAGGGCCAAATCCGGACGAGCCAAGGCCAATCGAATAAACTCCTCTTCGAGGTTCTTGGATTCCGTGCTGTCTTTTTTGAGAAAATTACGCCGGGCCGGAACATTAAAAAACAACGAACGCACCGAAACCCGGGTGCCCAAAGGGAGGGCCGAGGGCTGGTTTTGGGTGATGGCGCCCCCCTGGGCCTCGACCAGCACCCCCAGTTCTTGATCCGCCACCCGGCTGGCCACCTCGATTTGAGAAACCGAGGCGATGGAGGCCAAAGCCTCGCCCCGAAACCCGTAGGTATTCAAACGATACAGGTCTTCCCAATCCACAATTTTGGAGGTGGCATGTCTTTGCAAGGCCAGCGGAATCTGGTCCGATGGGATACCCTTGCCGTTATCCATGACCTCTATCAAGGAGCGACCGGCGTCCTTGAGGCTGACCCGGATCAGGTTGGCCCCGGAATCCACGGCGTTCTCTAGCAATTCCTTCAAAACCGAGGAGGGTCGCTGAACCACCTCGCCAGCTGCAATTTGATTGATAACACGGTCGGGTAGGACCTGAATGCGATGAGATTCCGACACCTGACTAGGTTAAAGGCTGGGCGGATTTGCGTCGACTGCGCCAACGAAAAAAGACCAAGACAGGCAAGGCCAGGCCCATCCATCGCAGGTTTCCTTCCCCAAACAAGGCCCAACTCAAACCCCAAACAACCCCCATAACCCAGATCATGCGCTGAATGCCGGCATAACGGTTGGTTCGGTTTAGGTTGGAGTTTCGGCGGTTAAAACGGATGCTTTTGATGGGCGCCGAAGGATCAACCGGTGCTGCCTGGGAACCAAAAACGGGATCCGTATCCTTGGCGTAGAGGGGACGATAGGTAAAGCGCTTGTGGGGTGGCGTCTTAAAAAAGGAAACCAACATGGTTTCAAAGGTACGGCCTGCCGGGGATAGTAATTTTGACCTAAATTAGCGTTTCTCAATCATCCAGATTCTACAACCCTTCCAAACATGACAAGCTTCGCTCCCCTCCGTTCCTTTATCGTTACCGGCCTGGCCGTTGTACTCACCTGGGGTATCGCTCCCCTTGCCGCTTGGTCCCAACCCGGCGGCCTCAAAATCGGTGAAAAAGCCCCCGAAATCTCTCAAAGCGGGGTCGATGGCAAAGACCTCAAACTCTCTTCCCTCAAAGGAAAAATGGTTCTACTCGATTTTTGGGCTTCTTGGTGCCGGCCCTGCCGCTACGAAAACCCCAATGTTGTCAAGGCCTACGAAGCGTTCAAAGATTCACAATTCAAAACCGGCAAGGGTTTTACCGTTTTTTCGGTTTCGTTGGATAACCAAAAAGACCCCTGGCTCAAGGCCATCGTGGACGACAAATTGGTTTGGAAAGAGCATGTCTCCGACCTCAAGGGTTGGGGGAATGCCGCCGGACAGATGTACGGTGTTACCGGGATCCCCATGAGCTACCTGATTGACGGCAAGGGCGTCATCATCGCCAAAAACCTACGCGGTCCTGCCCTCGAAGAAACCCTCAAGCAGCACCTCAAGTAATTATTTGAGGAAGAGCAGCTCCCTGTATTTGGGGAGGGGCCACAACTCGTTGTCTACCAGTATTTCCAGTCGATCGGCATGGTCGCGGATGCTTTCCAGGTAAGGCTTTACTAGATCGCAATAAGCCTGGGCCATAGCGCGGGTTGAATCAATTTCGTTGGCTTTTTTGCGAGCGAGGCGCATCTTTTCGGTTTGTTCCACCATGGCCGAAATATGTTGGGCGATGGTTTCGGCCAATACCTTGAGGGAAGCCGAACTCTTGGCGTTCATGCCCAGTTCTTTTTGCAAACGCAGGTTTTCCATGCAGCGTTGCTGGTAGGCCATCGCCGCAGGAACTATTTGGGTCAAACTCAGCTCCCCAACCAAACGGGATTCAATCTGTATCTTCTTGATATAATTCTCCAGCATGATTTCATGGCGGGCTTCGATTTCCCGATGGCTGTAGACCCCTGTTTTTTCAAAAAGCTGGATGGTGGACTTGGAAACCATGGCATCCAAGGCATCCGGGGTCGTCCGAAAATTGGATAAGCCCCGTTTGGCGGCTTCTTTTTGCCATTCATCGCCGTAGCCATTCCCCTCAAAGCGAATTTTCTTGGTGGCTTTGATGTATTTCTGCAAAACCTTCAGAATCGCCCCTTCGCGGCTTTCTCCGTCCCCAATGGCCTTGTCCACCTCGGCCTTGAAGGCCGTTAAGCTTTGGGCCATCGCTGAATTGAGAACTGTCATGGCCGCGGCGCAATTGGACGCAGAACCAACGGCCCTTAATTCAAATTTGTTGCCGGTAAACGCAAAGGGCGAAGTGCGGTTGCGGTCGGTATTGTCCAGCAATATTTCGGGAATCGCTTTGATATGGTGCATGAGCGAACGCACCTCCACCTGATCCTTGTCCAGTTTGCCTTTTTCGATTTCATCCAAGACCCTGGACAATTGCTCGCCAAGAAAGGCCGACATAATGGCCGGTGGCGCCTCGTTGGCACCCAGTCGGTGATCGTTCCCGGCCGAGGCAATGGAAGCCCGAATCAAATCGGCATGGTCATGAAAGGCCTTGATGGCATTCACAAAAAAGGTCAAGAACATCAGATTGCTCTTGGGGGTCTTGCCAGGGGACAAAAGATTTTTGCCGGTATTGGTAGCCAGCGACCAATTGTTATGTTTTCCCGATCCGTTGACGCCCGCAAAGGGCTTTTCGTGCAATAACACACTGAGCCCGTGGCGCTTCGCGATTTTCTCCATCAGGTCCATTAGGAGCTGGTTATGGTCCACCGCCAAGTTGATTTCTTCAAAAAGCGGCGCACACTCAAACTGTCCCGGAGCCACCTCGTTGTGCCGGGTCTTGAGGGGAATGCCCAGACGATAGGCCTCGTTTTCGAAGTCCACCATAAAGGCATGAACGCGTTCCGGTATGGTCCCAAAATAATGGTCCTCCAATTGCTGACCGCGGGCGGCCCCGTGTCCAAAAAGGGTGCGGCCCGACAAAACCAAATCAGGACGTGCATCAAACAAGGCCGAGTCCACCAAAAAATACTCCTGCTCTACGCCCAATGTGGGATAAACCCGGGTGATGTTTTTGTCAAAGTATTGGCAAACCGCGACGCCGGCTTTTTCGACAGCCGCCAGCGATTTGAGCAAGGGGGATTTGTAATCCAAGGACTCCCCGGTATAGGAGACAAAGATGGTTGGAATGCAAAGGGTTTTACCGGCAGGGCTCTCCAACACAAAGGCCGGGGAACTGGGATCCCAAGCAGTGTACCCCCGGGCCTCAAAGGTGTTACGAATGCCGCCGTTGGGAAAAGAGGAGGCATCCGGTTCTTGTTGGACCAAAGCCCCACCACTAAAGGCCTCGATGGCTTCCCCGTCGTTGTTGAGCGAGAAGAAGCTATCGTGCTTTTCGGCCGTGGAACCCGTCAGCGGCTGAAACCAGTGGGTATAATGGGTGGCACCTTTGGCCAGAGCCCAGTTTTTCATGCCATTGGCGACCTGCCGCGCTACATCGGGCGTAATGCCGTGCCCCAAATCAATGGCCTCCAAAAGCGATTCGTAAATTTCTGGGGATAGAAATTCCCGCATGGCCTTTTTGTTAAAGACACTCTCACCAAAGCGCTCGGAACTTTTGAAAACCGTTTCCGGAAGCGTTGAGCCCTGATTTTGGCGAATACTGGCAAGGGATTGCATGCGGAGGCTGCTCATAATTTGGTTGGATTAAAGGGATTGGGGGATGCTTTGGGGGAATTTTGGACAAAAATACGACTTTCGACATTTTTTTGCTCTGTTTCCTTATTTTTTGGACTTTTTTTAGAAAAAAGAGGCCCCGTGGGGGTTATTACTTGATTTTTTCGTGAATTTTTGAAATTAAATAGATGTTTGGGGGGAATTACTATCAAAAAAAATCGGTTTACCCGCAAAAAACATATTATGATTTAATTAAATAAATTGCCGATAAGCCGCGCCCATCTCGGGGGTTAAAACATGTATTTTTGGGCATGAAATGCCTACTCGGCCCCTTTTTTGGGCTCAAAACCTGCTTAATCGCCTTTCTCTTAACCACCTCGATCCACCACCGCGCAGAGTCCATGGGCCCGGGATCCAAGGTTCGCATCCAGTCAAACGCCCCCGAAAGCTCTGTTTACCGCAAAACCCAGGGTAAAGGCCTGCCCATCTCGCTTTTGGAACGCTTTCGTAACGAATTTCCTGCGGCCGTTGAGGTCCACTGGGAGCAAAAGAAAGTCTCCAGCTCTTCGGCCGTTCAGGCTGAGACCCAAATCACCCTCACCCACCGGGTCCGCGGTTGGAACCTGGGACAATCCTTTGCCGCGGAGTACCCGACCGGAGCCCAAGCCGCCTCCATGGTGCATACCCTCGAACGTCCGGAGGACCTGGCCGTTGATCAACGGAGTGAAATCCTGAGACGTTGGCCGGACCAAACTTGTGTTGCGGTTATGAGTAGCCGGCCCCGCAACGGTGTCCCCACCTACAAAGTATTGTTACAAAACAGCGGCTCCCAGCGATACCGCGTTGAGGCCTTGGAATCGCCCGATGCCAAAACCGTATCCCCCTGCCCCGAAGGGTCCAAACCGGCCCGTCGTCCACGCCTCAGCTCCGATCAACAACGGTTGGTCTACTTGCTTCAAACTTGCCCAGCCAATTCTCCTCAACCCTAAGCATGGATCCTCTACCATCCTCCGCCAACCCACACGGGTCTCCCCTTTCCTCTCCTTTGCCCAACGATGGCTTGGCTCAACCCTCGGTGGAGTCCGCCGTTCAATTGGGTCTTTTGCCGGAAGAATTTGAACACATCCGGGAAATTCTGGGACGTGTTCCCAATTTTACCGAACTCAGCATTTACTCGGTCATGTGGAGCGAACATTGTTCCTACAAAAATTCCATCAAATGGCTCAAAACCCTGCCCAAGGACGGCGAAGGCATGTTGGCCAAGGCGGGGGAAGAAAATGCGGGGCTGGTGGATATCGGCGATGGCTTGGCCTGCGCTTTCAAAATCGAATCGCACAATCACCCCTCGGCGATCGAGCCCTACCAAGGCGCTGCCACCGGCGTGGGTGGTATCAACCGGGATATTTTCACCATGGGAGCCCGACCCATTGCCCAACTAAACAGCCTGCGCTTTGGGAACCCAAACCACCCCAAAACCCGCTGGCTCATGCGAGGTATTGTCAAAGGAATCGGCGATTATGGAAACGCCTTCGGAATTCCTACCGTGGGCGGTGAGGTCTTTTTTGACGATAGCTTTCAAATCAATCCCCTGGTCAATGCCATGAGCGCCGGCATTGTCAAACACGGCCAGACCGTAAAAGCCTTGGCCGAAGGGCCCGGTAACCCGGTCTTTATTGTTGGCTCACGCACCGGCAAAGACGGGATTCACGGAGCGGCCTTTGCCTCCAAAGATTTGGGCGAAAACGCGGCCGAAGACCTTCCATCGGTGCAGGTTGGGGATCCTTTTCAGGAAAAATTGCTGCTCGAGGCGACGTTGGAGCTGATCCAAACCGGTCATGTCGTGGGCATGCAGGATATGGGCGCTGCAGGCATTGCCTGTTCGACCTCCGAAATGTCCGCCAAGGGATCCTGCGGAATGCGGATTGATCTGGACAAAGTCCCGACCCGCCAGGCCCGTATGCAGCCTTGGGAATTGTTGTTATCGGAATCGCAGGAACGCATGTTGGTGGTCGGTCACAAGGGGTACGAAAAGGAAATTGCCGAGGTTTTTGCACGCTGGGATTTACCCTGCGAACAAATCGGCGAAGTCACCGAAGGGCCGCTCCTTTCTTATTACGACCAAGGACGCTTGGTGGCGGCCGTTCCGGCCGAAAGCCTGGTTCTGGGCGGTGGGGCGCCGGTTTACGAAAGAGCCTACCAGGAACCGGCCTACCAAGCCACCATCAAAGCCTTTGATCCGACCTCTGTCCCGGTCCCCGGTCCGAATCGCGATGCGATGTTACCGATCATGGAACACCTGGCTTCCCATCCCAACCTCTGCTCCAAAGGCTGGGTCGCCCAACAATACGACGATACCATCGGTACGGCGTACATGGGCACCCGTCAGCCTTCGGATGCGGCCCTGGTTTTGGTCCGCGATACCCAAAAATCCCTGGCCCTCACGGTGGATTGCAATTCCCGTTATGTCTACGCCGATCCCCATCGAGGAACCGCGATCGCGGTGGCCGAAGCCGCTCGTAACATTGTTTGTTCGGGGGCAAGACCCCTGGCGGTGACCAATTGCCTCAATTTTGGAAACCCCTACAATCCCGAAGTTTACTGGCAATTTGTGGGCGCCATTCAAGGAATGAGCGAAGCCTGTATCGCGCTGGGGACCCCGGTAACGGGGGGCAATGTTAGCTTTTACAACCAATCATCGTACGAGGGTCCGGTTATGCCCTCCCCGGTGATTGGGATGCTGGGTATCCTGGAGGATCCTACCCATCAACAAACCCTGGACTTCAAACAAGAAGGAGATCTCCTCTACCTGCTGGGGCCTGTCACCGATGACCTCGGATCTTCCCAATACCTCTACACCTACCGCGGTCTATCGCACAGTCCCTGTCCTCGGTTGGATTTGCAAGAAGAAAAATTATTGCACCAAACGCTTCAGGATTTAACCCGTCGTCAATTGGTGTTATCCATGCACGATGTCTCGGACGGTGGGTTGTTTTTGAGCCTCCTCGAAGGGGCCTTGCATCGCGGTTTGGGTTTTGATGTTCAATCCGATTCCGGTATCCGGCGAGACGCCTTTTGGTTTGGAGAAGGCCAAAGCCGGGCTGTGATTAGCGTGGACCCCAGCGAACAGTACGCCTTGGAGCAATGCTTGAGCAACAGCGGTTTGGCCTACCAATCCCTGGGCCGTGTGACCTCGGGTTCCGTGCATCTGGATGGCGTTGAATTCCCTGGTATTCAGCATTGGGCGGACCTGTACCAAAACTCCTTGGGGCGTCTCATGAACAACGCCTAGCCAGAGGGTTCAACGAGCCAAAGGGTTCAACGAGCCAAAGGTCGCCCCGCGGGGCTAGGAAGTAACGGAGCGAATTTTGAGGCTGAGGTCCAGGGCCTCCACGCTATGGGTCAAAGCCCCAATGGACAAGAAGTGAACGCCTGTTTCGGCATAAGCCACCAAATTATTCCATCGAATGTTACCGCTGGCCTCGGTGATTTGTTCCGGACCCAGCCAGGCCACGGCTTCGCGCAGGTTTTCCACTCCAAAATTATCCAACAAAATTCGATCAACCCGGCCGGCAGAACACAACGCTTGAAGTTCCTCCATCGATCGGACTTCAAAAACGACCGGCAAGTCCAGACCATGGCGCTCCAGGTAGGAGCGAACGGCCGCCAGGGCAGGTGCCACTCCACCGCAGGCATCGACATGGTTGTCTTTGACCAGAATCGCATCGTACAATCCAAAGCGATGGTTGACACCCCCGCCCCAACGCACCGCTTCCTTCTCGATCAACCTGTTCAAAGGCGTGGTTTTGCGGGTATCCAGCAAACGGCAAGGCGTATGTGCAATGGCCTTGGACCAAAGCCGGGTCCGGGTGGCGATGCCACTCATTCGCTGCATGATGTTCAGCAAAAGGCGCTCGGCCTGTAGAATGGAAGCGATGCGGCCCCTGACTTCCATCGCCGCGGTCCCGGCCTGAACTTCCTGCCCATCCACGCAATGCACCTGGATTTCTAATTCAGGATCGACGGCGTGCAAGACCAAGCCAGCGTATTCCAAACCGGCCAAGACACCGTCCGCCTTGACCCACAGGACCGCTTGACCCCGCTGTTCAGGAGGTATGCAAGCCAAGGTGGTATGATCCCCGCTGCCCAAATCCTCTTCCAAGGCCAGGCGGATGTACTCAAGAGGACTCAGCGAAGGACGATGCGATAAATTTTCCATTGGTTGTTTTGTAGTTCCCAAAATAGACGGACTTTGAAAACCTGACCATTCTGGTCGCGGTATTCGCCCAAAAGGTAGGCCGCCCCTGCACCTTGCTCGCAACGGGCATGCAGTGTTCGATAAGACCTGAGCGGGTGTTTGTTCATGAAATTTCGAAGTACCGCGTAGGCGGCCTTGTTAGGGTAGGTGCTTTGGCGTTCGCCCCACTCCACTTGGACGGAAGGTCCAGCCATCGCCAAAAGACTATCGGCGTAAGCCCCCTTCCAATAACGAGCAACCCGCTGAAAATCACCGGGCGGTAGGCACCCTGCCCCTTGCTGAGCCATGGTCGGCCCCCCCAACCCCAACCAGGCCAACCCGATCAACCCGATCGATAGGCCTTGGCGTAGGTTCATGAGGGACCCAAGGCCTTCAAGCTTCCGCCGAAAGCCTCGCAAAATGATGAAAAAAGGCGGGGATGGTTTCAATACCTTTCAGGTAATTGAAAACGCCGTAGTGTTCATTGGGCGAATGCAAGGCATCTGAATCCAGGCCAAAACCCATCAAAACGGATTTGAGGCCCAGTTCTTTTTCGAAAAGCGCGACAATAGGGATGCTTCCGCCGCCCCTGGTGGGAATAGGCATGACCCCAAAGGTGTCCAGCATGGCCTGGGAAGCCGCACGATAAGCAATGCTATCGGTGGGGGTGACCACCGGCTCGCCACCATGATGCGGACGGACCTCCACTTGGACCCCGGCAGGCGCCAGGCTCTTGAAATACGAGGCAAACAATTCGGTGGCACTCTGTGAGTTTTGGTTGGGAACCAAACGCATCGAGATCTTGGCAAAAGCCTTGGAAGGCAAAACGGTTTTGGAACCTTCGCCGGTATAGCCTCCCCAGATACCGTTCACATCCAGGGTAGGCCGAATACCGGTGCGCTCCAAGGTCGTGTAACCTTCTTCGCCATGGAGGGCATCGATACCCAAATCTTGCCTATACGCTGTTTCATCCAAAGGAGCCCGGTTCAGCTCCTTCCTTTGGTCTTCGCTTAGGTTCTGTACATCGTCATAAAACCCTGGAATGGTGATCCGACCCCTTTCGTCGTGGAGTCGGGCAATCATGGAGCAAAGCGCATTGACCGGGTTGGTCACGGCTCCCCCATAAACCCCGGAATGCAAATCCCGGTTGGGACCGGTCACCTCCACTTCGACATACGAAAGCCCGCGCAATCCCGAATCAATACTTGGTACATCGTTGGCAATCATGCTGGTATCGGAGATCAGCACCACATCCGCGCTCAGTTTAGAACGGTTGTTACGGACAAAAGTCCCCAGGTTCGCCGAACCCACTTCTTCTTCGCCCTCGATCATAAACTTGACATTGCAGGCCAAGGCTTGGTGGGTCATCATGTATTCAAAGGCCTTGACATGCATGTAGACCTGCCCCTTGTCATCGCAGGCACCTCTGGCATAAATTTTTCCATCCCGGATTTCGGGCTCAAAGGGTGGGCTGTGCCAAAGCTCGTACGGATCGGCCGGCTGCACATCGTAGTGACCGTAAACCAAAACCGTGGGCAAGGAAGGGTCGATTATTTTTTGGCCGTAGACGATGGGGTAACCATCGGTGGGGCAGATTTCGACCTCATCCACACCGGCATCGCGCAGGCGCTCGGCCAGGTATTGGGCGGCTTCAAAGACATCGTCGTGGAAGTCCGGATTCGCCGAAACCGACGGAATTCGTAACAAATCAAACAATTCGTCCAACAGCCGTTGCTGATGGGTTTCAATAAAGGCCTTCACTGGGGTCATAATCGTCAACAATTTGAATTCAAAACTAAGTCCAAAATCCCTTCTCAAACCCCGTGGGTCGAATCCGCCGCCCGCAACAACGCCTCCAGAGCCGGGTAGAGTTCAGCGGGTGCTGCCAGCACTTCGCGACCGTCCAAGGGAAGGTACGTAGGCCGTAGGCTGCCCACCTGCCCCCCCGCTTCTTGGACCAGGAGCAGTCCGGCGGCCACATCCCAGGGCTGCAGATTGTATTCGAAATAACCATCAAAACGACCCGCGGCCACATACGCCAAGTCGATGGCTGCTGATCCCATCCGACGGAGGCCCCGGCACTGACGCATCAAGGTTTGGAGGACCTCCATGTAGGCCTGGATGCGATCAAAGCGTTGAAAAGGGAAACCGGTCGCCAACAAGGCATCTTCCAAACCCGCTGGCCTGGATACGTTCAGGCGTTGACCGTTGCAAAAAGCCCCGGAACCCCGGGTGGCCGTGAACATTTCGTCCTGAAAAGGAGCGTAAACAACGCCAAGGTCCACTCGCTGATCGGCTACCAAGGCAATGCTGACGGAGACAATGGGCAAACGGTGGACAAAGTTGGTGGTGCCGTCCAATGGATCCACCACCCAACGCAGCCCGCGATCGGTTCCTGGAACCAGCCCTTCCTCGGTTTGAAAGTTGGCCTCGGGGAGCAGGTCCCGAAGCCCCTCAACCAAAAGAGCTTCGCAAGCCAAGTCCACCTCGGTCACCAGATTTCGTCGGTCCTTGAAATGAATTTCGTCGGTCTGAAGATCCCCGCTTCGGCGAAGCATGAGATCTCCGCATTGCCTGGCCAGGGCCTCGACCCCTGCTTGGATTTGAGCCTCCCGGCCTTTGAGATATTCCATAAATGGTTGACGATTTAAGCTCGATTTTTCATGAGGGAACGAACCCCGTAAAGCAATCCAAAAAGAACCGTAAAAACACAAGACAAACGGCCCAGAACATCCCCGTATTTGGCGTAAAGAGTGGGTTCGTTTCGCAATTGCAAGCGGCCCTGAACCACGCCCCGACGTCCCCAGCCCAGGGTATCCACGAATTCGCCCCGATGATCGATCAGGGCCGATATCCCGGTATTGGCGGAGCGTATCATGGACCTTCGTTGTTCAATGCAGCGCAAACGGGCGTAGGCCAAATGCTGGCGATGACCGTCGGTTTCCCCCCACCATCCATCGTTGGTCATCACGGCCAATAGGTTGGCTCCGTTGTTCACAAAGCCCCCGCAATAAGCCCCAAAAATAGATTCGTAACAAATCATGGGTGCTACCTTGAGCGGGATGCGTTCGGAGCGACCCTGGGCGACTGGATCTTTGGAAATCCAGCCCATCATCAGGGGGGTACGCTCCGGCTGGGTGCCGAGTTGCCCGGTCATGCCCCCCAAATCCACCGAAATCCAACGCGCTATGGCGTTGAAAACCATTGGATAAGGCAGTTTCTCCACCCCTATAACCAATTTGGATTTGTGATAAAGAGCGGGCGTTGTGTTCATGTTAGGGGGCTCGCTTGAATCCACGGAACCCAAACCCAGCGCCGAATTGTAGAAGGTATAGGTGGGAGACCCGCTTCTTTGGCCATGCAATTGGACCACGCTGGCCCCTGTCATCAAGGCCAACCCCGGACGATTCTTAACATAATTCTGCAAAGTATCCATCCAAGGGTTTTGGGGAGCCCCATCGCCCAAAACCCAATAATCCGGCAAGGCGGTTTCGGGCCA
>JBMOHV010000036.1:0-18516 GCA_049317645.1 Bacteroidia bacterium
CACGGACACTAAAAACTCTGGAGCAACTCCGCGAAAACGCCTCGCCTTTAGGGCTTGGCCTTCTGGAAGCCCAGGCTCACCGAATTAATGCAATACCGTAAACCGGTCGGACGTGGTCCGTCATCAAAAACATGCCCCAAATGCCCATCACAGCGGGCGCAACGCACCTCAATTCGGATCATCCCATGGCTGATATCGCGTAATTCACGGATACGGTCCTTGGCAATACCCTCGTAAAAAGAAGGCCATCCGCAACCGGCATCAAACTTGGTTTCGGAACGAAAAAGTTCGGCCCCACAGCCTTTGCACACATAGGTTCCGGCCTCCCAATGCTGATCATAAACCCCGGTACGAGGCCGTTCGGTTCCTTGAAGGCGCAAAACCCTGTATTCTTCCGGGCTTAGGCGTTGCTTCCATTCCTCGTCGGTCCTTTGACTCCATTCCGTGCTGCTGTCCGGGCCCTGAGGCAGGGCCGTTGGATCCAGAGCCTGCAAATCTTTTGATTCGTGGTTCATAAAAAGGGGTTGTAAAAAAGTCCAGGAGCCTCCCACCGCCAAGGCGATTCCTAAGCTGAGTACGATGCCTGGTGCAAAAAGAAAACGTTGGGTGGACATAGGTTAGGCCCTTTGGCTGGCCGGTATCAGCGCTGCCTAAAGGTCCAAGTAAAACGAAATTCTGCCATCAATTGTTTTGACTCGTTGTAACAACGAGACACCAAGACGGTTCGGCAGGTATCCCCGCTTTGGGCCAGGGCCTCCAGGCATGGAATCAAGTCCCCGCCGTCTTCAAATTCAAAGGTCAACCGTCCGACGGCTTTTTTGTGGTAAACGGCTTCCATCCCAGCCAAGAGCAGGCTGGCGTTCTTTTGGTTTTGACGCAAATAAACATAGGCGGGCAATCCGGTGGACATTTCCGCGCCCATGGCCATGGCTGCGAAATACATGGAGCCAAAGGGGTTCCGATTCCAAAAGCCATGCCGCATGCGCACCACACAACGGCCGCCCTCCAAGACCTCCAGTCGCAATCCCGCCATCCATGCCAAAGGCAATTTGAACAACAAAAAAACGGGGAAGAGGTGCCGGTAAACCGTGGGCAACGAAGGCGATCGTGCGGGGATCGTTTTTGGGATTTCCTTCACGGTTTCAGATTTCATCCCCGCCTTCGACCACCGGATACGGGAAATAAACAAAGGCCGCCTGCTGAGGATCGGCCACAAAAACACAGATAAAATCGTTGGGGTCTTTCCAACTTTGTTTGAAGGTTTGGAATTGCTCCCGGCTCAAAATGGATTTGCGAACAAATTCCTCCATCACCGAAACACGGATACTCCAGCGGGTATCCAATTGACGATGGTCCAGCAAAGGACGGCCCAAATCCGGTTGTCCGATGGCATAGGCCACAAAGACCGGGTACTTGGAAGTTCCACTATCCAAAACCTCGTGGGAAATCCCCTGCAGGTAGGTGGCGTAATAGGTTAAATCCTTCTGCAAATCCGCCCATTGAGGGGGAAGGGAAGGGGAATCATCGGGGGTGGAAGCGTCCTCGAAGGAGGAGGCGTCCTCGGAGGAGGAGGCGTCCTCGGGATCGAAAAAATCGTCAGGATTCATAGAGCTACGGGTGTATGCGTTCCAAAAGGGCCAGGTTTTCGATATGAGCAGTTTGGGGGAATAGGTCCACCGGACGGTAGCGAAGCAAGCGATAGGTATCGGACAAAGCCTGCAGGTCCCTGGCCTGGGTGGAGGCATTGCAAGATACATAAACCAAACGTTGGGCCCCACAGTTTTTGAGGGCCTCCACCACATCCGGATGCATGCCAGCGCGGGGCGGATCCACCACCACCACATCCGGGTAACCGTGCGCTTCAAAAAAATCAATGTTGAGCAATGCGGCCATATCGCCTGCAAAAAATTCGGTGTTATGAATGTCGTTTTGTTCAGCATTTCGGCAGGCATCGTCCACAGCGGCTTGGACATATTCGATGCCGACAACACGCGATGCTTTCTTGGCCAGAAACAAAGCGATGCTTCCGGTCCCGGTGTACAGATCGTAAACCAATTCCTGACCGCTCAGTCCGCACCATTCCCGGACCAGGCCCAGCATGGCTTCGGCTTGTTGGGGGTTGGTTTGAAAAAACGAAGAGGCCGATATCCCAAAGGACAAGCCGTCCCAAACCTGTACCACCCTGTTTTGGCCTTTGTAGACACGGATTTCCAGGCCTTCCAGGCTGTCGTTGGCCTTGGAATTGACCGTGTACAGGAGGTTTTCCACCGTTGGTAGGCGTTCTTGGACTCGATCCATCAGGGTTTTGAGGGTCTCCGGGTTGTCTTCGGAAACAGACAACAAAACCATCCACTCCCCCTGGGTGGTGTTTCGGACCATCAAATTTCGGAGGTAACCCGTGCGCTGACGAACATCGTAAAAGGTCAGACCCTGCTCGATGGCTGTTTCAAAAAAGGCAAGACGGATCTCATTCATCAAAGGGTCCATCAGGTGACATTCCTCCAAATGAACCACCCGCTCAAAACGGCCGGGTAGATGAAAGCCCAGCCCGTTACGATTCAATTCATCGTTCGTTAATTCGTCCGTAGTCAACCAGCGGCGATTGGTAAACGTAAATTCTAATTTGTTACGAAAAGCATAGGTTCGAGGGGCGCCCAGGGGTTCTTGAATTTCGACGTCGCTCAAATCCATGCCCCCCAAGCGGACCAAGGCATCACGAACCTGACCGGCCTTGTACATCAACTGGGTTTCGTAGGCCAAATTCTGCCATTTACATCCCCCACACAGCCCAAAATGCTTACAAACCGGTTCCACCCGATGCGGCGATGGCTCCAAAAGGCGCAAAACCCGCCCCACCATGTACCGTGGTTTTTGGCGAAAAACCTGAACTTCAACCCGATCTCCGGGCAATCCGCCCTCCACAAATAGAACCTTGGTTTCGGTTTTGGCGACGCCCATTCCGTCTTCGCCCATTCCGGTAACAATGCATTCTATAACGGGCATGGGTTTGGGTTGGGGACGGGGCATGTAAGTGAAGGATTAGGGGGAGGGGGTTCGGCGGGAGGGGGAATTGATTTACCAATTCATCCAAGGACTCCAAAATTCCTTCAACGCATCGGTTAATTCGTTGGGACGATCGGCATGCACCCAATGACCGGCACCTTGAATGGTGACCAAACGACTTTGGGGGAAACAGCGGGCGATTTGCTCAAAGTCGGCATCGCTCACGTACCCGGATTCTTGGCCCCTTATCACCAAACAAGGAATTTGAATCGGCGCATGATCGGCCAAAGAGGTTCCAATCGCATCCAAAGACCGAAGCAGGGGATCCAAGGCAATGCGCCAGCGGAAGGCGCCTGTCGAATCTCGTTCAATGTTTTTGAGAATGAACAGCCGAGTTCCTTCCTCGGGCACCGAGGGTTGCAGGGCCCTATCCAAATCGGAACGGGTGGTGCAGGCCGCGAGGTCCAGGGCCTTCATGGCCTCCAGCATGGATCGGTGGGTATCCAAGCGATAGGCTCGACGGGCGATATCCACGACCACCAAGCTCTTGAGTCGATTGGGTGCGAGGGCCGCAAAACGCATGGCGGCCTTGCCACCCATGGAATGACCCAACAAGTGAATCGCTTCCAGGCCCCGGGTATCCATCCATTCCAGCAAATCCCCGGCCAGCAAATCGTACCCAAATTCCTCGGATCGAAAGGATTTGCCGTGGTTGCGTTGGTCTGGAAGGTAAACCTTCCAGCGATGCTCCAAGCGACGCGCGATGCTCATCCAATTATCCCCCGACCCAAATACACCGTGCAGAATTACCAAAGGCTCACCGGAGCCTACCTCCAAAACATGCCAACCTTGACCGGCAGAAGAGAAAGATTCGTTGGAATGCATGGACGGCAGGGACAAAAGCGTGTTGCGAACGAGATCGAGGGGGCGTTGGGGGTGGGTTGGACCGGCTACAAAGGTAAAGCGAGGAGGAAGCCCGGACGCGACAAACCCAGGCCCCCCCAAAACCTTTTGGATTCTCAGGGGTCTTGTATGAAAGCAACCTTCGATGAGCCTGCGGCCACCCATCCTGCCCCCTTGGCATCCTGACACCAACATCTGCGATTTGTTGATGGTTTTGCCGACCGCAGGGGCCGAATTGGAGCGCTTGGGGGTGCCTACACCGGCCGTTATTGATTGCCTAACCATCGAGCAAGTGGCCCAAAGCATCGGTTGGGACTCCTGGGCCTTGCTGGGATTTTTGGTCAACGGCCTAAGTATTTCGGATAATAGTACCCGCCCCGGCAGCGATGCTGAAATTTCGAGCCTGATTGGTTCTCTACGCGCGGACCATGCCCTTTTGCTGGGGAATGGTCTTCGCCAACTTCGGCAAAGCCTGGAAAGCGATCCGCTTTTTGAGACGATTTTGGACGATTTTGAAATCCTAGCGGCCGAAATCGCTTGTCATTTCCTCCTGGAAGAAGAGGAATGGTTTCCTTACCTACAGGTTCTGAACGAAGGCATCGCGGGCCTGCGTTCGCATGCCGTCTGCCTAGAGGCCATGCAAAACCATGCCCTCACCGAGGACCCGGACATTCAGGATCTATTTAAAATGTTCCAACACATGATGGATTCGGCTCAAAGTATCTATCAGGAGGACCCTTCATCGGACTCCAAACAACAATTATTGAAAGACTTGCAAGCCTTCGGTCAAAGCTGGATGGATCACGAAAACCGCGAGGCACAGGAGCTGTTTCCAAAGATTGTGGACCTCGAAAACCGGCTTTTGCGCTTGAACTAAGGCGTCCTATCTTTGAAAGCGCGGGTTCTACCCCTCCCGCTTTTGGAAATATGTCGGAAAAACCCATCCTCGAACGCCTCAAAGTATTCGAAAACCAAGCTCCTGAAATTGTATTTGAATGGAACGATGCCCCAACCGGTGCCCGTGGCTGGGCGGTGCTCAATTCCCTACGGGGTGGGGCCGCCGGCGGAGGAACGCGGATGCGCAAAGGTTTGGACCGGCGGGAGGTTGAATCCCTGGCCAAAACCATGGAAATCAAATTCACCGTCTCGGGACCTGCGATCGGGGGGGCCAAATCCGGTATTGACTTTGATCCATCCGACCCCCGCAAAGACCAAGTCCTCAAACGGTGGTACAAGGCTTTGGACCCCTTGCTCAAAAATTTTTACGGAACAGGCGGTGACCTGAATGTGGACGAAATCCACGAGGTCATTCCCTACACCCTGGCCAACGACCTGCAACATCCCCAACAAGGGGTGGTTCAAGGTCATTACGGTCGCCACCTCCGCGAAAAACGCCTGGCCCAATTGCGCGAAGGGGTCAGCCTCCCGGTGACCGACCCTTTGTTCACCCCGGCTCACCACAGCATCCCCGGTCCCGGCCCCGAACATCTGCCCACCATGACCATCGCGGACCTTATCACGGGATGGGGCGTCGCCGAATCCGTCCTCGCCTATTACGCCTCCCAGGCCGGGACCCCCAACCCAACAGGTGGTTCATGGATTTTGGAGGGTCACCCCGCCTTCAAAGATCGCCTGGTCCTCGTACAGGGTTGGGGCAATGTCGCCGCAACCGCTGCCTATTACTTGTGTTATGCCGGGATGAAAATCCAAGGCATCCTGGACCGGGAATACGGCTGGGTGGCCGACCAAGGCGCCCCGCTCGATCTGGAGGCTTGCCGCCGGCTCCTCCTGATGCGCCGCGGAAACGCCCTGAACCCGGATGCCATCCCTTGCCGATCTCACCACGAAGCCGCCCCCTTGTTCTGGGCGCAGGCGGCCGATGTTTTTGTGCCGGCGGCCGCCTCCCGCCTTGTGACTGGAGAGCAAATCAACTCTCTGATAAACAAAGGTTTGAACCTGGTTGCCTGCGGTGCGAATGTACCCTTTGCCGACCCCGAAATCTTTATGGGACCCATTGCCAGGTCGGTGGATGAACGCATCGCGGTCCTTCCTGACTTCGTCGCAAATTGTGGGATGGCCCGGGTTTTTGCCTACCTGATGCAGGACGACCCTGGCATGCAAGCCCGTGACATCTTTGAAGATGTGGCCCTCACCATTCGACAGGCCGTGCAGGGTTGCCTCTCCCATAACACAGCTCCTTCAACGAACCTTTGTCTCGAAGGCTACCGACGGGCTCTGAATCAATTGCAACCCACCAATTAAGCCATGCAAAACACCATAAATTCGTTGTTACAACACAGCTGGGCAGGACAAACCCTGCTTCAATGGGTCCTTTCCATGGGTGTTTTGGTGTTTATTTTGTTTTTTAACGGCCCCCTGTCCAGGCTTATTAATATGCTGGTTTACAGGCTTTTTAGTGAGCGGGACATCGAGCGGAGGCGCCTCTTCAATCGCCTGACCGGCAAACCCCTCCGGCGCTTTTTGGTTTTTGTGGCTCTCATGGCGGCTTTTAGCATCTTGAACATCCCGTTGAAAGTGGTTTGGTTCGCAAAGCCCATCCGTTTTCATTTTTATATCGATATTCTACTGCAATTGGGATTGGTTTGGTACGGGGCCAAAACCCTGCTCAAAGTCGCTGATTTTGTGGCCGATGTTTGGCAACAAAAAGCAGCCAAAGACCCCGAGAAAATCCAGGACCAATGGGTTCCCTATATCAAAGACGGGATCAAGGTGGGGGTCATGCTTTCGGCCTTTCTTTTTGTTATTGGCATTGTTTTTCAGGCCAATATCGCCGCCCTCATTGGTGGTCTAGGGATTGGTGGTTTGGCCGTGGCCCTGGCCGCCCAAGAAAGCCTGGCCAATTTACTCGGCTCTTTTACCATTTTTCTGGACAAGCCCTTCACGGTAGGAGATACCATTGAATTCAAGGGGATTACAGGGACCGTTGAAAATGTAGGCTTTCGTTCCACCCGTATCCGCACCCTGGATAAATCTTTTGTTACCATTCCAAACAAAGCATTGGTGACCGAGCCTCTAAACAACATCACCGAAAGCACCCACCGACGGGCTTCTTTTCAGTTGGGTCTGGTTTACCAAACCACCCCCGATATCCTGCGAACGGTTATCCAAGAAATCAAAACACTGTTGAACGAGCATCCCATGATTGACGAGCATCCGGTGGTTTCGTTTTTTGGTTACGGAGAAAGCTCGCTGGACCTGCAAATTATTTACCTGGTCAAAACCCCGGATTACAACGAGTACCTCCGGGTCCGCGAAGAAATCAACTTTGGAATTTACGCGGTCATCAGTCGTCATCCGACCGATTTTGCTTTTCCAACCCGGACCATGGTCACCGCTCACGACTAAAAATTCATGGACCAAACGCTTTGGCAAGAGATCGCCTGGGGGGGTTCCGAATACGCCCTCACGGTGGCCTTGCGGCACACCTTGCTACGGGCTCCCCTGGGACTTCATTTTGCCAAGGAGGCCCTCGATGCCGAGAAAGATTCCGTCCACCTGGCCGGTTTTGACCCCAGCGGAACCGTCCGTGCCTGTTTGGTGCTCCGTCCCTCCGTTACGCCGTCCTGGATTCAAGCCGGCCCCCCAACAAGGACCGCAACAAGAACCGAAACAACGACCGCAACAAGGACCCCGCAAGGACCCCGCGATGCCATTCTGGACACGCCCGCTTTTCATATGCGGCAGGTGGCGGTGCGTCAAGACCTGCAGGGCCAGGGCTTGGGTCGCGAATTGATGGATTACGCCCATGCTTGGGTTCTGGATATGAGCCCCGTTCGGCAAGTGTATTTGCATGCCCGTTCCCAGGTCGTGGGTTTTTACGAGGCCACAGGCTACAAAATTTACGGCGAAGCCTTTTGGGAAGTCGGTTTGGAACACCGGGCCATGCACCGTTTTCTTGAATCCTAACGCCCTCCCAAGCCCAACCGCCGTCTCCTCCGTCTCCCCCCTCTCCTCCGTCTCCCCCCTCTTCCCCCTCTTCCCCCTCTTCCCCCTCTTCCCCCTCTTCCCCCTCTCCCCCCTCTCCTCCGTCTCCTCCGTCTCCCCCCTCTTCCCCAACCCCATTCCTATGCCCCTACGTGCTCTGGCTCTGATTCCTGCTCGCCTTGAGTCCTCGCGTTTGCCCCGCAAGATGCTGGCCGATTTGGGGGGCAAGCCCTTGATTGTCCGAACCTGGGAAGCGGTTCAAAAAGCGTCTTGCTTCGCAAAAGTCCTGGTCGTTACCGACGCCATCGAAATTCTGGAAGCCGCCGCTCAACACGGAGTACCCGCCGTTCTGTCCTCCCCCTCCCATGTCAGTGGTAGCGACCGAATTGCCGAAGCCCTTCAAAACCTTCCCGAAGGCTCTGCCTACGATGTGGTGGTCAATGTACAAGGCGACGAACCGATGATCCCGGCTTCTGTATTGGAAAATCTGGTGACCCTCTTTGAAGACCCCAGCGTCCAAGTTGCTTCGGCTTGTTGTCCATGGCCGCAGGCCGAAGACCCCCAAAACCCCGATCGGGTCAAAGTGGTTTTGGATGCTTTTGACCGGGCTTTGTATTTTTCGAGAGCCACCATTCCGTTCCAACGCCAAGATTCAACGAGCGATGCGCAGCGATTTTTGCATCTGGGCCTCTATGCGTACCGCCCCGAGCGTCTCCTGGAATTTACCCGACTCCAACCGGCACACTCCGAGGAATCGGAAAAGTTAGAGCAGCTGCGCTTTTTGCACAACGGTATTCCCATCAAAATGTTACGACTCCAAGAGCCCTTGCCTTCCGGGGTTGATAACAACGAAGATCTGCAAAGGGTCCGCCTCCTCTACGGAAGCCCCAGCTCCTTGCGCTGAATCGGATCAATCCCCGAAGGCGCGTCAATCATCACATCGCGACCTGCGTTGTTTTTGGGAAACGCTATGAAATCGCGGATGCTCTCCTGTCCTCCGAACAAAGCACAGAGACGGTCAAAACCAAAAGCAATTCCACCGTGCGGTGGGGCTCCGTATTCAAAGGCTTTGAGCAAAAAGCCAAACTTGGCCTGGGCCTCTTCGGCCCCAAAGCCGAGTAGCTCAAAGAGCCTGGCCTGCAATGCTTTGTCGTGAATACGAATGGACCCGCCCCCAATTTCGGTTCCGTTCAAAACCATATCGTAGGCATTGGCGCGGACGCGGCCCGGATGGTTTTGCATCAAATCCATATCATCGGGCAGGGGAGATGTGAAGGGATGGTGCATGGCGACCCACCGACCGCTCTCCTCGTCCCAATCCAACAAAGGAAAATCCACCACCCACAAGGCCCGGTATTGATCCGGTGAACGCAGACCCAGGCGATTGCCAATTTCGAGACGGAGCTCGGCCGCCGCTTTGCG
The DNA here is from genome assembly GCA_049317645.1 of Bacteroidia bacterium. GTDB lineage: Bacteria > Bacteroidota > Bacteroidia > UBA7662 > UBA7662 > SYHX01. Next base: position 9,274 of record JBMOHV010000036.1, read on the forward strand.
AGTCAAGGCCTCGGGGCCGGCCAAAACCAGCATCAAATCCCCGGCCCCCAGCCCCGCGGCATCCATCCAAGCCTTCAAATGGTCCGCTCCGTAAAACTTGTCCACCGAAGATCGGTACGTGGCATCCGCAGCTTCGCAACGCAGCCAAACCATCCCTTTCATGCCGATTTGCGGCCTTTTGACCCAATCGGTCAAGGCATCCAATTCTTTGCGTGTCCAACCGGCGCCCCCAGGGACCGGGACCGCAATCACGGCCTCCGCGTCCTCAAAAACCCCAAAACCAACGCCTTCAACCCCAGGGCCCGGGAAGGGAACCGCTCCGTAGGCCTGACCACCCTTGAGGGTCAGGAGGGGCGCAGTCCATCGCAAATCAGGCTTATCATTTCCATAAAGCAGCATCGCATCGGCATAGGTCATCACCGGGATCTCGCCAATATCCAATCCTTTGACCTGTTGAAACAAATGACGAAAAAGCCCTTCGAACATCGCCAAAATATCCGAGCGCTCCACAAAGGACATTTCACAATCGATTTGCGTGAATTCCGGTTGCCGATCGGCGCGTAAATCTTCGTCCCGAAAACATTTTACAATTTGAAAATACCGGTCCAAGCCCCCAACCATTAACAATTGTTTGAAGGTCTGTGGAGATTGGGGCAAGGCATAAAATTGTCCGGGATGCATCCGCGATGGGACCACAAAATCCCGGGCCCCTTCGGGGGTTGTCTTGATAAGAACCGGTGTCTCTACTTCAATAAAAGACTGAGCATCAAGGTATTTACGAACCTCTTGGGCCATCCGATGCCGCAGTTCCAGCTTGGATCGAACCGGTGCCCGACGTAGGTCCAGGTAACGGTATTGCATGCGCAAATCTTCGCCACCGTCGGTATCGTCTTCGATCAAAAAAGGCGGCAACGCCGAGGCGTTCAGGATTTGCAGGTCCTCTAATCGAATCTCAATATCCCCGGTGCTGAGATTGGGGTTTTTGTTATAACGCTCAACCACAACACCACTGGCGCGTATAACAAATTCTCGACCAAGCGAACGCATTTGTTCCAAAACCTCCGGCGCCGTGGCTCCTTCCTCGGCCACCAATTGAGTCAAGCCGTAACGATCCCGAAGGTCGACCCATATCAGGCCTCCTTTGTCCCGGATCTTGCTGACCCAACCGCAGAGGGTCGCGTGTTGACCCGCATGGGCCAGGTTCAATTCGTCGCAGCGGTGGGTTCGTAGCATAAAATCAAGTGTATAGGGCACAAAAATAGAACTTTCACGCCCACAGCGCTTCGCCACGGGTGGGCCTCGGGCCTATCTTTGGTGAATGCTGGGTCCCGATGGCGACGAATATTTCATGGAACAGGCCCTGCGCCTGGCCCGACAGGCCTACCGGATGGGTGAAATCCCGGTGGGGGCGGTCATCGTCCACGATAACAAAATCATTGCACGCGGTCATAACCGCTGCGAGCAACTCAACGATCCCACCGCCCATGCCGAAATGGAGGCGATCACCGCTGCAACGAATCACCTGAGTTCCAAATACCTGAACGAATGCACGCTCTATGTGACGCTGGAACCCTGCGTCATGTGCGCTGGCGCTTTATTTTGGAGTCAAATCGGGCGGGTGGTCGCCGGGGCATCGGATCCCAAGCGGGGCTATACATTGCACGGTCCCCTTTTGCATCCCAAAACCTCCTGGTCCATGGGGCTCCTGCACGATGAATGCGGAAGCCTCATGACGTCATTTTTCCAATCCCTGCGGCATGGATGAGCGCTGGTTTTACCTCAAAACCCTCCTCGAGGGGCTGTTGATAGGGGTGCCTTTTTGCCTCAGCCTGGGCCCCGTGATGTTCTCGGTCATCCAGAACAGCATCGAACACGGAAGGTTCGTAGGATTCATGTTGACCGTGGGGGTGGTGATAGCCGACATCCTCTTGCTGTTGATTACATTCTCGGGGGTTGAAAATTTTTTGCCCGCTGAGATCAATTTTCGCCTCCCAGCCCAAATCATCGGAGGTTTGCTTTTGTTAGGCATGGCCCTTAACAATATTCTCCGAAAATCCCGGGCCTCTTACCAAAGCACGGGTCACAAAACACCCTGGTTATACCTGGGGATGGGCTTTAGCCTCAATTTCCTGAATCCAACGAATTGGTTTTCTTGGCTGGCCATCATCGCCTACACATCGCAGGTATTGGATTACAACTATTACCAAAGCCTGAATTTCTTTACAGGAATTATTCTCAGCATTTTGGCTACCGAAACCGCGATTTCCTTTGCGGCGCATCGCATCAAGCGCTGGCTTACACCGCTCATTATGAGAAGAATACACCTAGGAACCGGGTTGATTTTTGGGAGTTCTGGTTTGTACCTTCTTTTTCAATCCTTGCGAACCCTCTTTTTGGTATGCCTTACGATTTTCACCACGACCACGATTTTTACTTAGACTTCCTGGCCCGAAATGCCCGCGAAAGTATCATGCCTTTTTGTCTCGAAGGCCTGCAGGCGCTTGATGCCCGTCGAAAAGGGTGGGAGAACTTGGAGGTCCTGGAATTGGGTTGTGGAGAAGGAGGAAATCTGTTGCCCTTCGTAGAGGCGGGCGCCAAAGGAACCGGCATCGACCTCAACCAAAAGAAAATTGAATTTGGTCGTCAACGAATGGACCAGCATATTGCATCAGGCCGAATGGACCTTCGAGGCGAGGACATCTACAACCCCGCCATCGAAGCCGAGTTCACGGGGCGCTTCGATTTGATTGTCCTCAAGGATGTGATCGAACACCTTCCTGACCAGCCACGGGCCCTCAAACAAATGCAGAAATTCCTCAAAACCAATGGTTTGCTTTTTATCGGATGGCCTCCGTGGACCATGCCTTTTGGGGGCCATCAACAAATTGCAGAGGGTTGGGTTCAAAAATTTCCTTGGATACATCTCCTGCCCCGTTCGGCCTACGAAGCCTTGCTAAGAGGGACCCGTCAAAGCGACGAAACCCGGGAGGAATTGTTGTCCATTTACGATTGCGGTATTGGCATTCAACGCATGCACCGCATCGCCTCCCAAACCGGTATGCCGATTTTGCGCGAGACCCATTACCTGATTAACCCCATTTACGCCTACAAATTCGGATTGAAGACCCGCCAACAAATTCCTCTCCTTCGGTCTTTGCCCGTTATCAGGGACTTCCTGACCACGTCGGTCTACCTTTTGTTACAGAAGTAACGTCTCGTCCCTCTGTTCGGTCAAGACCAAGCGGGCCCTGGACCAAATCCACCAACCCCTGAGGGCCAAGAATCCAAAGACCGCGTACTGACCCGCCGTCGGAAGCATGCCCTTGTGGATATAAAGGCCCACAGACAACATATTAATAATCAACCACAAAGGCCAATTCCAGGTGTACCCGGATGCCATCCATAACATAGCAGTAATCGCCAAGGCCGACGTCGTGGCATCCCAAACGACGACCGTGCTGTCTGTATAAGAACGCAACAATCCCCAAAACAAAAACCAAGCCAATAGGCCGAATCCAACCCCTGCCCAAAAACCTTGGGCGTCCATGGCACGCACCGGCACCCCACCTTTCTCGGTCTTCCGCTGGCCCCATGCAAACCAACCCACAAAACCCATCACGGTGTACCACCCGTTAATCACGGCGTCCGCATAAATCCCATGAATAGCGCAGAGCACGACATAGGAAGATGTGCTCAAAACCCCGCTGATATAGCCACGGCGACGACCGCCACCCAGATCCCAAACCCCCCAAATCCCCAGCAAGGCGGCCCCGGTTTCGACCCAAAAAGCCGTCCCCAGGGTTTCCATTAAAGCTTAGCCTTGATTTCGACCCGTTCGTAACCCTCAATCAGGTCACCGGCCTTGATATCGTTAAAGTTTTGGATGTTAAGACCGCATTCGTAACCGGTGGCCACTTCTTTGGCATCCTCCTTGAACCGCTTGAGCGATGCCAATTCTCCGGTATAAATCACAACTCCGTCGCGAAGAACGCGGACTTTGGTGTTCCGATTGATTTTGCCGTCCAAAACCATACAGCCGGCAACGGTGCCCACTTTGGTGATTTTGAATACTTCGCGGATTTCGACATTGGCAACAACTTTTTCTTCGACCGTTGGGGCGAGCATCCCTTCCATCGCGCTCTTGATTTCATCAATGGCGTCGTAAATGATGGAATAGGTGCGGATATCAATTTCTTCCTTTTCCGCTAGTCGGCGTACCGATGCCAATGGCCGTACTTGGAAACCAACAATAATGGCATCCGAAGCCGAGGCCAGCATGATATCCGACTCGGTGATCTGGCCAACGCCCTTGTGCACCACATTTACCTGTATCTGCTTGGTAGACAATTGCAACAGAGAATCGCTCAAAGCCTCCACCGAACCATCCACATCGCCTTTGACAATCAGGTTAAGCTCTTTGAAATTACCAATGGCCAAGCGTCTTCCAATTTCATCCAATGTTATATGTTTGCGGGTACGCATTCCCTGCTCCCTCATCAACTGCTGACGTTTGTTGCTGATTTCGCGAGCAGAGGATTCGCTCTCGGCCACATAGAAACGCTCACCAGCGGTGGGAGCAGTCGCAAAGCCAAGAATTTGAACCGGTTGAGCCGGGCCAACTTTGCCAATTTTTTGACCCCTTTCGTTTTGCAAAACCTTGACGCGTCCATAATGAGCTCCTGCCAAAATAGGGTCCCCGGTCTGCAGGGTCCCGGACTCGATGAGCACGGTGGCTACAACGCCCCGCCCTTTGTCCAAGGAGGCTTCGATAATGGTTCCAATCGCTCTTTTGTCGGGGTCGGCCTTGAGTTCAAGGATTTCGGCCTCCAAAAGAATTTTTTCGAGGAGTAACTCCACATTCAGGCCCTTTTTAGCCGAGATTTCTTGGTCTTGGTATTTTCCACCCCAGCTCTCAACCAAAATATTCATGGCTGACAATTGCTCTCGGATTTTCTCGGGGTTGGCCTCCGGGCGGTCCATCTTGTTAATGGCAAAAATCATGGGCACACCGGCCGCTTGGGCGTGGCTGATGGCCTCTTTGGTCTGGGGCATCACCTTGTCGTCGGCCGCAATAACGATAACGACAATATCGGTGACTTTGGCACCCCGGGCACGCATCGCCGTAAAGGCTTCGTGACCCGGTGTATCCAAAAAGGTAATGTGTTTGTTGTTGGGAAGGGTCACTTCATAAGCACCGATGTGCTGTGTGATACCCCCCGCTTCGCCAGCGATCACATTGGCCTTGCGGATATAGTCAAGCAACGAAGTTTTACCGTGGTCAACGTGACCCATGATGGTAACAATGGGCGCCCGTTCCTGCATATTATCAGGATTGTCGGCCTCCTCCAGCATCGGTTCGTCGGCGGCGGCGGATATAAAGCTAACATCGTACCCAAACTCATCGGCCACCACCACAATGGTTTCGGCGTCGAGGCGTTGGTTGATGGTTACGACAATGCCCAGGGAAAAGCATTTCATAATGACTTCGCCAACAGCAACATCCATCAATCCAGCCAGTTCCCCGGTGGTTATAAATTCGGTGAGTTGCAGTTTGGTTTTGCCGCCTCTGTTCTCTTTGTTGTTGTCTTGGTTGTTGCTTTCTTCGCCTTCCAAACGCCGCATTTGTTTTTTGAACTTGGAGCGGGTATTGGTCCCCTTGCCGCTTTGAAGGCGTGCCAGGGTCGCTTTGATTTGATCTTGAATTTCTTTTTCAGTCAACTCGGCTTTGGGACCGGTCGCGGCAGGACCGCGCCGTCCTGGCACTTCGCCGGTACGACCCCTTGGTGGGCGGGCCGATACCGAGCCAACGCCGCTTACGCTGGGCCTTTGGTTGGGGTCGGCCGTCGCTCCAGGACCCGGCGTGGTACCATCAACTCGTTTACGCTTACGCTTGCCCACCTGGTCGGCGGCGGAGCTGGCAACGGGTTTGCGTTTTTCAAACTGCGTAACATCGATTTTACCCAAAACCGTGGTGCCCTGAAGGCGGTCGGCTTTGGCGCGAATCAAGTCATCCGTAGGGCGAGCTGCTGCTGCTGTCGCATCGGCTGTCGCGGCTTCGGTCGTTGTTCCCTTGGCCGTTTCCGTTCCGGTGGGTTCGACCGATTCGGCCGAACGATCGCCCTGAGCAGGGGTTTCCAAGGGGGCTGTTTCGGTAGCCGCTCCCTTGGCGGGTGCTTCGGTAGCCGGGGTTTCTTCTTTTTTTCGTGATTTCCTGGGCCCTTTGCCGGTATCGGTAGCGCTCAAATCAATTTTGCCCACCACCTTAATACCGGGAGCAACATCGGCTTTTCCTTCCACCACCTTAGCAGACGCAACAGGTGCGCTGGGCGCTGTTTCCAAAGAGGCCGTTGGGGCACTTTCATGAGCCTGTTCCGTAGCGGGACCTGCCTTAGGCGCTTCCGCCTTGGGGGCTTCCGCCTTGGGGGCTTCCGCCTTGGGGGCTTCCGCCTTGGGGGCTTCCGCCTTGGGGGCCTCTGCCTTGGGGGCTTCTGCCTTGGGGGCTTCTGCTTTGGGGGTTGCTTTGGGAGCTGGTGCGGCGACCGCATGGCTCATGCCCTTGATCAAGACCTCCTTTTGGTCCGCTCTGGCTTTGGGGGATTGGCTTACGGCTTTTTGATCCAGAACAACATCTTCCTTGCCCGACTTGCCGATATGAATCTGCGAGGCCTGCTCCTTGAATTTCTTGTCCTGTCCAAAATCGCGTAGGAGCATTTGGTACATTTCCTCCGAGATCTTGGCGTTGGGGTTGGATTCAACGCTTAATCCCTTGGAGGCAAGATGCTCCACCAGGTGCTGCACACTGATATTGAACTCGGTTGCCGCTTTTTTGACGCGAACGGTGCCTTCGGACATTCTTTGTTGGGGCTTTAAGGGGGTAAGGTTATTATTTATTCGAACTCAGAGCGCAAGATAGCCAGAACCTGTGCCGCGGTTTCTTCTTCAAGTTCCGTGCGGCGAACCAATTCTTCGAGACCAATTTTGATGACCGATTTGGCGGTATCGCAACCGAGGGCTTTGAGTTCGTCGAGTACCCAGCCATCAATTTCGTCTGCAAATTCATCGAGATCCACATCGGAATCATCGTCTTGGACATCCCGGAAGACATCGATTTCGTAGCCTGTCAATTTGGCGGCCAGGCGGATGTTGTGCCCGCCCTTTCCGATGGCCAAGGAAACCTGATCGGGTTTTAGGAAAACATTGACTTTGTTGGTGTCCTTGTTGATCTCCAGGCTAACAACCCTGGCCGGGCTAAGGGCCCTTTGGATAAAGAGCTCAAGGTTGTTGGTAAAGTTGATTACGTCGATGCTTTCGTTGCGCAATTCACGGACAATGCCATGAATACGCGATCCCTTCATCCCAACACAGGCTCCCACCGGGTCAATGCGGTCGTCGTAGCTTTCGACCGCTACTTTAGCTCTTTCACCGGGCTCGCGCACAATGCTGCGAATGGTGATCAAGCCATCAAAAATTTCGGGGACTTCCATCTCCATAAGCCTGGCCAAAAAGGCCGGGTCGGTCCGCGAAATCACAATACGCGGTGTTATGTTTTGCATTTCAACGCGAAGAATGACCGCTTTGAGGGTATCGCCTTTTTTGTAAAAATCTGCAGGTATCTGCTCGTTCTTGGGAAGAATCAACTCGTTCCCTTCGTCGTCCAATACCAGAATTTCTTTTTTCCAAATCTGGTATACCTCGCCGGTGATAATATCCCCGACGCGGTCTTTGTATTTTTTGTGGATATTGTCTTTTTCGAGCTCCAAAACCCTTTGAACCAAGGTTTGACGAGCCGCCAAAACCGCGCGACGGCCAAAATCATCCAATTTGATTTCATCCGAAACCTCTTCGCCTACTTCAAAATCGGGTTCGATGGTCTGGGCTTCCGTAAGGGAAATTTTGTCAGGTTGACCAACATCTTCGGCGTCGTCTTCCACAATTTCACGGTTTCTCCAGACCTCAAGGTCACCCTTTTCGGTGTTTAGAATGATGTCAAAATTTTCGTCGGTTCCAAATTTGCGCTTGACCATGCTTCGGAAAACATCTTCCATGATGCGCATCATGGTTGCGCGATCAATGTTTTTGAATTCCTTGAACTCCGAGAAGGAGCTGATCAAAACCTGGTTTTGGTTTAACGGCTGGGTTTTGGTTTTAACAGGCATAACAATAGATATTGAACGGGTAGAAGGGTTTTTAAATTTCAAAAAGGAAGGAGAACTCGGGATTGCCGAACCTGTTCGTAGGAAAAGCGTTCGGGCCCTGCTTTGGTTTCTAATCCCAAACCGTTTTCGTCGGCTTCGAGAAGGGTGCCTTCGTGGGTTTCGCCGAGCAAGGTGGTCACCTGCAATCGGCGGCCTATGTGCTGAGGGTATTGGCGGGGCAGGGTGAAAGGGGTATCCGCACCGGGCGATCCCACTTCCAAAAGCACCGGGGCATCCCAGGGGTGTTCGTCCAACAAGGCGCCAATGGCCCTGTTAAGGCCGGTACAAACCTCGATGGTAACACCTCGGTCGCCGTCCAAGTTCACGGTGAGCTTGCGGGCATCGCCGGACCAGCGACTTTCGACCACAAACCAATCCTGCTCAACGAAATAGCCATCCAAAAGCGCTTGAATCGACGCTTTGAGGTCGGCAAGGAGCTCCGGGCGGGTTTTTTCGCCGGTGTAGGTGGGGGTTTCGAGGGGTTTCATGGCCCGAGGGCTGGTCTGGTTAAAAACAAAAAAGGGGGCCTTCGCCCCCTCCGATTTCATTGCAAGCGCAAAGATACGGGTTTTTAACCGAATTTAACCAAAAGTTGGCCTTTTTCGACGGCCTGACCGGTCTGGACCGGGATTTCGACCACCGTTCCGGCCCCGTTGGCACGGAGGGTGTTTTCCATTTTCATGGATTCCAAAACAATTAAAGGATCACCGGGGGCCACGATAGCGCCAACCTGGGTCAAAACGCGGAGGACCAAACCGGGCATAGGGGCCTGCACCTTGGCGGGCCCGCGGTTGTTAACGGTGGCAACCCCCATTTTGTCAAGCAATTGCTCCAGCGTGGTCTTGATGCCCACTTTGTAACGACGTCCGTTGCATTCCATGACCAATCCATCCGAATCTCGGCCGATCAAGCGCAGGCGCAGGGAGCGTCCATTGACCAATACATGGAAGCGTCCGGGGGCTCTTTCCAAAATATCGGGGGCGTACAACTTGGTTTCCACCCTAAAATCCTGACCCAAAGCATCCGATGCAACCTCAACCGGTTGATC
>JBMOHV010000037.1:0-18189 GCA_049317645.1 Bacteroidia bacterium
CGGCCTGGTCCACGACACAAATCGATGCGACCATCAAGCCGGCCACGGTTTGGGATCCGACTCGGTATTTTAATATATGGGTTGTTAATGTCTCGGGAGGCATTCTGGGTTATGCACAGTTTCCGGTATCATCGGGTTTGGCGGGTTTGACCAACAGCGGTGCCGCCAATACCGACGGGGTGGTCCTTCTGTACAATTCGGTGGGTCGTCCCCCGGCCAATCCTTTTTCCGGTGTTTACAATCGGGGTCGGACGGCCACCCACGAAGTGGGGCATTGGTTGGGTTTGCGGCATATTTGGGGCGACGGATCTTCGTGCACGGCCACGGATTATTGTGGTGATACACCGCCCTCGGATGCACCGAATTACGGCTGTGCAACCACCCATTCCTCGTGTTCTGGACCGGATATGGTCCAAAACTACATGGACTATTCGGATGATCAGTGCATGAACCTTTTCTCCTTGAATCAGGTTCAACGCATGTGGACCGTCCTTGCCAACAGCCCACGGCGAGCGAGCTTGCTAACGGCCAATTCTTGTCAGCCAGTGAGTGTTACGCCGGGCCCTTTATCAGCCGCTTTTGGGGTCAGCGATTCAGTGGCCGATTTTGGGGGCACGGTGGATACGGTGCAGTTAACCGATCAATCGGCCGGCGTACCGTCTACGCGTTTATGGACCATCACGCCATCCACCGGATGGGCCTTTGCTCCCGGTTCAACCGCTTTCGATGCTCAACCTCGTCTTAGCTTTTCGGTAGCTGGTTTGTACAATGTAAAACTGAGGGTCACCAATGCCTTTGGCTCGGATTCCCTCACGCGGACCTCTTGCATTCGGGCTAGGGCCGCTGCCTGTGCATCAGGGGCCACCGATCCGGCTGATACCCGTATCGCGTCTTGGAATTTTGCCGGCACGACGTATACGTCGCCTACCGGCGCAGGGAATTGCGCCACCTACACCGATCGGACCAATCTGGCTCCTTTTCAGGTAACCTTGGGGCAGTCGTATGCGGCCAGTCTGGTCAAAGGAACCTGTGGCTCGAATTACGCGGCCTATGCCAAGGTCTATCTTGATTTTAACCGTAATTATGTTTTTGAGGCGAATGAAATGATCATGAGCGGCTCGTTGGCCAATACTGTGTCGGCCACCCTCAATGCATCTTCTCTTCCAATCGTTGGGCCGCAAGCCACGGCTGGCCTCTGTTTGCTGCGGGTTGTCCTAAACGAAGGCGGGGATGCAACCAATACCCAGGCATGTGGCTCCTACCAGTGGGGTGAAACCCAGGATTACTTGGTCCAGGTCAACAACCCGGCAGCCCTACCGCTTACAGGGACCGTTACGTACAACAATGTCTCTTGGACCCCTCTATCGGCGGTTACTGTTCAGTTGCTCAGCTACCCGGGGTTGGTTCAAGAGGGCACGGCGGTTACCAATGCCCAAGGTTTGTATAGTCTGAGCGGTTATACCAACGGGAACAAAACATTGCGCCTCCAGACGACCAGGACCTGGGGCGGGGTCAATGCCACCGATGCGCTTTTGGCCAATCTTCATTTTTCGAACGCCCAACCTTTGAGCGGTTTGCGACTCAAAGCGGGGGATGTGAATGCCTCTGGCACGGTCAACGCTTCGGATGCTTTGGTCATAAGCCGACGGTACGCCAATGTGATTGGGTCCTTTCCGTCCGGAAATTGGGTATTTGATACGGCTGTTTTGAATCTCAACGGTGCGGCCGTTTCCCGGAATCTACAAGGGTTGTGTTACGGAGATGTCAATGGGTCTTTTTTTCCAGGGGCTGCTCGCTGGGGTTCGCCTTCATTTGAATTGCTAGAAGACGCTGAATGGACGTGGGAACGCCCGTTGAATCACCAAACTTCACCTATTGTTACGACGGCTCGTTCCAATTATTCAGGAAAGGTAGGGGCCTTGTCTTTGGATCTTTCCTGGCCGGCCTCTTTGGGAGAACCGCGGGTTCGATTCCTTTTGGGTTCCCAAGAGCCGGTGGTTTCATGGATGGATGGCCGACTCCGCTTGGCTTGGAACGATGTCCAAGGATGGGACCTTGAGGACCACGACCCCGTCTTTGAAATTGAGCATACCCCGGTTGGGAATCTCGCCCCATGGTCTTGGGAGCTTGGTCCTGGCACGGAGTGGGCGGACCCCCTCGGTCAGCCTTTGGTCCGCGCTGGGTTGCGTTTGCCAGCCTCGCTTCGCGGGGTATCGCAGGGTCCTTCCAAGTCCTGCGAAGTTTGGCCGAATCCAGCTCAAGGCCCGTTCCGGATCGTCACCTCGGCGGAGACCCTAGGCTCTTGGCAGGCCGCTGCGGCTCAACAAAGTTTGCATTGGGTCCTTCGAGACTTAACCGGCAAGGTGGTGCTTCGTTTGCCTTGGGATTCCAGCCAACGTCGACCCAACGGATACGAATTGGATCCGGGTTCCCTTGGAGGAGGGCTTTACACGGTGGAGCTTCAGGGTTGTGCGGTCGAGTATGCCCCCAAAGGCCTTCGAATTCGCTTGGATTGATCCCCTGGACCTTCAACCTGTCCAGTCAATTTCGGAACATCTAGTCAATTTCGGAACATCTAGTCAAAATCGGAACACCTAGTCAAAATCGGAACAAGGGTGGCAGCGAATTTTGAGTGGTGGGATGCATTTCCAACGGTTCTTTGGAGAATAGGTGGGCGCTATGCGTTGTTTGCGGGGCTTGCTTTCCTGCTTTTTTATGTTTGGAAACGTTCGGCATGGTTTTCCCGCAAGATTCAGCCCCGGTTTCCGGGCAAGAATGACCTTCGCCGAGAGGTTTTTTACTCCCTGCTCACGATTTTGATTTTTGCAGCGGTGGTGACGGTTGTCATGTTTCATCCGCAGGTCCGGGCATGGACGCAGTTGATGGACCTACCCAACCAAAGAGGTTGGCTTTATTATTTCTTGATTTTCCCGGTCCTTTTGTTTTTGCATGATGCCTATTTTTATTGGGCGCACCGGTTGATGCACCTTCCTTGGCTCTACAAAAGGGTGCATCGAGTTCACCACCAGTCCACCAATCCCTCGCCTTGGGCGGCGTATTCTTTTCACCCTTGGGAGGCCCTGGTGGAGGTTGGCATCCTCCCCCTGTTTGTGATGGGGTTGCCTCTGCATAAGTCCCATGTGGTCCTGTTTTTTTTGTTTATGATCGCTTACAATGTCTACGGTCATTTGGGCTACGAATTGTATCCAGCCTCCTTTGTAAAATCCAAATGGGGCTCCTGGGTGAACACTTCACGGCATCACAACCTGCATCATGCCCGATTTCAGGGGAATTACGGGTTGTATTTTTTGGTATGGGATCGATGGATGGGCACCCTCAAGGCGGCCCCTCCAGAGCCCCAGGCCTCCAAGCCCTAAAAAGCAAAAGCCCCGCCTCTCTGAGGCGGGGCTTGAGCGGTCCGGACGGGACTCGAACCCGCGACCCCATGCGTGACAGGCATGTATTCTAACCAACTGAACTACCGAACCAGGTTAAGTGAAGCTTAACGCGGGGCAAATATAAGGAAAGAGAATTAGAATGCTACATTTGCGGCGCCTTTATGGCTTGAACTCTTATGACAACCTCCCAAGACACCCCTTTACGCAACATCGCCATCATCGCCCACGTTGACCATGGCAAAACCACCATGGTCGATAAGATCATGCAATTCACTCGCTTGTTCAAACCTCACCAGGAGGTGGGGGAGCTGGTCTTGGACAACAACGACTTGGAAAGGGAACGGGGGATAACCATTTTTTCCAAAAACGTATCGGTTGAATACAAGGGCATCAAAATCAATATTATCGATACGCCCGGTCACTCCGACTTTGGGGGTGAAGTGGAGCGCGTTCTCAAGATGGCCGACGGGGTTTTGTTGTTGGTGGACGCCTTTGAAGGCCCCATGCCGCAGACCCGTTTTGTTTTGGGCAAGGCCCTGGAATTGGGTTTGCATCCCATTGTGGTCATTAACAAGGTCGACAAGGAAAATTGCCGCCCGGACGAGGTCCACGACGCGGTTTTCGAATTGTTTTTTAATCTGGGGGCCAACGAACAGCAATTGGATTTTACGACGATTTACGGCTCGTCCAAACAGGGTTGGATGGGGAATGACTGGAAAGTAATCGGTCAGGACTTTGGGCCTTTGATGGATGCCATCCTCGCCCATGTTCCTGCTCCTTTGCCACGTCCAGGGACCTTGCAAATGCAGATTACCTCTTTGGATTATTCTTCTTTCGTCGGTCGTATCGCCATTGGTCGGGTTCATCGGGGGGCTATTCGGGAAGGTCAACCCTTGATTCTGTTGACGGCCGATGGCCAAAGCAAACGGGGCAAAGTCAAGGAACTCTATGTTTTTGAGGGCTTGGGCCGTCGCAAAGTGGAGCGGGTGGAGGCCGGGGATTTGTGCGCCGTGGTTGGTTTGGATGACTTTCAAATTGGGGATACACTCTGTGATTTGGATGCGCCAGAGGCCCTGCCGGCTATCAAAGTAGACGAACCTACCCTGAGCATGATGTTCACCATTAACAATTCCCCGTTTTTTGGACAGGAAGGCAAAATGGTAACATCCAGACACTTACGCGATCGCCTCTACAAAGAAACCGAAAAAAACCTGGCCCTGAGGGTCGAGGATACCGGCTCGCCAGATTCCTACCTGGTCTTCGGTCGGGGTATTTTGCACTTATCGATTTTGATCGAAACCATGCGCCGTGAGGGATACGAACTGCAGGTAGGACAGCCTACCGTGGTGATTCGGCTGGTGGATGGTGCCAAGCACGAGCCTTTTGAGCAATTGGTGGTGGATGTTCCCGAAGAATTTTCGGGTAAAATCATCGAAGCGGTCACTATGCGTCGGGGTGAGATGCTGGTGATGGAGCCCAAAGGGGATTGGATCCACCTGGAATTTGAAATGCCAGCTCGTGCCCTCATGGGTTTGCGTTCCCAGATGTTGACTTTATCCCAAGGGGAGGCCATTTCGGCCCATCGATTCTTGGAATTTAGGCCTTGGAAAGGGGTGATACCTGGCCGGATCAATGGTTCGTTGGTGTCCATGGAGACCGGACCGGGGACGGCCTACAGCATGGATAAATTGCAAGATCGCGGGGTCTTTTTTGTGGAACCAGGTGAAAATCTTTACGAGGGCATGGTCGTTGGGGAGCATATCCGTCCTGGGGATTTGGTGGTTAACCTGGTCAAAGGCAAGCAGCTAACCAACATGCGGGCCGCCGGCAAGGACGACAATTCCCGGATTGCCCCGCCCAAGCGCTTTTCGTTGGAAGAGTCCATGGAATACATTCAGGAGGACGAGTGGATTGAAATCACACCCAAATCCATACGGATGCGCAAAATCCACCTCAAAGAACAAGACCGGAAGCGCAAGGGCTAAATCCCTCCGCGCTCTTCCACCCATTTCAGGGCCCAGGCCAGCTGTTCTTCACGGCTTAGATCGCTGTTATCCAGGTCGATGGCATCCTCTGCACGCTTGAGGGGTGCAAATTCTCGGTTTGAATCGATCAGGTCTCTTTGGGCCTGGTTTTCAAGAATTTCTTCCAATGTCCAGGAGGTATCACCGGAGGCGATCAATTCAGCCTGTCGACGTTGTGCACGGATTTCGGGGCGGGCGGTTACAAAAAATTTGAGGTCCGCCTGCGGGAAAACATGGGTGCCGATGTCTCGTCCGTCCATGGTGAGACCGGTCCCATCGGCATAGGATCGTTGAAGGGCCACCATGGCTAATCGGACGCTGGGCAAGGTGGAAACCGGGCTAACGGCCGTATTGACAGCCTTGGAACGTAATTCCGAAACCAAAACCAAACCATTGACCATCAATTGATTCACTCCATTGGATGCGACAAACTTCAAATCCAGGGCTCCCAGCATCTGATCAAGGCCAGCGGACTCGATAGGCGGCAGGCCAAGTTCCAACATTTGGTAGGTAACGGCACGGTACATGGCCCCCGAATCGATGTAGCGGTAACGCAAGGCACTGGCCAAATCCCGGGCCAACGTGCTTTTGCCACAAGAGGCAAACCCATCTACTGCAATGACAAGGGCTTTCACCCTGCAAAATTAGCGTACCTTTGCCGCCTCATGAACGAAAATCTACCGGGCTTTGCCGACCTGGGTCTTCTTCCGGGTTTATTACTCGGAGTGCAGGACCTCGGCTTTGAAAAGCCCACGCCTATTCAGGCCCAGACCATTCCTATTCTTTTATCGGGTGACCACGATTTGTTCGGTCTCGCCCAAACCGGCTCCGGTAAGACGGCTGCCTTTGGCCTACCGCTTTTGCAACACTTGGATCTCCAGGCCCGCGGTGTTCAGGCCTTGGTCTTGAGTCCAACCCGGGAGCTCTGTGTCCAAATCACCTCCGATCTCGAAAAATTCGCCGCCAGAACCGAAGGGATTCGCATTCTAGCGGTCTACGGGGGGGCAGGGATCCAGGCTCAAATCAGTCGTCTCCGTTCGGGTGTACATGTGGTGGTCGCAACCCCGGGTCGTCTTATGGACCTCATGGAGCGCAAGGCCTTGGACCTAAGCGTGGTTCAAACCCTTGTGCTGGACGAGGCCGACGAGATGCTGGACATGGGATTCCGCGATGATCTGGATTATATCCTAACCCATGCGGCGGGTCGCCGCCGGACTTGGCTTTTTTCGGCCACCATGCCGGCCGAAATCAAAAAGTTGGCGGATCGTTTCCTCAAAGATCCCCAAACCCTCCGTTCCGAATCGCAATCAGCGGCCCCTTCCCAATTGGAGCATTGGTCGTTTCAGGTGCCTTTTGCCCGCAAATACGAAGCCCTCAAGCGACTCATTGACGCGCATCCAGAGATGTACGGCATTGTTTTTACCCGTACCAAGGCCGAAGCCCAGGAATTGACCGAAAAACTCATTCGGGAGGGGTACGATTTGGAGGCACTCCACGGGGATTTGTCCCAAGCTCAGCGGGACAAAGTCATGGCCCGCTTTCGGGAGCGCTCCCTTCAATTAATGGTAGCGACGGACGTCGCGGCCCGGGGCATCGATGTCAAGGACATTACCCACGTTGTTCATTACTCGATTCCCGAAGACTCGGAGGTTTATACGCATCGCAGCGGCCGGACCGCCAGGGCCGGCAAGGCCGGGGTTTCGATGGTGATTCTGGGCCCCAAAGATTCCTTCAGGCTCAAACAAATTGAAAAGCAGGCCAAAGTCCGCTTTCAAATGGGGACCATTCCTTCCGGTTCCGCCATCGCGGAGGTTAAGCTCCGGCATTTCTTTGGCAAAATTGCTGCGTCGGAGCCCCGCATAGACCGCATTGGCGAACTCCTTCAAGGTCTTCAACCCATGTTGGACGGGATGGATCGCGATACCCTCATCCAGAAATTGGTTTGGATGGAGTTTGAGCGCTTGTTCCGTTATTACGCCCTTCAGAACGATGCCGATATGCAGGGTCGTCAGGCGTCGGGGGAGATGCCCGCAGGACGTGGTCATTCGGATCGCGAAGACCAACCGGGTTTGCAGGTCAATTTGGGAACGCGGGATGGCTTTTACAAGGCCAGCATATTGCAGTTTTTGTTGGACCATTCAGGTCTTCAAAAGGCCGATTTGGGCAAAATCATTTTGGGCGACTCCTGGACCACCGTGGAAGCTGAACAAGAATCCTTGGATCAAATTCGATCCACCTTTGACGGGGCTCGTTTTCGGGGTAGGGCCATTCGAGTGACCGCCCATCAAGGGGGGCGTAGCAACGAGAGGCCGGCCTACGCGGGTCCTCGCAATGGTGGCAAAAGCCGCCCACCCTTTAAACGAGACTATAATCGTTAATGTTAATTTAACAGACTGATTATTAAATCCATATGGTGGGATTGTAAAAAACAAGCTTTTTCGCTTGTTTTTTTTTACACGCTAATCCCCAAAATTTTCGCTTCGTAGTCAAGTATTTAGGTTATTCGACCTTTTTTTTGGTTGGAGGGGTATTGAAATAGCAGCAGGATTTAAGAAATTCGTACAACCTTTGCGCGACCTTATTAGTAGCGAATCATGGCGGAGAAAGAAAACAAAACAGCAGAAAACGTTTGGGCCGAGTGTCTTGAAATTATCCGGGACAATATCAGTCTCCAGAGTTTCAAGACTTGGTTTGAGCCGGTGATGCCCAGCAAATTGGCTGGGGAGGTTTTGACCATACAGGTTCCTTCCCAGTTTTTTTACGAATGGCTGGAAGAGCATTATGTAAATCTGCTTCACAAGACCATCAAGCGGGCCCTAGGTCCCAACGGTCGTTTGGAATACGCCGTGGTCATGGAAAACAGTGCCGGGGAATCCAGACCCTATACCATCCAAATGCCGGGTGGTTCGGTGAAGCATGCCGGCGCCGAAGTGTCCATGCCGGTCAATATCGGACAGACTATCAAGAATCCTTTTGTGATTCCGGGTCTCAAAAAAATTCAAGTAGAATCCCAGCTCAATCCTCGTTATCGTTTTGATTCCTTTGTGGAGGGGGATTGCAATCGATTGGCCCGTTCAGCAGGCTTGGCAGTCGCAGCCAAACCCGGTGCCACCTCGTTCAATCCTCTCATGCTTTACGGATCGACCGGGC
This sequence comes from Bacteroidia bacterium, assembly GCA_049317645.1. GTDB lineage: Bacteria > Bacteroidota > Bacteroidia > UBA7662 > UBA7662 > SYHX01. The sequence goes on from JBMOHV010000037.1 coordinate 8,573, forward strand.
TTGGAAAAACGCATTTGGCCCAGGCCATTGGCAACCAAGTCCGCCAATTGTTTCCGGCCAAGACCGTTTTGTATGTAAGTTCCGAGAAATTCACGCAGCAGTTTGTGGATGCCATCAAGAACCAATCCGCCAACGATTTTGTGCATTTCTATCAGATGATGGATGTGTTGATTCTGGACGATGTGCACAACTTGGCCAACAAAGAGAAAACCCAGGATGTGTTTTTTCATATTTTCAATCACCTTCACCAAAACGGAAAACAGCTCATCCTAACCAGCGATCGTGCGCCCAAGGATCTACGCGGTATGGAGGATCGACTCCTGTCCCGCTTCAAATGGGGACTCTCCACCGATTTGCAGGCTCCGGATTTTGAAACCCGTTTGGCCATCCTCCAAAGCAAAATGTACACCGATGGGATCGAATTGCCATTGGAGGTCGTCGAATTTATTGCACACAACATCCATAGCAATATCCGCGAATTGGAAGGGGCTTTGACCTCGCTGATGGCTTATACCACGTTGAGCCATCGTCAGGCTGATCTGGAATTGGCCAGAAATGTCATCAAGAATTTCACCCGTCATACCCAGACCGAAATCTCGATCGATTCTATTCAGTCCATGGTCTGCGAATATTTTGACCTACCGGTTGATTTATTAAGGGCGAGCACGCGCAAGCGCGAAGTCGTTCAGGCCCGTCAGATTTCCATGTATTTCGCCAAAAAAATGACCAAATACAGCCTCAAGGCCATTGGGGAATATTTTGGTGGACGGGACCATTCCACCGTGATCCATTCCTGCCAAACCGTGGAGGACTTGATGGAAACCGATCGCCGATTCCGCGGCTTTGTGGATGATATTCAGAAGAGGATCAAATCCTCGACCGTCTGATTCTATTTTAGGGTCCATGGAACCCAAATCAGCAGCCCCGGTTCGGGGGACCCGAGATTTCGGGGCATCCCAAATGCGGAGACGCAAAGCCTTGTTTTCGGTTATCGAAGCTGCTTTTTTGCGTTGCGGTTACGGTCCGCTTGAAACCCCGGCCATGGAATCTGGGTCAACCCTCAGCGGCAAATACGGGGAGGAGGGGGATCGTTTGATTTTTCATGTTTTGAATTCGGGTTCGTTTTCCGAAGGGATCGAACCGGAGCTATGGAGCCAACTGCGGGAACAACCCCGACGCCTTGTGCCGCTGCTATGCGAAAAGGCCTTGCGTTACGACTTGACCGTTCCCCTGGCTCGCTACGTCGCCGCCAACCATGCCAAACTGAGTTTTCCATTCAAACGATACCAAATTCAGCCCGTATGGAGGGCCGATCGTCCTCAAAAGGGCCGATTCAGGGAATTTATTCAATGCGATGCCGATGTGGTGGCCCCGGAGATTTCGACCTTTCATCAGGCCGAACTTTTGGGACTTTACAGGGATGTTTTGGATGGCTTGGGTTTTAGGAATTACCGAATTCGGGTGAACGATCGTCGTTTCCTGAACCTTTTGGCCTCTTGGGGCGGGGTCCCTGGTCAGGTCGCCCGTTTGGGTTTGCTTTTGGACAAATTAGATAAGCAGGGTTGGGCAGTGGTTCGCGATGAATTGCTCGCCTTGGGATTTGAGCCTTCCAAACTGGATCGATTGGTTCAGTCCGTCCCCTTGGATCGCCCCACGGGTCAGGTGATGACCTGGATTGAATTTCACGATTGGATGCAAGCGATCCTGGGAGACGAGGGATTGACGGATCTTGAGAGGGATGATGCCCTCAACGCCTTGAAAGAGACCGAGCAAGTCGTGACTTTCTTTGGTCAAAATCAAGGGGCTGGTTCCAATGCAAGCGGGGGTGATTCGCTCACGTTTGATCCTTGCCTGGCACGGGGTATTGATTATTATACCGGTTTGGTGGTTGAAGTGGTTTCCCCCGAACTGGGTTTGGGTTCCTTGGGCGGTGGTGGCATGTACAGCGGACTTACCGCGCTGTTTGGATACCCGGAATGGAAGGGCATGGGCATCAGCTTTGGTGCTGAGCGCTTGTTGGAGGGGATGGATCGTCTGGGATTGTGGGATGAAACATCGCTTCATGGAATGGATATCTTGTGTTATGCTTCGGATCCTTCGCTGGATGCAGCGGCTCAGTCTTGGGTTTTGACGTGGCGTTCCCAGGGTTTCTCGGCCGATTGGTTTCCGATAAGTGGCAAATACAAAAAGGCGACGGAGCATGCGCAGCGTTCCGAAGTGCCTTGGATGGTGGTCTTTGGAGAGCGTGAATGGGCAGCCGGTGAGGTAACCCTACAATCGACGGATCAAAAGCATCGGCATCGCTTGCCTCCCTCCGAGGTTGCAGCCTTCCTTCAGGCCTCACCGAATCCCCTGACCTAAGATGAATTCTTCCAACCCAGCCACCAACCAACGCCCTAGGCTCCACCTTGGCCCAGGTCTCGCCTTGGGGGAATGGAACCGAGTCGGTGCCGGCTTGGTGGAATTGTCCTTGGACGAGGATCGATGGGGCCTTATCGCCGAGAACAGGTCCTACCTGGACAAGGCCCTGGACGGCAACGACCAGGCTTGGTACGGAATCAACACGGGTTTCGGTGCCTTGTGCAATACCCGGATTCCCAACCAAGATCTGGAAGCCCTGCAGCGTAACCTGGTTTTATCCCATGCCTGTGGTTGTGGGCCCGCAGCCGAGCCCGAAGTGGTCCGCCTCATGCTAGGGCTCAAAGTGCATTCCTTGGCCTTTGGTTATTCCGGTGTCTGCACAGAGACCGTCGAAGCCTTGTTGGATTTTTACAATCATGATATCTTACCCGTGGTCCCCACCCGTGGTTCCCTGGGTGCGTCGGGTGACTTGGCCCCGTTGGCGCATTTGGTGTTGCCGATCTTGGGCCTGGGGGAATGCACCTATCAGGGACAAACAATGAGCGGGGCCGCAGCCCTGTCTGCCTTGGGTCGCCAACCGTTGATTTTGAAATCCAAAGAGGGACTGGCCCTGCTGAACGGAACTCAATATATGTTAGCAACGGCCATGGCGGCCCATCGTCGAGCCAAGGAGGCCGGCCTTTGGGCAGACCGCTGCGCGGCCTTGTCTTCCGAGGTTTTTTTGGCATCTCAGCAGCCTTTGGATCCCTTGCTACACCTAGTGCGACCCCATGCCGGGGCCATTCGAACGGCTCAGCATCTCCTTGAGCTCATGCAGGGAAGTACCTTGGCGTTATTGCCACGACCTTCGGTTCAAGACCCCTATGCATTCCGATGCATCCCCCAGGTTCACGGCACTTCGGCGGAGGTCATCGCCTCCTTGGCCCGAGTTTTGGAGATCGAGGCGGATTCTGTGACGGACAATCCTTTGGTGGATCATCGCAGCGGCCGTGTCTTGAGTGGAGGTAATTTTCACGGCCAAGTGTTGTCCATGGCGATGGACCATGCGGCTCTGGCCTTGGCCGAATGGGGGTCCATTTCGGAACGCCGGACCTATCAATTAATTTCAGGAACTCGGGGCCTACCGCCCTTCTTGTCCGGGCAATCCGGGTTGGAATCGGGTTTTATGATTCCTCAATACACGGCGGCCGCTTTGGTTTCTCATAACAAACAATTGGCAACCCCTTGCGTGGTGGATTCCATTCCGTCCTCCAACGGCCAAGAAGACCATGTCAGCATGGGGGCCAATGCCGCGAATCGTTTGGCCACGATGCTGGATAATTTATTCCAAATTTTGGCCGTCGAATGGTTGACTGCGAACCGGGCACTCTCTTTTCGTCAAGGAGAACCCGGATTCAAACTCCTTCAAATCCTGGAGCCTTACCGATCCAAGGTTCGTATGCCCGATGGGGATGCCTATTGGTCCCCTTTGCTGGCCCAAACCAGGGTCTTTATGGAACAAGCCCAGGGCCTTGACTCTTAGAGCTTGCTAAGAGGTGGTTTAGGCTTCTTTTGGTTTCCAGGGTAAACGCCCGCTCCATAACAATAGACCTAGCACGATGGCTGGAATGGATAACCATTGGCCCATGTTGAGCATCATTTGGGATTCAAAGTTCACTTGATCGGCTTTGAGGAATTCAACAAAAAAGCGGAACCCAAAAACCAAGAGAAGGAAAGCGCCTAGCAAGGCACCCGGTTGTTGAGCAGCGGGATGCTTTCTTTCCATCCAGCGCAAGACCAAGTAACACAAGAAATAGAAGAGGGATTCGTAAAGCTGGCTGGGATGACGAGGGAAATTCTCGCCCAATCGCTCAAAGACAAAGCCCCAAGGCAAATCGGTCGGTTCCCCAACGATTTCGGAATTGAACAAATTTCCCAATCGAATGAGGGCCCCTGCCAGTGCAACCACGACCACCACACGGTCCAAGAGCCACAAAAAGCCTATTTGAGGGTTTTTGCGGGTAAAAAGCCAAACGGCGATTGGAATACAAATGGCTGCCCCGTGACTTGCCAGCCCGCCTTGCCAAATTTTGATAATTTCCAGGGGATGGCTCAGATAATATGCCGGTTCGTAAAAGAGGCAGTGACCCAAGCGGGCCCCTAGAATGGTCCCAACACCGACATAGAGGGCCAGGTCGTCCAGGAGTCGTGGGTCTTTGCCATGTCTTACAAAAATCTTCTGAAGGATGTAATATCCAAACACAAAGCCGGACATAAACAGCAGCCCATACCAACGGACGGGCAGAAGGCCGGGAAATAATTCGGGTTCAGGACTCCAAGGGATCGCAAGGTAAATCATAGGACGAGGTTCAAAAATAACCAAGGAGGGGTTGTAATTTTGCTTCAACAAATCCTTGTTCTCTCAATCATCAACTATGAATTCACAATTAGCCTCTTACAAATGCTTGGGCCTTGCCTCCCAAGCGTATCGTTTCTTTTTAATGGTCCTGTTCCTTGGGTTATCCCAAAACGCCCTGGCTCAAACAACTCGTACCATTGCTCAAAAACCAGGGTCCAAATGGACCCCCAAAGTGGCCCAAGAGCGGCGCACGTACAGCCCCGGCCAACCCTTGTTTATGTCCAAAAATCGGGGAGTGAGGGAGTATCTCCATCGCAATTTAGGGCGCACCTCGGCTGCGGCCAACCCGGACTCGGTTCTCATGGAAGAATACCTGGGGGGCGGTTTGTTTGAGCCGGCCTTTAATTACCGACTGGTCCGTAACAGCGCTGGCAAATTAACCCAGGCCCGTCTATGGACCCCTCCAAGTCCACCATTGCCCGCTTTGCCGGTTGGTCAAGCGGTGATGAATTACACGGCCCAAGGACAATTGTTGCAGGTTTCTTTTTTTGATAATTTACCAACCACCGTGGAGACTTTTCGTTTGATGCAACCGGTGGATAGCCGTGGAAATTGCACGTCTGTTCGGTACATGGAAGAAGACGGAAACGGAAATTTGGCTTTGAGCATGGGCGATTCCATGGCCTTTACCTACATGGGCAATACGGTGACGGGCTTTGTCTACCGGACCTACGACGTGGTTTTATCCCAATGGGAACCTTCGTTGCGTGCTTCGGCCGTGACCTCCGCAGCCAACGGGTCCCCAATCTCTTTTGATCTTGAATTTTGGGATGAACTTTCCGGAACTTGGTCTCAACTAAAATTCCGCTACAGTAATTTGTCGTGGGACTTGGGATTTGGTTCTTGGATGCAGAGCATCGGTGAATCGTATGTGGTTTCAGCCGAAGATCTCATTGCGCCCGAAGGCATCATGGATTTGCACCGCCTCAGTCCGTCCGGCCCATCGGAACCGACTCGCTTTTTGGTGCAGATGGTAACCGGTCCTTTGTTGACCCCGATGCTTCGTCGGAATTCCGTTGTATACGGGGGGCTCCTTCAACAATTTACGGATCAAGAAGCAGATAGCGCCAACCAGTGGTTTTCGACAAGCCGTTCTCAATTTGCATGGAATGCCGGAGTCCTGGGCAGTATCACCGTGCAGGATAGTACGAGTGGATCTTGGGTCAACGATACCCGTGATAGCCGTACCTATACCTCCAACGGGGATTTGCAAGTTCAAAAGAACGAGGAATTCGTCTCTGGTCAAGGCTGGATAACGGATTCAGGATCGGAAGCTCTCATCACGTACAATCCCAGCAATGCGAGCCGTATTGCATCCTGGATTCTCAAAGAATACGACTCCTTTGGCTCTTCGTGGGATACCGTTTCCCGCTATACCTTGTTTTATAGCCCCACTACCTCGGTCTGCCCGTCTTGCATAACAAGCGATCGGTGGAGTGTTTATCCCAATCCCATCGCTCATCAATTTGAGGTTCAGGGGTTGACAGCAGGTGCTCAACTGAGGGTCACCGATGCCACCGGTCGAGAGATCCACCAAGTAGGCGTCAAAGAAGGCGACGCTTCGTTGCGGGTTGACTGTTCGACTTGGGCTCCCGGTTGGTACCTTCTTCAGCAAATGGAAGCCGAAGGACGCGTTTCGGTTTACCGCTTGCTCAAGCCATAAGGCTTGAAGAGCCGGATGCCGTAAGGCTCGAGTTCTAAATCTTCTTTGAGGTAGGCGGTGCTTCCGTCCCGGATATTCTCAAAGGATTTGAGGCGAAAAGCGGTCGGAACCTTGGTCACGAGGGTTTTGTTTCGGGTATTGACAACGCAAAGAATGGCCTCCTCGCCTTGACCACGGAGAGACCACCAGCAGTCTTTGTCCTCGGGACGTAGCCGAACAAAATCCCCGCTTTGGTAGGCCTTCTCAACACGGAAGATGGCCCCGTAGTCCCTGTAAAAACCCAAGATTTCAGGATTTCGATCGTAGCGAATGGGGCTACGCTCAAAGATGTTCTGCTTGAGGGGGTGACCGACTTCTTGACCGTTGTAAACCAAAGGAATGCTAACCGGTTGTTGGCTAATGACATAAGCGGCCATTGCGGCCTGGTCCGAACCAAAGACCTTGGCAGGAACCTGATCCCACGATGTTTCATCGTGGTTCGTAACAAAACGCATCACTCTCCCCAGGCCTCCAGCGGCTTGAGCGGCTTGGCTGTTTTCGGCAGCCCAGGCCGAGTCCAAGCCCCGAAGCGAGGCCCCTTGAAAAACCCCTTTGAGGCGGTGATAGAAATCCCAGCCGTACGTTGAATTGAAGCCGTATCGATAAAATTCTGGGCCATTGGCCTCGGCTAACATGAACAAGGGTCGGTGACGACGGAGCCTTTGGATGCAGGTGCTCCACCAATCACCCGGTACCATCATGGCTACATCGCAACGAAAACCATCGACATGAAATTCTTGGACCCAGTATTCCATTTCGGCGATCATGGCCTCGCGAAGCTCGGGGTTCTCAAAGTTGAGATCTGCAACATCCGTCCAGTCATCGTTCGGAGGCAGAATTTTGCCGCTTGCATCCCGGGTATACCATTCGGGGTGGGATTGGGTCCAGGGGTGGTCAAAGGCGGTGTGATTGGCCACCCAATCCAGGATGACGCGGAGGCCACGCCGGTGGCATTCCCGGATCAGGACACGGAAATCTTGTTCGTTGCCAAATTCCGGATTGATTTTCCGGTAATCTTGGACGGAATAGGGGGATCCAAAGGTGCCTTTGCGGTTCACCTGACCCACTGGGTGGATGGGCATCAACCAAAGCGTGTTAAATCCCAGGCTTTGAATATGGTCCAGCCCGCTGTAAAGACCTTTGATGCTTCCTTCGTTGTTGAAGTTTCGTAGATACACTTGATAAATGCGTATTTCGGAAGGGTCCAAGGCCGGGTGGACCGTGCTATCGTTGCGGGGACTCTTTTGGGCGGACAGCGAGCCTTGAAACAAGAGCAAGAGCAGGAGAAGCGTGTTACGAAGGATTTTCATGGTTGATTGTTAACGTTAAGAGTTCGTCAAGAGGTTAATGAGGTCCGAAAGTAAAAGAAAAGGCCGAGGTACGACCCGCCAGTGTCTGTGGAAAGGTGGTGAATTCCATACGGATACGCTTGGTTTCAACTGCGATTCCCCAACGAAAACCGCTTCCACCTGTACGCTCCGGAAAGGACCAGTCGGCCCTTGAAAGTGCCTGGTAGCCCGCCCTTAGGCGCAGGTACTTGCCGAGGTTGATCTCGGTCCCCAGGACCAGGTGCAAAAACAATTCTTGACTTGCAGCGGATAGGGCCGATTCTCGGAGGGTATCGGAATCGTTCAAGGAAAAGACTCGGTTTTGGAAGGGGTCGTTGGGATCCCTGTAACGCAAGGACCAGTTTTCGAGGTGTTGCAAACCGAGCGTCCATCGAAGAGGAAGGTGGGCCAACGCCTGGGTTGTTATCAAGGAGACCCTTCGGGGAACCAATCGTTGACCCAGGCTTCCAGGCAAATAATCGCGGAATACCAAGGTTAAATCATCCATCAAAAGGGCGTAGGCTCTCTTTTGTTCAGGGTCCTCGTAACGCAAAGCAAGGCCCAGCCCACCACCCCAGGCCGCATACCCCCCCAGTTGCGAAGAATACAAGCGGCCCTGCACTCCCCAATTCCAACGTGGGCTGAAGCGATGGGCCAGGCTGTAAATCAAGGCCCCTTCACTGGCTCGGTGCTCCCCTTCCATTTGTCCAAAGGGATTGGTCCGGGCCATGGAGCCGGTTCCACTAAAACGAGCTCCCCAGGCCATGGTCCATCGGCTTTCTTGGGCGGTCGGTACAACCCAGACCACTTCCCCTTGACCCAAACCTGCCGAACGCTGCACCCAGGCCGCTGCATAGGATCGGCCCAGGCCTGGTTCGAGCAAGGCGGGATTGGAGAGGGACCGAAGGGGGCTCTGCGTTCCCCAAACCGGGGCGACCCCCCCTTGGGATAAGGTCATGGGATCGCTGCTGTGGAGGACCATCCCAAAAACTTGGCGGCCCCCGCTTTGGGCCCACAAGGGGCGGCCCATTCCGAATCCCAGGATGGTTAGCAGAACCCAACCAAACGTTCGAGGCCGAGGAAAACGCAACAGAAAAGCGCTTTGGATATCTAATTGGTGGCCTTCCATAGGTGCACAGTAGGCAACGATAAAACCGGACTAAAGTTGCCAGAGCGGTCCCGAAGGACGGCAAACAACTTGAAGGAATCGACATCCAGGTCTGCGCGTACATCGAACGGGTCCAACAGAAGTTCAAGCTGGGCATCCACCACCTTGTTGGCACCGCGAGGGGTCAAGTTGGGGACCGAAAATTCCCGGTAGGTTGAGTCAAAGGGGGGAAACCCATAGCGGACTTCCAACAGCCAAAGATCCCGTGTTTGGTCCCCGGAATCCCGGCCCAGGTCTCCGTCTTCGTCCCGGATACGAAATTCCAACCGCAGACTGTCCAATCCCGAACGAAGCCATACCGTATCACGGGGCTGGACCAAGTCCATTTGAGGGGGAAAAATCTGAGGAATAAACAAAAGATCGCAGCCACTCAGGGCCTGACCTAAGAGGAAAAAGAGGGCAAAACGAAGGGGGAGACGGTGAACCATGGTGACTCAACAAAAATACCCTTTTTGGAGAAGGTTAGGCGTTACTTTGCGTTGCTTCCTGTGGATCGTTTTGCCCTGAAAATGCTGGATTTTTGGAGCCTTTGGGAGAACCAGGGGTCCCATGCTGTCTTGGGTTCCCCGTCGGTGGGTTCGGGTTCCCCGTCGGTGGGTTCGGGATGGACGGATCAACAATGCGCGGCCATTTTGGACCTTTTTCACCGTCAAAGGCAGG
>JBMOHV010000038.1:0-17351 GCA_049317645.1 Bacteroidia bacterium
GCCTGCAAGGTCTGGTTGTTCTGAGCCGTCGAGGCCTGCGTTGCTTCCCATTCAGTGCTGGCATCCAGCAACATACGACGTATTCGGCTCCATCCGAACAATCGTCCCCACCACGACAAGGCTTGCAATTCCTGCAGAAGTTGGCGCATCATTCCCATACACAAATTTATGTTACAAAATCAAATAAAATCCCTGATGACTAGCGCTGTCGCACATATTGCCGAACACGATGCACGGCATTGCCGCGGATGTCCAAATAGAAGAGGTTAATGTCTCCGGAATGATAATTGGGCGATCGATACAAAAAGGATCCCCAGAATCGCGGCTTGTTAACCCAGACCATGCCACCCACCACTTGGGCATCGCAAATTCCAGGGTAATTCTTGCCAAAGGGCCGAAGCACGGCACCGCGATGCCGTATGCGCGGAATCAACGCCCCCTGGACAATGCAGGTATCGGGGGCCGGGAAAGGGGCAGGAAGATCCCAACTGATCGGGTTAACCGCCACCGCTTTGGCCAAGGCCTTTTCATAGGCTGGGGGCGCGTAACCCCTGAGGAAGGTGCTCCAACTAACAAAGCAACCGACCGCGTTTGAATCAACGCAAACCGGTAATCCAGCCAAGGAATCAGCAGGAATGGCCATACCGGGCAGATAAGCAACCACCAATCGTTCTTGGAGCGGGGTTCCGATCACTTGGCGTTTAAGCAAATGGGCGGCATGCAGCGTGCCCTGGGAATGACCTGCAATAATAAATGGCCTTCCTTGACTGTAGTTTTTCAGGAAATAATTGAAGGCAGCTTCAACATCGCTGTATGCGATGCCCAAGGACTTTTCTTTGTCTTCCAAGTTGGGGGTCAGGAACGCCGAGTAATGCGCCTGCCGATAACGTGGCGCGTAGATTTTACCGGCTCCGTTAAAGACCGAGGCTTGGTACAAGGTGGGTAAACGGTCAATTTCCCGGTTGAGTCGGCGGTCCCTCAAGTCCTGGTTCCAGCGGTACTCGGTGCGCGGTTTGGTGGTGTAAAGCGTTGGATGCACATAGAAAACATCGACCATGGCACTGTCCTGGGCATCGCGCAGGCCGGTCGGCGTTCGGTCGGCGCCATCCCTGCGATTGGGTAGGGCAGTCCAAAACTGTTCCTTGCTGTAATCGGGCGGAGGCGGCACAGGACTTTCGACAAAGCGGGTCGGTATGCAATAAAATTGACCTTTGGTTTCATTCGCATGGCCCAACGCCCACATCAAAGCCATCCAAAAAGCTAAATTCATGGGCTTCAAGGCTGTGGGGCATTTTTTCATCAGGGAGCAAAGGAATAATGGATGGCTAGCGCGGCGGTTGATGCGGATGGGAAAGCGGGAGAGTTGGCGGCGCCATGTAGAGAAGGCCCTGCTCTGCAGGTTGCCCGTACAATTCGGGGTGAAGATAACGTCCTTTCTCCTGCGGTGATTTGGCCGGTTCCGGATCAATGGGATGAGCCCGGGCATAACGATCGTTGCGAATTCCCGTTACCTGCCAGCTGATTTCGGTATTGGGCGTTTCGCTTTGTACAACAAAGCGGTTTTCGGAAATTTTGGAAGCGACCCGTACCCGGGTAAAGCCTTCCCCTCCAACAGGGGTCAATTGGTAACAAAAATCACGATTCTCGGCGCAAAAATACGAGGGCAAGAGAACAGTTGCCATACCAGTAGAATCTGTTATAACATTTCCATTGTAAAGGTTCATCATATCCGGACTTTCGACAAAACTATGCACCAAAAATTTATTTTCCGGGTCCACAGGATGGTCAATCCGAAAGGTTCCGGCGGCTTTGGAAAGGGTTCCTCCTATACTGAGATTACCCACATTCACAGCTGTTGATGCGTTGTACCAACCATGAGCGGTTCCAAACGGCTGAAAATAAGCAGCTGCCAATGAAGAAGTTCCACCCACCATGTGCATAGCCGTACCACTATCGTTGCCGCATAACAAGGTAGAATATGCAGAATTCCCGTACAAATATCCAGCCGGTCCGTTGGGGTTGGTAGCCGCCAGTGTCGCGTATGGCCCTGTGCTGTAACCCAAAAAGGCATTGCTATAGGGCGCATAGGAATAGACGGTTGCATTTGCAAAACTATCCGCAGCAAATACAGCAGCGGGTGCATTCCCAAAATTTTCGGCATACAAGGTCCCGTAGATATCGCTGTTGTTCTGCAGAAATGCAGCATTCTGCCGGGTGCTGTAAGCGCTTACAGCGACAGAATCTCCAAAAACATAAAGTTTCGTATTGGCAGGCGCAACGGATCCAATTCCAACATTGACTCCATCGTGGTACAAATTGCGGGAACCCGCATTCCAAACCGAACCGTTCCAGTAAGGGGTGTTACCAAGAGCCGTTCCGCGGTCAAGGTATCGAACCTTATCGGCCACCAAAGCATAGGGCACCGATAACATAGGGGAGGTCCCCAGGAGGGTATAATTCGTTCCACCGGCCAAATCCACTTCGGTCCGAACATAATGCGGGGCACCCACCCAATCAACCCCAACCAGAGTCCCGATGACTGGTTGACCTCCTCCCAATTCCACCGTGAGCAGGCCGTGGGCGTTGGTGCTGGGTCCTGGCTGAAAAACCTCCTGGTACACGACGGACCCGCTAACGGAATCTCGAACGATGCTCAAACGAAGTCCTACCGTGCTCTGGGAAACCAAAGCCCCGCTTGCGGTTCGGACCACCGCTTGGTACGTCATCTTGGAAGGAGCCTGAGCCCATGCGGACGTTGCCTTCAAGACAAGAATTGACAAAAGAACCAAAAAAAGGATTTTGAAAAATCCTTGACCCAAATAAAATGCCTTCATTGAATTCGATATTAGATTTCAAACAAAATAACATAGGCGACCCTCTATGAATAACACCAACCACCCCCACATCTCAAATTTAATCCAGGCCTATCGCGATGTTCTGGATTTCACGGATACCTTGGATGATACAACCTTTGCCTTGTCGCCTTTGGAAGGCAAATGGAGCCCGGCTCAGCGCCTACCACGGCCGCCTTCATCTGGGTCTCATTCAAAGAGACCTCGAGGCCGGCAGGCAGGCCTAAATAGGCAGGCCTGCTTTGCGGTAAACAAAGTGCAGGAGCCAGGCCGGGCCCACCAGCAGGAATTGCAAGTCCTTGAGAAAGGAAGGCTTTTTGCCCTCAATTTGATGGCCTTTGAACTGGCCGACCCAGGCGGCCGCAAAGAGGCCCAAATGAACCTGCCAGGCAAGGGACCCTGCCACCGCCTCCAAGGCCATGATACCCCATGCCATCGCGAGGCTGATCAAAACCATGCCCACAAAGAGGCTTAGCGAGAGTCGGACATAGTACAAGGAAGCGAAACACAGGAAAAGCATGCCCAAAGTGACCGATCCGTAAACCCTCACGGTCCACAGCAAACCCATCAAACTAAACATAATGGCCGGGACACAGACCCAATGAATCAATTTGTTAGTAGCGTTTTGGTGGCTTTCACCGTATTCCTCGAGAAGGCGGTCAATGGTGCGCATAGGATTTGTTTGAGATTTACCTACGAATTTAAACCCCTTCGAACGACCCAAGACCATCCACTGAAATCCGATCAACCGCTTTCCCGACTTTGAATGCGACCCTTACCCCAAAACAAAAAGCCCCGGTATGAGGCGGGGCTTTTTGAAGGCAATAAGGAGGGGGTGGTAAGACCCTTCTCCCAAAACCTTGGAGGAAAAAACGCTCTTGGACCGATTAACGAACCAGAAGGGGCAGGTTCATCCTTTGATTGGAACCATCCAACCAATGAACCAAAATCGAATAGCGACCGGTGCTTAGACCTTCCAGGTTCAACTCACCGGCACCGGCACCAGCCGAAATCTGACGGAGCGAGCTCACGGAGCGACCCAACATATCACGAACTTCCACCTGCAGCGTAGCGGCACGATCCAAGTTCAAGACCAGGCGGATGTTCTCGCCCTGATTCACCGGCTGAGGTGCAACCAAAGCCAAGGCCTTTGGAGCGGCCAGCGATGGAATGCGCAGACCCACTTGGGGATGGTTCACCGCCCAGGCATCGGTGGCTTCGGCTACCGAACCTAGGGTCCATTCGTGGCCAGCAATATCGTTGGTGCGGGTGATTTCGGTCTCCACCACAAAAGCCACTTGACCGGCTTGAACCGCCACCTCCTCGGCAGAGAACCAGCCCAAGCGCAGGCGGCCATTGGCCGTATGCCAGCTGAGGTCACCACCCACCAAAGAACGAACACCGGTCACACGAACACCGGCAGGCACATTCAGTTCCAAGCTCAAGGAGCCCAGTCCCAAATCCCGATCCAAGGCCAAAGGCAGCGCACCGTGATGAGCCGTGGCCTGATCAGCCACAAGAACCAACCCGGCATCACCGCGGGCCACAGGGCTGTAGGATGCATTCACGTCACCGTAACAAATAGCTGAAATATTCTGGGTCAGCGCACCGCTGGTCACCGTCACGGCCGGTTGCTCAAAATACCAGCTGCCAACGCTAAAGGTGGTAATGGAACCCGAAAAACGACGGTTAATTAACAAGGCATCCCCGGAATTCACCGCAGCATTGCCGTTGACATCGCAGGCAACCAATCGCAGACCCGTTTGGAGAACCGCTCCAGTTGCATGACGCACCGCCAACAACGCATCGCTGGCCGTCACACCGCCCCAGGGCTTGGTCGTGGTGGCTTCCAAGGTGTACGAACCTGGAACGACATTGTTCATGCTAAAGCTACCGTTGGAGCCGGAAGTGGCCGTGGCAACGGTGGCACCCAGCGCGTTCTTGAGAAGGACGGTGCTGTTGTTCAAGGCGGTCTGAGCATTGTTACCGTAACGAACCAAACCGGTCACGCTACCCAACGAAGGACAGGCGGTACAACTTTCCCAACAAACCGCGGGCAGGACAGTGCTAACAGTTGGCTGCAACCAACGATTGGTGAATTGACCGGTTGTCTGGGTGCAAGCGCCACCAGGGGTCAAGTTTTCTTGACCGTTCCAGCCATCCAAGGTGTACTTCCACTCGATGGGAGCAGCGGTAGAAACATTGACCATCAGTTCAAAGATGCCGTCGTTGTCCGGATCAGTCATCACTGCACATCCACCGCACCAGTTGTTAAAGGAACCATTCAGATTCACGGTGGTGTAAGCGGGGCCGCTGTATTGGCTCATGTTGACACGGAATGTAATGTTAGCTGAAGTGGGCGCACCTGTGCAGGCTGTGCAGGAATTCCAGCAAACAGAAGGCAGGGTGGTCGCGGTGGTGAAGGTCAAAACGCGGTTGGTGAAACCAAAATTGGTCTGGGTACAGGCTGAACCAGCGACCAGGTTTTCTTGTCCGCTCCATCCATCCACCGTGAATTTGTATTCAATGGTTCCGGGCAACAAAGGCAAAGTCACTTCCCAAATCGAATCGTTGTTGGCATCGGTCATGGCATTGCAACCACCGCACCAACCGTTGAACGAACCGTTGACATTTACTGTCGTAAAGGCCGAACCGGAATAACCACGCATGTCCACCTTGAAGGTTACATTGACCGGAGTAGGGGCTGGGGTGCTGCAGGTATTGCAAGAATTCCAGCAAACAGCGGTCAAAACACCACCGGCCGAGGTCACCGTGTAAACGCGGTTGGTGAAACCACCAATCGTCTGGGTACAGGTTGTTCCGGGAGTCAAGTTCTCCTGTCCGTTCCAGCCATCCACGGTGAATTTGTATTCAATGGGACCCGCTGGCAAAGGAAGGGTCACTTCCCAAATCGAATCGTTGTTGGCATCGGTCAAGGCATTGCAGCCACCGCACCAGCCGTTGAAGGTGCCGTTCACGTTCACCGCCGCAAAGGTTGCACCGGTATAACCGCGCATGTCCACTTTGAAGGTAACTGGGTAGGTCGGAGGAGCACAAGCCACACAGCTATTCCAGCACACAACGCCCACCGAACTGGCCGCCGTTACGTTGTAAACACGGTTGGTAAAGCCCCCCGTGGTCTGGGTACAAGCCGAGCCTGCGGTCAAATTCTCTTGACCGTTCCAGCCGTCTACCGTGAACTTGTATTCAATGGCTCCTGCCAAAAGAGGCAGGGTAATTTCATAGATCGAATCGTTGTTGGCATCGGTCATCGTATTGCAAGAACCGCACCAGCCGTTAAATGAACCGTTGATGTTGACCGTGGTGAAAGCAGCACCGGTATAACCGCGCATGTCCACTGCAAAAGTGGTCGCAAAGGTTGGAGGAGGTGGCGCGGAGCAAACATTGCAGGACTGCCAGCATACGGCAGGGAGGGTGGCATTGGCGGCAACGGTATAGCCCCGGTTCGTGAAGCCACCGTTGGTCACGGTGCACGATGAGCCGGCTGTCAATTGCTCCCAGATGGCATTGGAGGAGGATCCATCGAGGGTGAATTTGTATTCAATGGCCATGGCTGGCAATGGCAGGGTCAATTCATAAATCGAATCGTTGTTGGCATCGGTCATCACCGCGCAGCCGCCGCACCATCCGTTGAAGGTGCCGTTCAAATTAACGGTTGTGTAGGGCGCTCCGGTATAACCGTTGAGATCCACCTGAAAGGTGACATTGTAAGTCGTTGGGGGCGATGAACACGTATTGCAGGAATTCCAGCAGACGGCGTCCAAAACCGCGTTACCGACCACCGTGTAGGCGCGGTTGGTGAAACCAGAGTTGGTGACCGTACAGGGGGTACCCTGCATCAGATTCTCTTGACCCGTCCAACCGTCCACCGTGAATTTGTATTCAATGGCCCCGGCTGCCAATGGCAGGGTGACTTCCCAGATAGAGTCGTTGTTCGCATCGCTCATCGCGTTGCAACCACCGCACCAACCGTTGAAGGTTCCGTTGACATTGACCGTGGTGTAGGCCGCCCCGGTATAACCGCGCATATCCACCCGGAAGGTGATATCAGAGGTCTGAGCCATGGCTCCGGTGACCCAAAGCAGCGCAAGGGCCATCAAAAAGTAGATTTTTTTCATAAAAACGAAGTATTAAGTGTAAAAAATACACTTGCTAAATAAGAATATTAAATCCATATTTCCAAACCCTTAAGCCAATTTAATTTGGACTAGGCAGGGCCTCAACCTTCGTTAGCGCCCAGTGGCCAATACTCAAAAGATCGGATGATTACTTCCTTGGACTCCCCATCCGAAGGAGCATCGCCGCCCAATTGCCAAAAATTCATGCGGGCCCTGGTATTACGCTCCGGGGCGGGGATGAGAATGGGTACGGAGGAACGATTTCCCTCGTTTTTGACCCGGGAGGGGTTGTTCCGGTTAAAGGCCCAGGACCCTATGACCCGGCCACCGCTACCTTCCCCGGCCCAACTGGTCCAGGTCACCAGGGTGTCGGTCCAGGTGAATTGGTGGGTGGTCACCCCAATCATATCCCCGGAAGGGGTGGAAATAGCTCGGACCCGCTCGGGGTAATACGGCCCAAAGTTGACGGGTTGCACCGCGTAATTCAGGGTAGGCGCATTGGTTATGCCCCATTTGGCGATCTCAATGTCCACCTCTGAATTGCCCTGGGTCAGGAACGAAGAATCGTTCCACGTAAAGAGTCCCAAAACCGTGTTGTTGGCGATGTTCTCGTTATCGCCCTCAATCACCCAACGGTAGGTTCCGTAACCCAGGGTATCCCGGCCCACCACCTCGGTGGAGTACCATCGACCATCGTGCTCCTGAATACGCAGGTGCAAATAGCCTTTGCCATCCATGTACACATCCGATGGCCGGTTGGAGAAATAGTTGGGGCCGGGACCCAAAAGTCCGGGGCCGCTCTTGACATCCCAGAGGCGGCCGCTAAAGCGAACCAAATCGCCCTGCCGCCCATAACCAGGGGGATCGTCCAGCTTACAAGCTCCCAAGCCCAGCCAAAGGCTGAACCACAACAACGCAACCTTGGGGTTTAGGGTTCCCATCGAAAAGGTAAATTAAAAGATTGAACGGTGGCATTCAACCACCCTTTTTCTAGAACATATTCCATATCCTTCCCCACAAAACGCAAATCCCTGACCGGAATCGAAAACTGAACTTGGCGCCTTTCACCGGGACCCAATTCGACCGATCGAAAATCCCGAAGGCGACGAAAAGAGGGTGTCACCGAAGCCACCGAATCCCCTACCATCACCAAAACGGTCTCGCGCTGGGATTGGGGTCCGGTGTTATGGAGCGAAACCTCCAGGCGAAGGATCGCATCCATTCCACGTAACAACGTATCGATCAAGCGGACCTTTTCGTAACGAACCGGCCAAAAACCTTGCCCCTCCCCAAAAGCAAAGGCCGGGCGAAACGCATCCATCCCAAACGACGGATCCAAACGTTCGGTCCATTTGTGATCGTAGGTCAACAGACTGTGAGGATGCGCCGGATAGGTATAAGGCAATTTGCCGGAGGGGCTGTAATCACCGGCCAGCAAATCAGCCAGAGCCTGAACCCCGGCGGCACCGGGCTGATTGGCCAAGAGAACGGCGTCAAAAAGCGTGTCCAACCCGTTCAACAAGCGGGGGCGATTCTGAACCAGCACCAAGATTTTGGGGCCGGTATGCTGGCGGCACCAAAGTCGGGCCTCTTCGATTTCGTCCGGTCGAAGGCTCAAGTCGTTGATGTCTCCTGGTTTTTCGGTGGAAGGTTTTTCGGCAAGAACCATTACCAATGCGGCCTTGCCGCCGGTGGTGGCGGGGGCCAAAGCAAAGCGTCGTCCTAACACATCACGCAAGGAGGGACCTGCGTTTTTGCGATCCCACAACGAATCAACCCCCTGCCAGGTCCTGGACCAGGAACCATTCCATGCATAAGGCTCATCCAGGGCCTGGCCCTGCAAGTGCAGAGGACTGCCGGCCTTCAAAGGAAGAACAGCGCCTCGATTCCGTAACAAAACCCAGGATCGACGAGCCGCTTCGCGCTGCAGGAGACGCAGGCTATCGCTAAGAATCAAAGGGTATTCCGCCATCGAGTAAGGTTCGGCGCGGTCCATCAGTCCCAGGCTGAACTTGACATGGAGTATTCGATAAACCGCTTCGTCCAAACGGCTGACGGGGACTTCACCCCTACGGGCCAAATCCAACAGGGCATCGGTGAATCGGTAATCGTTGGGGACCATGGCCATATCCACCCCTGCCATAACGGCCATTCGGGTGGCATCGCGGTAATCTTCGGCGACCCGATGCATGCTCACCAACTTGAGGATATCCTCCCAGTCCGAAACCACCAAGCCTTGAAAGCCCAATTCCTGGCGAAGCAAACCGGTCAAAATCTGGGCATCGGCGTGCACCGGTATTCCGTTGAGTTCCCCGGAATTGACCATGAGGGTGAGAGCACCGGCCTCAATACCGGCCTTGAAGGGGGGGAGAAAAATTTCCCGTAACAACCGCTCGGGGATGTAGGCCGGGGTTCGGTCCTTGCCGGTCCAAGGCATGCTGTACCCCAAGAAATGCTTGAGCGTGGCAGCAACCCGGTGCTTCCCGGCGGGGTTCGACCCTTGGTAACCCTGAATGCAAGCAGAGCCCAAGCGTGAAACCACCAAGGGGTCCTCCCCGTAGGTTTCAAAAACCCTGGACCACAGCGGTTGACGGGCGACATCCAAGACCGGCGAAAAATTCCAAGGAACGCCCGATGCCCGCGTTGTATAAGCGGTTGCTTCCGCAACTCGGCGCAGCAGTTCCGCATCAAAGGAGGCCGCCTGCGCCAAAGGTTGAGGAAACAAAAGCCCTTCCAACACATAATTGGCACCATGAATCGCATCAATACCGTAAAGGACCGGGATGGACGGAGCGGGGCCTTGGACGGCGTGCACTTCGCTGAGGATTTCCCTCCAATGTTGCAAATCGTAGGCATGGCCCCCGCAATTGAGAATCGAGCCCACCTGACGAACCCGCAAGGCTTCGTGGAGTTTGGCGCTATCCAATCGGTGCGGTTCCTGCAATTGGTAAATGGCCCCAACAGAGACGGCATCCAGGTTGAGCTGGGTCATTTGACCCACTTTTTGCTCCAAACTCATGCGGCCGATCAAAGCGCGGATGGGTTGATCGTAGGGCGATGCCAAGGGATAACCGGGCACAGGCCGGGGTTGTACATTTCCCTGAGCCCATCCAACCATTGGAAGAACGCCCATCAGGAGCGTCCATAACACAACGCCTCGGAGCCTAAAAGCAGAGATGGAAAATAACATAGCGTGAATTATTCTTCGGAAGGCGTCAAAAATTGCAGGGTACCGCTCACGGCCTGGGCCTGAGCCTGCACCTGAGCCTGGGCCGATGTCGCGCCGGCACCGGAGTCATCCGGACGATAGCGGACATGGTAGGTCGCGTTGGGCCTGAAGCCGGGATGCTGATCCAAGGGCAGGGTCCATCGTTTGTAGTCTTGGCCCTCCACCCTTTGGAATTGACTGCTGTGCACCGTAACATCGCTGAGACGGGCCGAACGTTTCCAAACCAGGGGCTCGGGCGTGATCCCAAAGGTCCATTGACCGGGGGGCCAATCCAACAAGGAACCGGCGATTCGCAGCTCTTTGCCCCGCCAAACCGAGAATCCATCGCTGGCCGCTTGGATGGACGCCGAGGGATCCAACCAAGGCCCGGTCCATTGAACCGGAGGGTGACCCTGGTAGGGAATCCAACGAATTTCGTCTACCACCAGAGAACCGCGCGCCTCAAATTGCAGGATAAGTTGTTTGATGTTATCGGGGCGGGCATTGCTGCGTTCCCACTCAAAATCCTCCAATGGCAAAACCAATTCACTCCAACCGCTGGTATCCAAACCAGGTCCCACGCTAGTCTTCAAATATTTGGGTTGATAACCCAGCCAACATTGGGCTCCGGCATAATCTTCCAATGCAAAAGCCATTGGCAAACCCTTGCCGGGACCCTTGAGAGCCCGAACACGTAAGTACAAGGCCGCACGATGCAAAACTTCGCTCATGTTTTTGGGTGACCAATCGTCCCAACCAATGCCCATCCCCATCCAGTTGGGACAGCCCTCGGAGAGTTTGTCCCAATCAAGCCGTAGTCCATCGCGGGGATCCCCGCTCTGGGCCGCCGTCACCCGCAGGCAAGGCGATGGGGTAAACCATATTTCGGATCCCAGGCCATCCTCGTAAACATTCAGGGCGTAAAAATTGCCAATGCGGGGCTCCCCCTCCTCTTCCCAATTGTTGTAAAGTGGAAGGGTTTGGAGACCCGGTTGCCGGGCTGTCACCCGCACCGAGTCCAGGTTCACTCTGCGCTGGGCATGGCTGTTCTGCGGCCAGGCCAAGGCCAGGACCAGCGTCAGAGTCAGGACCCAAAGCATCACCACCCCTGTCAGGGCGCCCCTCCGCTTAGGGCTGCAACGGTCCATTGGAGGTAAAGACCACATAATCCAAATAAAGCTGCGAATAACCCGAGGAAGGATTGGCCAACATCAAGACCGAAACCTTTTGAAGACGATCCGGCTCCAAACGATTGTTCCCCGCTGGCGTGGAGGGTTGCCCATTAACAATACTAACCAGGTCCGAATAGCGGGCGCTGATTAAATTCCATCCCCGCTGCAAAGTTTGGGCACCGTTCACCGAATAGGCCGCGCATTGGAGGGCGTACATGTCTTCGTTACTCTGGTTGAATTGACCGTCCAGGTTATCGTCTTCGCGAAACTGAATCAGTAACAAAGCATTGGTCACCGAATCAGGCAGATACACCAGGGCATTAAAATAAACCTGATCGGGATTGGCAGCCAGGGGAAAACGCGGAGCTTGATACGCCGCAGCGGGGAATTCCAGCATCCCGATCAACCAATCCCAATTCACAAGCCCTCCCATATCGTAATAAGCGTTGCCTTGTCCGGCCAAAGGATTGGTTCGAATAACAAAGGACATATTGGCCCCACTCTGCACAAAGGATTGCCAACCTGGACGTATCCCGCTTTCAAAATCCGCTAGAACAAATCCCCCGGGTTGACGCACACTCAAGACTTTGATCCGACGCTGAAAGAGAAGGGAGTCCTGCTCTACAAAAAGCTTTAACTCGGTTTCTTCGGCCCTGAACATGGGGAACAAGGTGGTGGAACCGTTCCAAACACAATTCACTGCATCCAAAGAACGGGATTTGCCGCTGATGATTTTGCGAGCTCCGCTGGATAAGCCGCGAACTTCCACTCGCCAGTCGGTAAGTTTGTTAAAGCGACCCTGCAGGTTTACCGTCTCCCCTTGGCCAAAGCGTACCGAATCACGGCTGGCCTTGACGGGCTCCAAAACCTGAAAATCACCGAACAAATCGACCAAAGCCGGACCCTCGATGAGGGCGTCCTTGGTACAGCTTCCCAACATCATGAGAAAACCGACCGCAACGAGTTTCCAAAGGTGAAAACCAGCGAAGAAGAAGCCCGAGGGCTTGGCATTGGGGTGGCAACAAGGCTTCATAGTTTCATAATTAACATGAGTTGACTTATGTTCCAAGGGTAGCGAGCCTGCATGGTAGCGGTACCGTTGCGCCATACAAATTGCTGCGTGGACAACTGGGCTTCAAAGCGATCCCCCATGGTGTATTGCAATCCGGCACCGATCCACTGCTCGGTCCGGTCCAAGTCCACCCTGGAATAATCCACGACTTCGGAATACGCATTGCGGACGGCGTAGTAATCGTGACCCAGGCTTCTGTAAAGTTGCCACTCGGCAAAGGCCGACCAGGAAGAACCCAATTCCCAACGGGTCTGAAAGGAGGCTTGCAGGTTGGTCAGCCCTACATCCGATTGAATAGCATCTCCCGAGGCATCGGGCCGGGTGGTTTGTTCCATCCGCACCAAGGTGGACAAGGACCAGGCCTTGCGTAGGTTGAGGAGGCTATGCAGACTCCATTCGTTGCGCCAATCGGCCAGCCAAAACATGCGGCGATTGTTGACGCCCTGGCCCCTGACATCGGCCAAAAGCTGAACTTCCAAGGATTGATTCCATAGGGAGGTGCTGTCAACCGTTTTGGCGATGTTCAAACCCAAGCCCTGACGGTTGGGGGTCGCCAGTCCGTAAGGCAAGGCATTGCCGTAGCCCGGATCGTATTCCATGAGACCGGCCACCACCTGGGTCTGGTAAAGAGAGGCATCCCGGTACAAATCGTTGAGAGCCATGGGCCGTAACACATTCATGCTTTCCAGGCGCTTGAAAGCCATGGGGCTGCGGGAGGCATTGATTCGTTTGGTCTGGGCTGCCGCACTGCGGTAATCCGAACCGGTGTACCAGGCTTGGAGGCTTCCTTTCCAGGGGGAGCGGCCCGACTTACGACGACCCAGGGGGCTTTCCCAGCGCATCCAACCAAATCCATCGGTCAGGGTGGGCCTGTCCTGGACGGTTGGGTTCCCCGGATCCGCTTTGTTCCAACCCAAACGCGTCAACCCGGCTTCGGCATCCAAGGACCAAAACCGACCCTGAGCGGGTGATGGCGCCCATCCCCATTCGGTGCTTAACACCGGATGATGAAGGAGGTAAGGTTGATTCGCAGTCCGGGCTAGATCGTATAGCTGCACAAAATTGACTTTACCGTGCAGGCTGGACCCTGCGTTCCACCGCAGGCGGCCGCCACTCAACAACCGATCCGGGGTGGACCCAAAATCAGAGGCCGCAATGCGCGTTGTAAACAAAGAAGCGTTGAGACTCAAATCCCAAGGATCGATGACCCCCCCCATTTCGACAACCACCCCCTGTTGACGACGGGTTCGGTTGCTGTTTTGGAATAAATCGTATTCGATCATGCCCAGCGTGGGGCTGTTGAGCAGCGATGGATTGGAGAGAATCCACTCTTCGTGGTTGTAAAACGTGAAAGGGCTCATCCGGTAATCCACATCCCCCACTTGGTAGCGAAGTTTTTGGTTCACCAAACCCCGGATCCACATTTGACGCAAGTCCAAGGTCAAACCGGAACCCCAGAATCCCCCGTATTCGGAGCGAACCCGAAGCTGGGCATGGATTTCAACTTGGCTGTGGGGTAGGATATGAAGACCCATATCGGTCAAGGCATAGCCCGGCATCACCGTTTTGCCCAGACTATCAGCGTCCTCACGCAATCCCTCGGCGGACATGAGACCGCGGGCATAGGATGAAAAACGGATTTTTTTGGGGTCCAAAACCTGGGCTTCGGCCCATGGCTGGGCGAGCAGGCCCAACAAAGTCAAGGCCAGGGCTGCGTATATCCGCATGGAGTTGGTAGTATGTTTTAACATTAGAAAAATACTTTGAGTTCGACCCAGCTTTCGGTCCCTCGAAATTGATCCTGCGCAAAGCTCCGATCTTGGAATCCATACCAACGATGCCGGAAATACAAGGCCGATTGGGGTCCCAGGTGCCAATCGGCACCCAGTCCCAAGGCATGGCCCCTTTGGTCCCGGGGTTTGAAGGTGACCAGGTCCAAATCGGTGGCGTAATTGCCCAGGGTCCATTCGGCGGCAGCGTAGGCGCAGAGGACCCAGCGAGGATTGACGGCCCAATACGATTCCAATTCGTGGGCATACTGTCTCAAATAAGCCGTGGGTCTCCAGTCCACCACGGGTACCGGGTTCTTTTGAACCGAGTTGAGGCGGGCCAGGTAAAAAACATACAAGGGACGGGGGCTGCCCTCGGTTTTCCAGGCGATCTGGGCTTCGAGGGTCGAAAAATGCTTGGCATGTACGGGGATGCCGGCCGAATCATCGCTGAGTTTGACGGTTTCAAAGACATCCCGGTAGATGACCGACTGACGACCGTAGGGTCCAACATTTTGAGGGAAATTCCAACGCCAAAAGCGAGCCCGGGTGAACTGATTGATCGGGTGGTTGAAGGTGATTCGGTTGGACACCGGTGAAATCTCGCGGGCCATGCCGATGCCGAGGTTCCAACGCATAGGTCCGGTCTGCCAACGGGTGTTGAGGTTGAGGCCTTGGCGGTTGTTGGTCATCAAACCCAGAGGGACGACCGCGCTGGCAAAGGGACGCAGCACGGCATTGGCGCCGGCGGCACCGGCCGTTGGATTCGTGTTCAAGGCAGGGCCTCTTTCCTGCACCGCCACATTCCAATACAAACCATTGTTATTCACCAGCTCTCGGCCGATGCGGTAGGCATGCAATTCCAAAGGAATCCCGGTCAAGGCTGGGCGGGTCAATACTTTGACCGATGCCAATTCCGACCAAGAGCCTTGGTAAACCGGATCTTGATAGCGGCCCAAACCCATTTCCCCGCGGATTTCCAAGTCTTTGCCAGGAGCCGTCCGGCCTTCGAGGGTATGCACCCCGTAAGCGGTCCGTTGGCTCCCCGACGAATCCAAAAACTGACGATGGTTCAGGGAGTTCACGGCGAGCCAGGCCCCGGATGATGTCAATTTGTGTTGAAAACGACCCCCAAATGTCCCGGAGGCAAGACCTCCCAGCCCGGCGTTCATTTCGGTTTTGCCGGCAAAAACGGAGGCTTTGATCCGACCGCTTTTTGGTAACACATCCCAAATAGCGCCGTGGACGGCCCTTTCTCCAAAGCGCACATCCTGCTCAAACTGCCCCGAGCGGTACAAGTCGTCGTAACGAACTACGGGCTGCCGGGTCACCGGATCCCAGGGATTGCGCTCAAAGAGTGACCAACGGAAATACCCCCGAAAGGAGGCCAAGGTCAAATCCGATAAGGAATACCAGTGGATGCCCCCGATCCGGAGTTGATGGGCCGCACGGCGATCGCTCCATTGGAGGCCCAAGTTCATACCCAGATTCATACCCAGGCTGTTCGCCAAACGCGCCGAACCGAGGGGATCGTAAAGGCTAGGCCGGGCTGCACTGGCTACGGGAGGGGAATAAGCCGCCCCTACCCGACCGTTGAGGAACTGGAAGGCATAGATATCAAAGGACCAGGAGAGGTTGCCACCGGGCTTGCCTTTGATATTCAACCAGAGGTTGGGGAGCTGGGCATCATCCCCCACAAAGATTTGTCGACCGGGCAGGGTGCTCACTTGGTCTGGGTAACGTGGGTAGGCGACTTTCTCGTCCAAGTAGGTCGCCGCAAAGCGGTAAAAACCATTGACTTGCAAACGCGATGTAGCGGGCAGGCTCTCCCTGGGCCACAGATCCTGGGATTTTGCAGGTTGAGAGCCCGCCAGCCAGAGTGCCCCCGTAAGGAATAGGAAGCCTAACAAAGAGCGTACAAATGACATGCGAAAGGCGTTATAACAAGACTAGGGGCGGGCGATGAAATTCCAGCGCCAACTCCAACTACGGCGAGGCTTGGCGGGCTTTACATAAAAACAACGATTGGCATGGGCGGATTTGCCGACCTGGTTGACAGCGACCGCGTACAGCCGGTAGGCGCCTTCCTGGGCGGGGGCTTTGAACCGGCATACCGTACCAGGCCCGGTACGCATGGGGACACGAATAGCGCCCAAACTTTGTTCAAAATCTCCACCGGCTTTGGTATGGGTTGCTTCGGGCAAAACCTTCCAGCGCAGGGTGGCCGTTCCAACGGATTCGGGCAATTGTGCTTCCACCCATTCCCCGGCATGCACCACCCATGGGGAATCCGGATGCATGGTGGAGGGGGTTCCTATGGCTTCAATGACCGGAGCCGCTTGGACAACGGGCGATTCTTTCCATCCTTCAATCAGGGCATCCACGGCTCGGGTTGGGCGGCCTTCGGTATCCAACAAACCGTACCAAGACTCCGTGGTTTCTTGTTTTTGACCCCACAAAAAAGCGTAAGATCCAACGCAACCTTCCGATTCCTTGGCTTTGATCTTGGAATATCGCTGACGGTAACTGCGGAATTTGGCTTCGGAGGACTGTTCAACCGGGGCGCCCCAGGGCATTTTGGCGACTTCCCAATGTCCGTTGGGTCCCCATTCCGTAATCATGTAGGCTTTGTCCCATCCAAAGGGACGAATGCGCGTGAGGGCCTGTTCGAGGTCACCGTAGGTGTTAACGCCGAGGATATCGATATCCGGGGCTTTGGTTTTGATCCAATGCACTTCCATGGAATCCAAACCGGCCGTGACGGTGGACGTGGGGTGATGCGGATCGTGGGCATGGGCGTAGGCTGCGACTTCTTGAATGGCATCCCAAACTTTGATATTGGTATAGAACAAATCCACTTCGTTCCCGATTCCCCAACACAACAAGGCGGGATGCGATTTGAAGCGATCAATCACCGAGGCAAAATGCAAGAATTGTTCGCGAACAGCAACGGGGTCGTCGTAATCAAAGCCGTGACGCTCGTGACCCATCCACATACCCAGCATGACGGTGAGACCCAGGCGATGAGCCGAGTCCAGGATTTGTTGCGCCCGCTCAATTCCCCAGGTCCTAAGGGAATTTGCTCCGCATTCCACCATGAGGGGCAAATGCACTTGGCCACCTGCTCCTCGGACATAAT
>JBMOHV010000039.1:0-16629 GCA_049317645.1 Bacteroidia bacterium
CGGTTGCTGTTGAGAACGCGCAGTGGCTTGCCGCTGTTATCGGTCTCAAAGATGACGGCAATGGCCTGCACGTTGTTCAAATTGACGGCAGGGGTTACGCTTGGAGCTACATATCCAAAGGTCATTTCGTAGGTCTTGCCCTGTGGAATGGCGGTGTTGTTGTTTTCTAATTTCTCACCCCAGACGCCGGTGATGTTGTTGGATGGCATGGCCGTTGCGCCACCGCGGAAGACCATTTTGTGCTTGAAGTTGGGATCGCTTTGGCCGGCTTGGCTGAGGGCGATGTTGTTCTCGACCAAAAAGACCGCCAAAGAATAATTGCCGGCAGGAAGGGCCTGGAAAAATTCAGCCTTGGTGTCCACATAAATGGAGTCACCCACCTTGGTACGGCGAAGGGCCACCCCGGCCTTGACATTCGCAGGGACGGTGCCAATAATGGTGTTGACGGCGGAGGTCCAGGCAGAAGGACTTTGGAGGAAATCAGCACCGGCAACAAAAGCAGGGATACCGGATACGCCGT
Organism: Bacteroidia bacterium; assembly: GCA_049317645.1. Taxonomy (GTDB): domain Bacteria; phylum Bacteroidota; class Bacteroidia; order UBA7662; family UBA7662; genus SYHX01. The sequence continues at coordinate 521 of JBMOHV010000039.1, forward strand.
ATTGGCTGGCCATTAAGTCGCCTTCGGGGATGGTGAAGGGATCGCTAAGACCGACTTTGATGCCGCTGAATTTGGCACCGTGGGTGGTACTCAAGTTGTAAAGAGCGGGAATACCGTTGGCACCGCAGGGTCCACACCAGTTACCGCTAAAGTTGATGGCAAAAGCATTTTGAACGCGGGATACAACCAAACCGGTTCCGCCGGTTCCGCCGCCGCCGGTTCCGCCGCCCCCTTGCCCGTCAGAGCCGGGTCCGTAAGGAATCCAGGAATCGTTCTTTTTGCAGGAAACGACCATTGCAAGGCCGAGCAGGGCGATCCAAATTTTGTTCATAGTCTGGTGGATTAGTAAGGTGATTATCGAGTGAAAGCCTAAAGTTAAAGGCTGCACGAATTTTTTCCACAATCGATGGACTTTTTAATCCCGGCTTAAAAGCAAACGCAGGTAAAAGAAAGGATTGCGAAGGCGGTTGCGCAGGCTGATATCATCGAACATGGAGGAAATCAGGTTCCGTAGCTCGCGGTTTCGGGCCGCCTTGCCCACCACAAAGTCAAAGAGTCGGGGGTAATTGGTGAGTTTCTGGAGGGTTTTGCCGATTTGGAGCTCACCGCCCAGGTCTCGGTAGACCCTTTGATCGTAGGAACGCATCCAGGCGGCGTCACGGCGACCGTTTTGGAGGCTGAGAGCCAGGTGTTCGGCGGCATGGTACCCCGCTTTCATGGCGTTGCCAATGCCTTCGCCGGTAAACGGGTCGATGAGGGAGCCGGAATCACCCACCAAAAGGAAGCCTTCGCCGGACAATGGAAAACGCTTGCTCCCCAAGGGAAGCCCCCAACCCTGCAAGGGGGTGAGGGGTTGGGCCTGCGCAAATCGCTCCCGCAATGCCGGGATTTCGCGGATGGCCTTTTCGAAGGCGGTTTTGAGATTGACCTTGCGCTGGGCAATGCGATGCGATGCCATCCCGATGCCCACATTAAAGCGCCCGTTGCTCATGGGGAAAATCCAGAGATAGCCCGGCAAAATATCCTTGAGGAAATGCAATTCGATGTAATTATCGGCGTGACAACCGGTAACACCCGTGTAATAGGCCCGCAGGGCAGCGCAATAATGGTTTTTGTCTTTGACGTAACCCGCCCAATCCTTGGCGACCAGGGAACGCTCCCCTTCGCAGCCAACCACATAACGAGCGCGGATGGTTCGACGCTCCCCCTGGTATTCCACCGTGACTTGGTGCTCGCCTGCGGTCGTTGAGGCAGGCCCCGCACCATTGGCGGATGCGATGGACCCTGCACCAGTGGCGGATGCGATGGACCCCGCATTCGACAACGAGATTAGTTTGCAAGAGGTCCGAAGCCGTTCCGGATGAATTTTGGAAACCAAAAAAGCATCAAAATCCAAACGGGGACTGATAAAACCAGCCGCCGTCAGCCGATCCGCCACTTTGGTTCGAAAAGGAATCGATAGATCGGTTCCGTTGGGAGCCACGAAAGTGATTCCGTAACAAGGTAGAAATTCGCCTGTTAGGGCTTCCATCTCGTTGACGAGGCGGGGGTCCAGACGGGCCAGCACATCAATGACTTTGCCACTGAGGGCATCGCCGCAGATTTTGTCCCTGGGAAATTCGCTTTGGTCAATGACCAAGTGATCGATCCCCTTTTGTTCCAAAAACAAAGAGGTGGTGGCACCGGCCGGCCCGGCACCGACGACCAATACATCGGTGCGTTCGGGAAGCGATTTCATCAAGGAGGGGCTTGGAGGTCTTAGTTGGTAACAAAAGGAAACTGCGCCGCCTGAACCATTGTTAAATCGTTGTTACGATTTTGGTGAACCACGGCCAACCATTTGCAATCGTTCCAAACCGGGAGCGGTTGCAGGTTCCCCAGGTTGTGTTTGAATTCAATTTCGAGCACCCGTCCGGCCCGATAATCCGGAGCGTTCAGGACCATTCCGTTGACCGGTGTAATCAAGCGTCGAACCACATGACGATGAACATACTGAGAGTCGATGCCCCCGCCGTCCAATTGCCAGTCCAAGAGGTTGTTTTGGAGAAGATACAGGGTGAGGTAAAGGGGCGTAAAGGTGGGACCCGGGTTGACCGGGGCGGCAAAGCGCAAACGCAGTCGGCCTTCGGTGCGGTTGGTGGCGGCTGAATACCCGGATGACAACATTTCTAGGCGAACCGATGCGCTGTCGTCCATCAAATCGGCAACATGGCTGGACCATTTTTGGTCTGAAAGGAGCATCAGGTTTTCGCCTGCAAAGCGGGTACGGTTGACCGCACCAGCAGGATAGCCCAGGGTTCCGCCCAGCAAAAGCTCCAGCGCGGGTCCCTCAGGAATTCGAAGGTCCAAACGGTTGGGGTAGGGCGTGGCATAAAAACCGGTATGGATTCCGGCGGCCAAAACACGGCCGGGATATTGGCCCTGGAGGGTTTCGATCAGCCGATGCGCCCGCGGGCAATTCACGCAGCGAACCCCGGTGAATTCTTCGATCAAGGCGTTGATGGGCGGTTTGGCCGCCGGACTTTCGGTATAAAAGGTATCAACCCGCAGGGTGTTGAGCCCCAAGTCCACGGCCGGACCAATTTCACGGCAGGAGCCTGCCAACATCAAAAGCAAACCTAGGAGGATGGAAGGACGTTTCATGAGGTTCGATCAAAAATTAGCACTCATGCTGAAGCGCAATCCGTTAAAAGCGGGCTCTACGCGGCAGACCCCTCCGGTGCATATAACACCCTGGACCTGACGCACATAACCACCCGTAAAGCGAAGGCCGGGCCAATTGAGCGCCGCAAAGGCGGTGTAATAATGGTTGCGCTTGTCGGGGTTGGGGTTTCCGTAATTCCACATATCCATAATGCTGAACGAATAACGGGGAGCAATGTTATATTCCACCAGTCCCCAAAGCCAGTCTCCCAGGTCTTGTTCGGTGGTCATTTGGGAGGCCTCGATGCGAAGGGATTTTTGGCGGTTGATTTTGTAGGTAAGTTCTGCAAAAGGCGTCCAGGCCCGGACCAGGGGAGCTCCAGGTTTGAACTCGTAGAGTTCTTGGTTGTACACCAAATGTTGGAGACCTCCACTAAGGGTCATTTGTTTGTTGAATTTGTGTTTGGCTTCGGCGTAATATTCTCTGTAATACAAGCTGCGGTCGGGTCCGTTCACATGGCTCAGGTTGAACTGCAATTGAGTGTTACGAGCAGGGCTGTACACCGCTTCGATTTGGACGGCGTTCTCCCCGACCAGCTGGGTCGCTGCCGCGTAACGCGATGTCAGTCGATACGTGTTCATCCGGGCCCCCGGTGGGATGTAATTAATGAGTCCTTCGTTGAGAATTTCGAGGGGCGAAACCCGAAAGTCAAAATGGTCGGTTCGTTTGTACTGCACATTGATCCCAAACCCATCTTTGGAATACCCCAAATCCGTATAAAGCACCGATCCGGGGCTGTTTTCGAGGATTCCGTTGCGATCCAACACCGCCTCTTGGCTCTTGAGGGCCCATTCGGTGTTCAGGCTCCAGGGCCCCCATTGCAGGTTCTGGAAAAAGGATCCGACATAGGTATTGTACTTGGGCACAAAGCGTTTGGATGGATCCAAGCTTTCGATGCTGCCGACCACAGTCTGCATGGATTGCCCATCGAGGGTGCGGTTGACAAAGGACCAACCCGGGGCCCAGCTCAACCCCAGGCGCTCGGAACGAAGGTTGCCCTGCAAGCAGAGGCCTTTGATAACGGGGGCATAGGTATCAAAAAGGACCTTTTGCTTGCCCGTAAAGCCTTTGATTTGCCAATGGTCGTTGATTTGGTATTGGCCCGAGAGGCCAAACAGGGCATAATCCAAATTCTGTCCCCGGCCTTCGTAGGCCCGAAAGGTGATCCCGTTCCCAAATTGATCGTACAGGTGACCCAGCCGCACCTTTAGTTTGTTGACCTTGTGGCTAACGTACCAAAACCCTAGGCCCTGCTGATTGCGAACAACGTACGGATTACGCAGCCCGGAATTGAGGAACAAGTCAAAGCGCAGGCCCGCTTCCAGGTCCCCTTGGCGGTAATTGAGGTTCATCCAAGCGTCGGTGGAACTGAGTTGTTGGTAATACTGGGGTGGAATGGGGTCCGAAAGCACCGAGGAATCCAAAAAGAAGACATTTTGGAACCATTCCAGGTCACCGCTAAACTGCCCGCCTTTGGTTTGGGCCTGGAGGGGCGTACCAGACCAGGTCAAGCCCAAGGCCAAAGCAAGGAGAAGGGTTAGCCGGGAATTCATTTTTTGGAACAGGGCCACAAAATAAGCCCAAACCGTGGGCATATCTTTAGTGCATGAATGCACAGGTTTTGAAAGGGCTGCTCGCCGTAGCCCTCTTTTGGGGGTCCATGGGGGCCGCCAAGGCTCAGACCCCTTCAACCGTTGGGGCCGATGAGCGATTGTCCGCGGTGGTGCTCCGGGATGTGGATGGCAAAGCGCTCAAGCTAAGCGAGTTGGTCGGTAACGGTCGCCCGGTCCTTTTGACTTTTTGGGCTACATGGTGCACACCCTGCAAAAAAGAGCTGAACAATTACCTGGATCTCTACGAAGATTGGTCCAAGGATTACGGGCTGCAATTGGTTGCGGTGAGCATTGACGATGCGCGCAATTCCGCCAAGGTCAAATCCTATATCAAAGGCGTCCGTTGGCCTTACCGCATTTTGTTGGACCCCAACGAAGACATGAAGCGAATTCTAAACTTCCAGACCATCCCCTACACCTTGTTGTACGATGGTCAAGGCAAAGTGGTTTATCGACACAATTCCTACGTGGAGGGGGATGAGTTTGTGATGGACGAAAAGATTCGCAATTTGGCGAATACCAAGCCTTAGCGCTTGCTGGCGTAATAGGCGTAGAGGGGATGGATAGGCTTCTTGTGAACACCGCCCTTGCGCAGTCCTTTGGCAGCCAAAACCTCGTCTAACAGTGGTTCAAAATGGTAGGCGATGGACCCGACAAAATGAACCGTTAGATCGTGAACGTGTGGATAGCGCATCACATGAATATCCAAAAAGCGATGAAATCCTTCGGTGACCACCTGGCGGACATAGGGTTCGTCCAGGTACTTGGATAGAATACGAGCGAAGGAAGCGAAGTAAACATTCACATCCGGCTTGTGGTAGGCGCTCTCAAAAATACCTTCCTTGGTGAGTCCGTATTCCTTTTGGAGTTCCGTTGCAATAGGTTCAGGTAACAATTTGTACAGATAATCGGCCAGCATTCGTCGGCCCAGATAAGATCCGCTGGCCTCATCGCCCAGTAAATGGCCGAGTGCCGGCACGACTTGCGACCATTCATGGTCTTTGCAATAACACGAGTTAGACCCTGTTCCGATAATACAGGCGATGCCTTCCCCATCACCAACGCAGGCAATGCCGGCTCCCAGAATATCATGGTCTACGATGACCTTGGCTCCCCGAAAAAACTCTTCTAAAGGCTTCTGAATAATCATGTTACGTTCAGCGCTGGAACATCCGGCCCCAAAAAATCGGACCTCGTCGACTTGGCCCACCAATGCCTTTAGAGGGGAGGCCTCTAGCTCGGCAAGCACAAAATCTCGGTCGTGAAAAAAGGGATTAAAACCCCGGGTGGATACGATGGGTTCTTCGTTGTTGCGGAATTTCCAGTCGGCTTTGGTGGAACCGCTGTCGGCGACTAATAACATGGGATTAATTCAGGGCTAGGGACAAATCGAGAAGAGGGGTCGTGGGCTTAATAAATTTGTTATAACTTTAAATGGCCAAGATTTTGGAGATACGGTAAAGGTCCAGGTCCATTTGGGTGGAATTCTTGACGGCTTCGTGAATGGGGGTGTAGACGACTTTGTTATTGATGATGCCGGCCATGACACGGCTTTGGCCTTGGCGCAGGCCTTCGATGGCGGCGACGCCCAATCGGCTGGCCAGAACCCGGTCAAAGTACGAGGGACTGCCACCTCGCTGGATATGGCCCAGGATGGTCACCTTCATTTCGTACCCATCAAATTGTTCGGCGACTTTGCGGGCAATCTCGTAGGCTCCGCCTTCTTCCTCGCCTTCGGCGACGATGATGAGGCCCGAACTTTTGTGGTTGGCTCGGCCTTTTTTGAGGACTTCAACCAATTCGCTGAGGTCGGTTTTGGTTTCGGGGATCAGGATATCTTCGCAACCGGCCGCGATGCCTCCGTTGAGGGCAATGTAACCGGCATCCCGGCCCATGACTTCGATGAAGAACAAACGGTTGTGGGCATCGGCGGTATCCCTGATTTTGTCAATGCATTCCACCACGGTATTGGTGGCGGTATCAAAACCGATGGTATAATCAGTACCGTACAGGTCGTTGTCAATGGTACCGGGCAGGCCCATGACCGATACAGGGTATTCTTCGGAGAAGACATTCGCACCCCGAAAGCTTCCATCACCGCCAACGACGACCAGGGCGTTAATGTTTCGTTTGGCCAGGTTTTCGTAGGCTTTGCGGCGACCTTCGGCGGTCCGGAATTCCTCCGAACGAGCTGATTTGAGGATGGTGCCTCCCCGATGGATGATATTTCCAACGGAACGGAGGTCCATAGGGCGGAAATCGTCCTGAATGAGGCCGTCGTAGCCTCTTACCACCCCCCAGACCCGGTGACCGTAATAAATACCACTGCGTACCAAGGCCCGGATGCAGGCATTCATCCCGGGGGAATCGCCCCCGCTGGTGAGAATGGCTAGGTCGCCGATGGCGAGGGTCGGATTTTGCAGGGGGGAATCGGGGCTAGCGGATGGCATAGGGGGGGGCGTCATCGGGAAAACGGGGCTTTAGCGCAAAAATCCGTCCAAATTAGCGATTTTTTATCCACAAAATCACCCTCAATTATTTGGTAATATGGGATTGAAATCTTTATTTTTGCTTCATAGTGATTAATAATGCCTTGTTTTAGAGGCATTGTACGCTTGTTAATGCTTCGTTTCTAAATCGCTTATCAATTTTTGTTAACAACCAATCAAACCCAAAACCCCTCCAATGAAAAAACTACTTACCCTTTTGTTCGCTGCTGCCCTGAGTTCTGTGGCATTGGCCCAACCAACCGTCACCTTCACCGTCATGGTGGATGTTACCGATTATGTTGCTGGTGGTGCCACCATCGCTGCTAACGGTCTCCGCGTTGGTGGCACATTTGCTGACCTTGGCGCAACATCCAACGGAAGGACTATGTTAAACTGGAATCCTACCGACTCTGGTTCCGCCATGACCAACATGGGCAACAATGTATGGAGCAAGTCCATCACCTTCCCAGCCACGGCCGTTGGTCAAAACCTGCTTTTTAAGTTTGTTAATGGTGCTTGGGGCCCGCCCCCAGGAGGAGATAACGAAGGCCGTGATGATACAAGCATCGCTGCCGATGGTTGTGGTGTAAACGATGGTGGCGGTAACATTAACCGCCGCGTAACCATTGTCCCCATTCCTCTTACTGTTAAGTATTGCTGGGATCAGTGTTTCCAGTGTGATGGCAGTAGCCCTATCATCACCTCCTCTATTCGCAGTCTGACCCAAAGCATCAAGCCTTTGTCGGTTTATCCCAACCCATTCAACGGCGAGATGAACGTCAGCTACGAGAACACTCGTTCTTCCAAAGTATCGGTTGAAATCGTCAACCTGCTTGGTCAGTCGGTCAAGTCGCTCTACAACGGCCAGCAAGCTGCCGGTCAGCACGAGTTGGTTTGGGACGCGACTTCGACATCTGGTGCCAAGGTTCCATTCGGTACCTACTTCGTGCGTCAGGTTGTTGATGGCAAGACCTCCGTTAAGAAGGTTATCTACAACCGTTAATCACCTCTCCAAGATTTCAAAAGAAGCCGCGGAAACGCGGCTTTTTTTTTGTTAAATTCGTCGCGTCTAAATCTCAATTTTTTGGTATGAACAAAGGTTTTGCAATGACCTCGAGGGTCCTCAAAGGACTTCTTGGTTTGGGAGTTATGGGTATGGTATTGGTGGGCACTGTGTCCACTGCTACAGGCCAGGTGCTGCGGTCCAGTCCCCGGTTTCCAACGGATACCTCTTTGGTGACCATTGTTTACGATGCATCGCAGGGGAATGGAGCCTTGGCGGGGGTTGCGCCGCCCATCTACGCTCATACCGGGGTCATCACCAACCTTAGTACGTCACCCACCGATTGGAAATACGTTCGCGGTAGCTGGGGGACGACCAATGCACCGCTCATGACGTCTCTAGGCAACAATTTGTACAGTATTTCGTACGTGCCCAGAACCTTTTACAACGCAACGGCCAATCCTCCGGGCGTGCCTGCTGCCGAGACGATTCGTTCCCTGGCCTTTGTTTTTCGTAACACAGCGGGGACCATCGTTGGACGCGCAGCGGATGGTTCCGATTTGTATTTGCCACTCTACGCAGCGGGCCAATTGCATGCGGCTCTATTTAATCCATCGGGTAACAACAGCATTGTTCAGCCGGGGAGCAGTTTGACGGTGATGGGGGCTTCATCGCAGGCTTGTAGTTTGTCATTGCGGGTGAACGGCGCCGTTGTTGCAACAACGGTGGGAGATAGCCTGGGCTATGTGCTTTCATTTCCACAGGCCGGCAATTACGATTTGATATTGGAGGCCGATGCAGGAGGCGCTGGTGGGGTCGTAGTACGGGATACCACCCGTTTGGTGGCTTTGGGCAACCAAGTCGCCCAGCCCTTACCGCCCGGAACGGTGGAAGGGGTGAATTATATCAACGACAGCACCGTGGTTTTGGCTTTGTATGCCCCGTTCAAGCAACACGCCTTTGTATTGGCCCCCTTCAACGATTGGTCGCCCGATGGCGCCTATCGCATGAACCGAACCGCCGATTCGTCTTGGTATTGGTTGCGTTTGGAGGGCTTGACTCCTGGTCAAGAGATTCCCTATCAATACTTGGTAAACGGGAGCCAGCGCGTTGCCGATCCTTTTGCCCTCAAGATTTTGGATCCGGCCAACGATCGTTTTATTCCTGCGACGACGTATCCCAATTTGTTGCCCTATCCATCGGGGACATCGGGCATGGTCTCTGTATTGCAGCCCGGCGCTCCGGCCTATGCTTGGCAAAACACCGGGTTTCAGCGCCCGGACCCTCGCAAATTGGTGACTTACGAATTGCATGTTCGGGATTTTGTGGGAAGCCGACGCTACAAGCATGTCATGGATTCGTTGGGTTATTTGCAGTCCTTGGGGGTGAATTGCCTGAGTTTGATGCCGGTGAACGAATTCGAAGGCAATGATTCATGGGGATACAACCCCAGCTTTCACCTGGCGGCTGACAAGGCCTATGGCACCGAAAGCGACCTCAAGGCACTGATTGATTCCTGCCATGGACGGGGTATTGCGGTGGTGGTGGATGTTGTGATGAACCATGCCTTTGGCCAAAGCCCGCTGGCTCAATTGTGGTGGGATGCCGCTAACAATCGCCCGGCGGCGAACAGTCCGTATTTCAACCCTGTCCCCAAACATGACTTTAATGTAGGCAATGATTTCAATCACGAGAGTCCGGCAACGCGCCGTTTGCTGAACCGGGTGGTCAGGCATTGGCTGATGGAGTATCGAGTGGACGGCTATCGTTTTGATTTATCCAAAGGCTTTACGCAGACCAATACATTGGGTAATACCGGCGCGTGGGGTAATTACGATGCGGCTCGGGTGGCTTTGTGGAGGCGGGTGGCCGATTCGATGTGGGCGATGTCACCGAATTCCTATGTCATCTTGGAACACTTGGCCAACAACGATGAGGAGAAGGTTCTGGGCGATTACGGAATGTTGTTATGGGGCAACTTGAATTATGCGTTCAATGAAGGCACTATGGGCTTTCCTACCAACTCGTCTTTTAGCTGGGCCAGTCACAAAGCCAGGGGATGGAATAAGCCGGGGGTCATGGCTTATGCCGAAAGTCACGACGAAGAGCGCCTGATGTACAAGAATCTGCAATTTGGCGCTCAGAATTCTTTGGTCAATGTTCGCAACCTGAATACTGCTCTCAAAAGGCAGGAATTGGTCCCTGTTTTTTTGATGAGCATCCCCGGTCCCAAAATGTTATGGCAGTTTGGGGAATTGGGCTATGATTTTTCGATTAACCGCTGTCCCAATGGAACCGTGAACGCCAATTGTCGAACCGATGCCAAACCGGTGCGTTGGGATTATTTCACCACCCCGGAGCGCAAATACCTGTATCGGATTTGGTCGGCCATGAATCAGCTGCACAAGAACGAGCCGGCTTTTGCGACGGATTCTTTCTTTTTGGCGGTGGCGGGCGGAATCAAGCAAATTCGTTTGGTGCACCCGGACATGCACGTTGTGGCGGCCGGCAATTGGGATGTTGCCGTACGGCAAGGCATTTTGCTGTTTCCGGACAATGGGTGGTATTACGATTATTTTACGGGCGATAGTGTCCAGGTAACCAATTTGACCATCAACGTGAATTGGGACCCCGGTGTTTACAAACTTTATACCTCTCGTCGACTGAGTCCGCCCAACCTGGCCTTGGGTCATAACGAGGCCGGTGATTGGTGGGAAACACCCCGTAATGGTGATTTGGAGGTGTATCCCAACCCAGCGGCTGAAGGCTTTACGGTCCGCTGGCCGTCCACCAACCCAGAATCGCAGAGCCTGCAATTAACGGATGTGCAGGGCCGGATATTGGATCGCATGGAAACCCAACACGACGGACAATACCAGTGGGTGCATTGCCCCTCTTGGCCCGCCGGGGTTTCACCCGGGGTTTATATCATCCGCGGGCCGCAGGGCCGCAGTGCTCGCTTGATCCGGCCTTAGCCCGGTGTTGGGCCTTGGGCGGCTCGCTTAGTACCCGTCGTTTTGGGTCAGGTTGGGGTTGGCGATGATATCCGAAAGGGGTAAGGGATAAACCTTGAATTTGGGGTTGATCGCTTGACCGGCCGCGGGACCGCCTTTGTATGGCCAGAGGTAATCGCCTTCAATGAAGCGATTGAAGCGAATCAAATCCGTACGACGCAATCCTTCCCATAACAATTCCCGACCTCTTTCGTCGCAGAGTTGGTTGAGGGTGGGCAATGCGCTGATGTTGTTGGAATTGTTGCCGTAGGCCCTTTGCTGTACCCGGTTGTAGTATTCAATGGCGTTTCCTGAAGACCCGGCGCCGCCACGTACAATGGCTTCGGTGTACATCAAATAAACATCGGCCAATCGGAAGATGGGGAAATCAATATCCATAAAGTTCCGCTGAGGGTCGTTGCCGTATCCACCGCTGCGGGTTTTGTTACAAAACTTGGAAACCAGAATCCCTTTACTGAATTCAGTCCAATCTGTTTGCAGGCTAAGGTCGGTGGTCATCCCAATGGTATCCAAAAGGAATTTGCGAGAGTCGCTGCTGTCGGCCGGGAACCAGTTCCATACCTGGGGGGTGGCCCGGTTACCTGCCCAGCCACCGTCCGTGCCCCGCTTTTCTCGGTAGGCTGCCGTAGGGGCAGAGGGCGTGGAGCTTTTGACCAAGAACGTGGTACCGCCGTAATTCTGTGAGCGGAGTCCATCAAAATTGATGGCAAAGATGATTTCGTTGGTAGCCAAGTGATTATCAGCCAAAAACAAGTTGGCGTATTGCGGCTCCAAGGAATACCCGGCGTCGATGACCTTTTGGCAATAGGTGGCGCATTCGCTGTATTTGGGCGTGTTGATATAGACCTCGGCATTGAGGTAAAGGCGAGCGAGCAGGGCCCAAGCGGCCGCCTTGTCAACCCGGCCGTACTGGTTGGAACGGGGTTCGGGCAAAAGGTTTTCGATTTCTTTGAGCTCGGACTCAACATAGGTGAAGAGTTGGGCACGGCTGGCTTGTTCGGGGATACTCGATCCGGGGCGATCTTCTTCGGTCACCAAGGGTACTTTTCCGAAAAGGTCGATGGCGTGGTAATAACTGAGGGCACGCATGAAACGGGCCTCGGCCTTGTAGCCCAGGATAGTGGCTTTCTCCGAAGCCGAGAAGGCTTTGTCGGCCAACCAATCTTCGGAACAATAGTAGATGAACTCGTTGCAAAGCGGAACCTGGTAGAAAATCCGTGCGTACATCATGTTCACAAATGAACTCTGAGAATTCCAGTCAGCCTCATTCAAATCCCGAATCGAGGCATCACCAGACCAAGCACAAAGGGCCTCTTCGGTCGGCAATTCCTGGAGATTCCACAGGACGCGGAGGTATTGGGAAAAGCCCTCATCGCCAGAGATATCGCCTTGACCGGCAGGACCTTGGTTGCCTGAGAGGGAAAGGCCTCCGTAGATTTTGGCGAGCACCATGGTGTAATTATCCGTTTTGTTACGGCAGGTATCGCAAGGCGCGTAGACCGTTGCGCTGTTCAAGCCGTATTTGGGGTAGAGGTTGAGCCCGTCAAAGCAGGAGGTGGTGAGCCCCACAAGAAGAACCGCAACAGCCAAACCCGGAGCGCGAAGAGCATGCGAAAGGAGAGATAAAATTTTCATAACCTAGAGATTAACAGGATTAAAACTTGAAGTTGAGGTTGACACTGTAAACACGGGCGCGCGGGTAGATGTTGTTATCAATACCTCCAAAGATTTCGGGGTCAACGCCCGAATAATTCGTTAACACAAAAACGTTTTGGATCGATGCCGAAAGGCGGAAAGCCAGATCGGTACCAAAGGGCTTGCCAAAATCATAGCCGACAAAGAGGTTGTCCATGCGGAGGAAGTCGGCCCGCTCCAGGTAATAGTCGGATTTGAGTTGGTTGAGACGGAAGCCGGTGTTGAGGTAATCCGTCGTGATGTTGTTGATGAACCCAAGACTGCCACCGGTACCGGCCAGGGTTCCGTTGTTGGAATTGACATTGTTGTACATGTAACGGCCCAATTCAGCCCGCATGCTGAAACCGGCGTTCCATTTCTTGTAGCGAAGGTTCGAGAAGAAACCGAGATAAACGGTCGGGATGGGGTTTTTGTCCCTTTGAAGATCCTTGGCCGTTGGGCTGCTGATGGTGTCTTTGCCGTTGGGGGCCCAGTATTTGCCCTCCAAAGGACGGCCATCGGCGCCGTAAATTTGATTGTACATGTAGAAAGTGTTCGGAGTGTAGCCCACACTGTGAATCTGAATGGTGTTACCAACACCGCCTGAAATACCACCGACCAGAATACCTTGGTTGGTGGAATCGGGTACCCGGGTCAACCTGGTGATCGTGGTCCGGTTCCAGGTGGCATTGAACCCAAATTCGAGGTTCATTTCTTTGTTATCAATGGCCACGGCATTGATGTTCCATTCGACACCTTCGTTCTCCAAGTCGCCCACATTGGTGAGGATGAGGTCCGAGAAATTGGTGCCGGCGATGGTGGGGATGACGGCCAAAAGATCGTAGGTCTTCTTTTTGTAATAATCAATCGAACCGTTGATGCGGTTTTTGAAAAAGCCGTAATCCAAACCAATGTTGGTGCTGGAGGTTTCTTCCCACTTGAGGTTGGCGTCAAAGCCCTGAGGGCGCAACATCGGGAGGAAATTGTTACCAAATTGGTAATAGGCCGACGGTGTGCTCTGGCTGTAGTTGGCCAAATAGCTGTAATCGCCGATACCGTCTTGTTGGCCGGTGACGCCCCAACCAATGCGCAACTTCATATTGGAGATAGCGGGAAGGCTGTTAAAAAAGCCCAAATCGCTCATGCGCCAGGCAAAGGCCACCGATGGGAACAAGCCCCAGCGGTTTTCGGGGGCAAAGCGAGAGGAACCATCGGCGCGCAATGTAGCGGTCAAGAGGTAGTGGTCCAGGAAGGTATAATTCAAACGACCGTAGAAGGACATCAGGGCATTCTCGGTGAAGAAATCAAAGGGGTTGGGCTTCTGGATGGTATCCCCGCGCTGGCTAATGTCCGGGAAGGTAGGGCTTTCGGTGCTCCAGTGCTGGAAGCTGTAACCACCGGTCACATCCATGCTGGACAGCAAAGATTTGAGTTCCTTTTTGTAATTAAAATAGGTATCGATGAGGCGGTTGGTTTTGGTCATCGCGTATTGGTTGTTGACTCCGCGACGGGTCCAAACGGCGGCGGCGTTGGAATCAATGACCACCGATCCCGTGCTGGATGAGAAATCGCCCCCCAGGTTAAGGAAGAAGTGCAGGTCCGACAGGCCGGGCGTCTCAAAGTCTAGTAACACATTCCCGATAAAGCGATTGACCGAACTGCGGTCTTCTTTTTGGTTCAACAAGCCCATGGGGTTCTTGGTGGCCAATTGCAGGGGTTGAGCGTTGTTGGCCCATTCAAAATACCCGTTGTAAGCGCTGGTATCGCGTTTGACAGGGCGCGATGGGTCAAAAACGACCGCGGAACCGATGGCGCCGCCGTCGGCAAAACGGTTTTGGAGATTAAAGTATTTGGTGTTAAGATCGACTTTGAGGTAGGGGCCGATTTTGGGGCTGAGGTTGAGGTTGAGGCCGGTGCGTTCCAATTTGCCGGTGCGAAGGTTGCCTTGTTCGTCGTATCGTTCAAAGCCCAAGCGGTAGGGGAGGTCCTTGATACCGCCCGATAGGGTCAGGTTGATGTCGTTGATCAGGGCTAGTTGATAAATTTCGCTTTGCCAGTCGGTTGAATTGTTGGCCGAGGGCTGGTTGAGGAGGTTTTTCTGAGCGATGGTGCCTTTTTCGCGAATGAGTTGTTTGAGCTGGGCGGTGTCCAGGACATTGACGGTGCGTGTGATTTGTTTGGCCGAGGAATTGGTGGTGAGTTCAACCCGGACGCGGTCCGAAGCGGCGCCTTTTTTGGTGGTGATCAGGATGACCCCGTTGGCCGCTCTGGAACCGTAAATCGCTGCGGCGGAGGCGTCTTTGAGGACGGTGAAGGTTTCGATGTCTTCGGGGTTGAGGAGGGCCAAGGGATTGGCCGCACCGGCAATACCGCCGTTATCCACCGGTACACCGTCGATCACGATCAAAGGATCGTTGCTGGCGTTCAACGATGAACCACCGCGGATACGAATGACCGAACCACCGCCGGGAAGACCGCTGTTGTTGGTGATGCGGACCCCGGGGGTTTTGCCGATGACGAGTTGTTCAGGCGTCGAGAAATTCCCTTGTTGAAAAACTTTGGACGGAATGGCCGTGACCGCCCCGGTGAGATCCCGGGTTTGGGTGGTTCCGTAACCGACAATGACGGCTTCCTGCAGGAGTTGGGCGTCTTCGGTGAGGGTAAAATTGGCGGTCCCCACGCCGGAGGAGCGTACCATAATGGAAACGGATTGGGTTTTGTAACCCAGGTAGGAAACCTCCAAGGTCACATTGCCAGGCTTGAGGTTTCCGATGCTGTAGTTTCCGTTCAAATCGGTGGCGGATCCGGTACTGCTGCCTTTGACCGTGACATTGGCGCCGATAATGGGTTGATTGCCTTTGTCCACGATGCGGCCGGCAATGCTGCCGGAACCCTGGCCTGCGCTCAGCTGAGGAATCCACAGCAGCAGGATCAACAAAAAGGCTTGTCCAACAAAGCCCGAGCGTTTGGTGTGTTTCATGGTTTGGTTTAGGGAGTTTTTGGTTTGGATGGCCGGCAAAAACGATGTTATCAAACCGTAAATGCCTTGCATTCCCGAAATAACGAATTTTTGTGGAAAAAACCTACAATTTTCCCACAAAACGATAGCCCCCGGTCAAGGGTTTGGGGTCCAGGAGGGCCAAGGCTGCGGAGTCCAAGCGGCGGACCTTGCCGGCTGTTGCGAAGGAGTCTTCGGGGACGATCACAAGGTAGCGGGGATAAGCCGCTTTGGAAAGGCAAGGGGCGAAGGTTTCGGGGCGAAGGGGGCCTATGGGGAGGGTCTCCAGCAGACTCTTGGGCAGGCATAGGGCCACTTGCTCCCCCCAGACCGGGTCTTGGAGGGGTGCAAGGTACCAATGAGGGCTCAAAAGCCAGGACAATTGCGGATAATCCCCCGCTGTTTGGCGAATTTGGGCCTCTAATTCATCTGTTAGGAGGGTATGACCCCCGGTTTGGATGGTCAGATCGGCCCTACCTAGCCATTCAAAGGTCCCGTCGAGGGGGTTGAGGCGCACGATCTCGCGGGTTCGCAGGGGTTCATGGTTGGTGACTGGGCCTCGAATTATCAAGGGACCCGTGGGGGGTTCTTGGTATTCTTGGGGCTGTTCTTGG